>NZ_KB906451.1:264971-439786 GCF_000381385.1 Thioalkalivibrio sp. ALE10
AGGCCTTGGTCATCGCATCCGCCGCCTCGATCGCCGGAACCAGACCGCGGGTCTCGATCATGCCCAGGGCCACACCAAAGTTTTCACTCGCCATTGCTATTTTCTCCCGGAGTTACGGTTACTTCGAAAATTCGACGCTCACGCGGCCCTGCGTCCGCCATCCGAGCGCCCGGTATCGGTCTGGTCCTGCCCAGCCTTGTCCCTGGTCGACGACGACGTGTCGTCACTGCCGTCATCCCAGTAATCAATGATCCCCCCGATCGTCAGGTCGGTCAGGATCGAATTGTCGTCCAGCGCCAGGCGGGCGGCCGATCCGCTGATCGTGAACACCCAGTTCCCCGGGTGCGCACCGACCGGATCCACCGCGACCGCCCGGCCACCTTTCGCGTCCACCAGCACGCGCAGGGACGCCGTTTTCAGCCCGTCAACACGACGGGTTACGGTCAGCTCGTCCTCCACGCGCATGATGTCCATGGGTTACTGCTCCTCCCAGTGATCGATGATCCCGACGATCGTCGCATCACTGGGGTAGGACTTGTCCCCGGCCGCTTCCCGCGCCGCCGACGAGCCCACCACGATCACCCAATCCCCCGGCACGCAGCCAACGGCGTCCACCGCCACGGTCCGCGGACCGCCGACCTTCTCCTGCACCACCAGCAGGGGCCGATGTCCCAGATCGCGAATGCGATTGGTCGATACCAGCGTTTTCTCTACCTTGCAGATCTTCATGTCGTTCCCGTTGGCCTCAGGCCTCCAGCGGCTCCAGCTGCGAACCACTGCGCTTGTCCCGAATCACCATGTGGCAGCCGATCAGTCCCTTTTCGGACAGGTCCCGATAGCGCTTCATGATCTCGTCGCGTACCCGCCGGCAGCGGGCCTCCACCCGCTCGCGCGAGCCGGGCACCTTGCGGTCGTAGCGGAAATGCACCACCACCGGCACCGGCAGACCACGTTCCACGTTCAGCTTGCGGAACACCTTGTTCACGCCGACATCCATGCTCTCGGCACCCTCTTCCATGGTGTCCAGATGGGCGATGTAGGCGAAGTTGCGCACCTGCATCTCTTCCACTTCCTGGCCCACGATGATCATCCGTTCGCGATGCCCGACGTCGGCGTAATGGCCACCGTGATAGCGGGCGACGTAATCCAGCTGCGACAGGTTGTTCATCAGCAGCCGCGAGATGAATCGCAGCATGCCTTCGTGCGGCGCCCCGTTCCCGGTGCCCCAGCCCTGCTGATGCACCGTGTCCTGAATCGCGCGATACACCGCGAGCGACGCGTCCTGTTCGTTCATGTCCTGCGTCTCGCGGTACAGCGCCGCGCTGTCCACAAAGCGGTACAGGCTCATCCGCGTCTCGCCATCCGGCACGTGGACCTTGATGGCATCCGTATCCGTATCCACCCCGATCAGCAGGGTGTCCACCGACGCGCCGCAGCAGTAGGTGTTTTCCACCGCCTGCCGGAACGCCCGCAGTTGCCGCAGCGCGGCGTCCGCCGCCTCCCGTTCGCAGGAAGCATGAGCGGTGCAGCCCTGGTGATCCGGGTCCGCACTGCTGTAATGGTACGCCGCCACCTTCAGGTACCGGCTCGGCACGTCCGCAGTGGTCGGCCGCCCTTCACGAAACCGCAACAGCTCCCGCTTGGTCCAGTGCCGCACGTCCTCCTCGATATCGAACAGGGCGCCCGCGTAGCTCTTCACCCGCACCGCCATGTCCGGCAGGCGCAGGATAAAACGCCGCAGGCCGAGCAGGCGGCCATCGGAGCACGGCGAGATATCTACTTCGTGGAAATCGCAATCCAGGAACCACGCGATCGCCGACTCCGCTTCGGCCACCAGATCGTCGCGGCCTGCCCAGTACTCGTTCACCATCCGGTCAAACAGCCGGAAACTTCCTTCGAGGTACAGCCGCCGGGTATCCAGATGATTGATCCAGGCATCTTCCAGCACCTGCCGCGGCAGGCTCACCCCCAGGCGACGTTCCGCCACCGACTGAGCCCGTTCGGCGAAGTCCTTTTCGTGCTGCATTGCATGGATCTCACGCAGCACCGGGATCAGGGCGGCGAAGCGATCGCGAAACCCCTGTTCGAATCCCTGCAGGCGTTCGTTACCACGCACATCCGCCAGAGGATGCCCCGGCCGCACACCGCTGCCGTCGTCGACCGGCGCATAACGCCCGACCTCGCCGAGCTCGGGCCCGCCCGCCGGCTCCGTACCCACGAGGGGTGCCGGTTGAGCCTGCGGCGCCGACGCCGAGCCACGCCCGCTCACATTCCCGCGAGGGCGCAGAGACGTCGGTTTGCGGCGGCGGCGAACGACCATGAGCTCCCGACTCCCCGGATCAGCCGCGGGCGCCGCCGGACAGGGTCACCAGCGACCCGGCGTCCGTACTGCCCGAGGACCCGGTGATCCGGCTCGCAGGCACTTCCTTGCGTTCCAGCTCGCGGTTGCTCCAGGCACTGCTGCCCTCGCCCCGCGGATTCCCGCGCATGCTGACGTTGCGCCGCGTCGAAAAGCCTTCGGTACCGGTCACCGACTCCCCGCGCTGCCAGTCATCACCGGTAATCGCGAAGTCTCCGCCGGCCCCATTGACGGTCACGCGTTCGGCACCGGCACGGTCCTGCTCCGCAGCCTCAACCTCGGCCATCGCCGCCCGGGCCTGAGCCTGAGCCATGGCCATGGGTGCGCCTGCCCGGGCACGCGCCTCTCCGTAACGGAACTCCTCGGTGCCGGACACCAGGCCCACCGCCTTGTTCACCGAACCCGTGATGGATCCGCTCGAACCGTAGGCCGTACCCGTCACGCGCCGTTCACGCGCCTCGCGGGCCGGAGACGGCACACTGAAGCCGCGCGCCGGCACTTCGGCATCACCCGCCGCCGGGGCGGCCTGGTATGCAGCGGTGGTCTGCATCACCGCGTTCCCTTCGAATCCTTCCGGACGCAGGCGGGGATGCAGGTCGCCGGCCACATTGGCGCAGGTGGACGCGAATTCGTCGGCACCGACATATGGCGCGCCGGAAACGTCCTGGCAAGCACCGTGTTCGGTTCCGGTCACCCGGTCGTCATAACCCGGCTGACTGCCGGAAACGGCGTGCCCCGGGGTCGAGTGCCGCTGTGCGACGCGCACGCCGGCCGAACGCGCTTCCTCGGGGGCACAGTACTGCTGATACTGGTCCGGACCCACGTACGAGGTGCCGCTGATCGGCTTGCACGCCCCGTACTCATCGCCGGTCACGCGCGAGGACGGTCCCATCGCCGGGCCCGAGACCCCCTGCTGCTTCCAGGTACGGCTCATCGTGACCTTGTCCGGGCCGGCTTCCGGCGTGGTGCCGCACAGTGTTTCGTAATGATCGGATCCCACGTATTCCGTCCCGGTAATGGGCTTGCAGCCCCCGTATTCATCGCCGGTGATGCGACTGGACGATTCCACCCGCGTTCCCGACACCTCGCCGCCATGCAGGGTATGCATCACGCCGACCTTGTGGACGCCACCGGCCGCCGGCTGCTCGCAGAGCTCCGCAAAATTGGCCCGGTTGTAGTAAGGCGTCCCCGTCAGCGAGGCGCAGGAACCCGTCTCGTCTCCGGTCACCCGCGGACTGCGATCCACGGCCACACCGGTCACGGACCGGCCGTGCGCGGTGTGCATCTCGCTGACACGGGAGGCCGCCGGTTCGCCGCGCGTCCCGCAGCGCTGGAAGTCCTCGCTACCCAGGTATTCCGTACCCGTCACGGGCTTGCAGTCCCCGTGTTCAACACCCGTCACTGGAGAGGAGCGCCCGACGTCGGTGCCGGTCAGTTCACGACCCCGCAGGGTGTGCATCACACCGGCCCGCGCCGGCGCTCCGTCAGGCTTTCCCGTGCAGGGAACCTCACTGTCGCGGGTATTCAGATACTCGGTCCCGGTCACGCTCCGGCAGGAACCCGACTCATCACCCGTTACCTTCGGACTGCGACCGACCGTCGTGCCGGAGACATCCTCGCCGCGACCGGTGTGCATCACGCCGGTGCGCAGAGTGCCGGGTGCCGGACGCGTGCCGCAGAAGCCCTCGTACTGTTCCGTACTGAGATACTCGGTGCCGGTGATCGCCTCGCAACTGCCGCGCTCGTCGCCGGTGACCTGGCGGGACCGCCCCACCTCGGTTCCACTGACTTCCTGCCCGTGGCTCGTATGCGAATGGCCGACCTTGGGCGAATGGGCCTCCGGGAGCGTCCCGCAGTAGCGATCGAAATGTTCCGCGCCCAGGTATTCGGTCCCGGTCACGTCGTAGCAGCTGCCGGCTTCGCCACCGGTCACGGCATAAGTGCTCTCGACCTGGGTGCCGCTCACGTGCCCGCCGGAAAGGGTGGTCCCTTCCTCGACTTTCGGCGGCGCATCATGCTGGGCGTCGTGCCGCGGCCGGCCGCAAGGCCGGCCCGGCTCGGACGAACCGCGGCCAATGCTGCACAGTTCCTGGCGCCGCTGACGCGCGATCTCCCGGGTCGTCATGCCCTTGCGCTGGGCCGCTTTCCACGAGCCCTCGCGCGGCAGATCGGAAGGCCGCTTGGTGCCGGCCTGATAACGCCGACGCAGCGCCTTCTTGCCCTGGCTCGCCATTGCGTCCCGGCGCGCCATGCAGATGGCCCGCACGTCGGAGATCATCGGCTTGATCTCGCGATCGTTCTCGTCCTGACGCTGTTCCACCTGCTCGCACAGGCGATCCAGCCCCTGGTCCAGCGCCTCTCCCGCACGTTCGGCGGATTCATCGGTCGCCGGCGATTCCGGCTGCCGCGCGGCCTCCCGCGGCGGACGCGTCGGGCGCGGCGGTTCCGGGTCGCGCTCACGGCCACGCAGACGATCCTCGCGCCGCGGTTCGGTCGCCATCGCCTTCTTGCCGTTCTGCGCCAGCGCCTGACGGCGCAGGCGGCAGATCTCGCGGCCGCTCATGTTCTCGCAGTCAACGTCCTGGCTCTGCGCAAGGACTTCGAGCTGCCGCGAGCGTTCGGAGCCGGCCCGGGCAAATCCGCCCGAGCCGCGCGTGCTGCCCCGCCCCAGGGCCTTTTTGCCCTGACGTGCCATCTTCTGCCGACGCTCGAGCGCGGCCTGACGCCCGTTGGAGGCACCCTGGTGGGCGCCCGGAGGCGGCGCGTCGGACCCATCGGTCTGCCGCTCCGCCCGCGGTTCGGCGAACCGGGGCTCGGGCTGCGCGGGCGCGTCGGACTCACGCCCCGATTCCGGGGCCGAGGGAGCCGGCTCGGGCGCAGGCGCCGCGGGCGCGGGGTTCTGACGAACCACCTGGGACCGCGAGACGCCCTGGTTCGAGCCCTTCACGGCGGCCTTGCCATTGCGGGACATGGCCTTGCGCCGTTCGCGGGCCAGCTCGCGACCGGAGAGGCCTGCAGACGCGGATGTCGGATTACTCATGGCACTTCCTTACAGTTGGCGACGGCAACAGTAAAACCCTGTATGGAATGGCCGGGCCGGCGACAGCCGACCCGGCCGCAGCCGGATCAGCGGCCGCGATCGACCACGAAGGCCATGCCCAGGCTCTGGGCGTAGTTATCGTACGCGACGAAGCGCACCATCATGCCGGGATTGCTGCGACGGCACTCTTCGATTTCCTGCAGCACGGCTTCCACCGACTGCTCACCGAAGAAGGGCAGCTTCCACATGTACCAGTAGGGGGACATGGCGTGCTCCTTCTCGGAGTACTCCACGGAGGGGTTCCAGCCCTGCGCGAGGCAGTATTCGATCTGCTTGCGCACCTGGTCGGCGTTCATCTCCGGCAGGTAGGAGAAGGTTTCGTACTTCTGCACCGGCTTGAAGTTCTGAATATCGGACATGTCGGTCATCCTGTGTCTGGTTCGTTCAGGGTGCGGACGGCGCCGCCAGCGGCCGTCCGCACTCGGGCGATCACTTGTGCTGGGAATCGAGCTTGTCGACGGTGTCGAACTCGAACTTGATCTCCTTCCAGGTTTCCATCGCAATCTTCAGCTCGGGGCTGTGCTGCGCGGCCTGGGTGAGGATCTCCTTGCCTTCGCGCTCGACGTCGCGGCCTTCGTTACGGGCCTGGACGCAGGCTTCCAGCGCCACGCGGTTGGCCGTCGCACCCGGGGCGTTGCCCCACGGATGGCCCAGCGTACCGCCGCCGAACTGCAGCACGGAGTCGTCGCCGAAGATGGTGACCAGCGACGGCATGTGCCAGACGTGGATACCACCGGAGGCCACCGCGAACACGCCCGGCAGGGAGCCCCAGTCCTGATCAAAGAAGATACCGCGGGAGCGATCTTCCGGGACGAAGGATTCGCGCAGCATGTCGATCCAGCCGAGGGTCGCGGCACGGTCGCCTTCCAGCTTGCCGACCACGGTACCGGTGTGCAGGTGATCACCGCCGGACAGGCGCAGGATCTTCGCCAGCACGCGGAAGTGGATACCGTGCTTCGGATGACGGTCGAGGACGGCGTGCATCGCACGGTGGATGTGCAGCAGCATGCCGTTGTCGCGGCACCAGTTGGCCAGGCCGGTGTTGGCGCAGAAACCGCCGGTGATGTAGTCGTGCATGATGATCGGCGCGCCGATCTCCTTGGCGAACTCGGCACGCTTGTACATCTCTTCCGGGGTCGGCGCGGTCACGTTCAGATAGTGACCCTTGCGCTCGCCGGTTTCGGCTTCGGCCTTCTCGGTCGCTTCCTGCACGAACTCGAAACGCTCGCGCCAGCGCATGAACGGCTGCGAGTTGATGTTTTCGTCGTCCTTGGTGAAGTCGAGACCGCCACGCAGGCACTCGTAGACCGCACGCCCGTAGTTCTTGGCCGACAGACCCAGCTTCGGCTTGATGGTGCAGCCCAGCAGCGGCCGGCCGTACTTGTTCATCTTGTCACGCTCGACCTGAATACCGGCAGGCGGACCACCGCAGGTCTTCACGTAGGCGATCGGGAAACGCACGTCTTCCAGGCGCAGGGCACGGATGGCCTTGAACCCGAACACGTTGCCCACCAGCGAGGTGAACACGTTCACCACCGAGCCTTCCTCGAACAGATCGATCGGATAGGCGATGAACGCGTAGAAGGACTCGTCGTCACCCGGCACGTCCTCGACGGCGTAGGCACGGCCCTTGTAGTAGTCCATATCGGTAAGGAGGTCGGTCCACACCGTCGTCCAGGTCCCGGTGGAGGACTCGGCGGCCACGGCGGCTGCGGCTTCTTCGCGGTCGATGCCCGGCTGCGGGGTGATCTTGAAGCATGCCAGCAGGTCGGTATCCAGCGGCATGTATTCCGGCATCCAGTAGGTTTCGCGGTAATCCTTGACACCCGCGGAGTACTTCTTGGCGGCCATGTGGCTTTCTCCTACGCGTTGGTTAATCGTGACGGTCGCCTAGGTTAGGAAGGTTAACCACTAATAACAAATAAATAATCTAGATACGACCGATTGACGTTCATCTATGGTTTCCCGGGATCCGTCGTTTACGGGTTCCCGGCGATGGGGGGCACGCGACCTTTCCCGCACGCTCCCGCTGATGAGCCGCCCGCGATTCTAGCCGAAAACCCCGGACGGTGCATGCCAATGACGACACGGTTTCGCGGACGCCGGCCGGCAGGCACCCGCAGCACGCCGGCCTGGACTGCGACGAAGGGATAGGGGATGCGAGGGGTGACGAAGGGAAGAAACGGAGCCGCCCGGGACGCCGGGCGACTCCGGGAAGGGCCCGGGAGGTGTCAGGTGCCGCGCAACAGGCGCACCATGGCGTCGGCGACCGCCCGTGCCGACTGCGGGTTCTGTCCGGTCACCAGGCGGCCATCAACCACCACGTGTTCCGCCCAGTCGTCGGCGGCGTCCACCTTGCCACCGCGAGCCTCCAGACGATCCTGCAGCAGAAAGGGGACCGCGGCATCGAGACCGACGCCTTTTTCTTCGCTGTTCGTGAAGGCGGCCACCCGCCGGCCGGAGACCGCGGGGCTGCCATCCTGGAGCATGGCGCCCACCAGACAGGCCGGGCCATGGCAAACCGCGCCGAGTACCTTGTCGTGCTCGAGGAATTCGACGACCAGCCGCTGGACATGCGGATTATCCGGCAGATCGAACATGGTGCCGTGCCCGCCGGGGAAGAACAGCGCTGCGTACTGCTCGTGCTGCACCGACGCATCCAGCGGGATGGTGTCATCCAGGGCCTGTTGCGCGGTCGCCGCCGCGGGCCCGGGGTGGGCCGCCTCGAGGCTCCGCGGGTCCAGCGGAACCGGGCCGCCCCGGGGACTGGCGACCTTGATCTCGTATCCGGCCTCGCGAAACCGCTGATAGGGGTCTGCGAATTCGTCAAACCAGAGTCCGGTCGCATGCCCCGGGGCGAGCTCGTCGTGACTGGTGGTCACGATCAGGATGGTCTGCATCATGGCGCCGTCTCCTTCCGATGGTTGTCCGTGGTGGACAAACGGTGGATCGGCCACGTTCCCGCAGTTGCCTCAGCGGGCCCCTTCCTCATGGTCGGGCAGAGTGATGTTGAGCTCGAGCACCTCGCAGTCCCCTTCGCGATCGACGTTCATCTGCACCGCGTCGTCGTCCACTTCGACGTATTTGCGGATCACCTGCAGCAGCTCCTGCTGCATTGCCGGGAGGTAGTCCGGGCCGGAACGCGCCGCGCGCTCGCGCGCCACGATGATCTGCAGGCGCTCCTTCGCAACGTTCGCACTCTTCTGCCGTGGCTGACGGAAATAATCGAAGATGCCCATGGACTCAGCCTCCGAACAAACGGCCGAAGAAGCCCCGCTTCGGCACGTCCACGAAACGCAGCGGACGCTCCTCGCCCAGGAAGCGGCCGACGGCATCGTCGTACGCCTGCCCGGCATCCGACTCCGCGTCCAGGATGACCGGCTGCCCCGCGTTGGAGGCATTCAGCACCGCCTGGGATTCCGGAATCACGCCCAGCAGGTCGATCGCCAGGATCTCCCCCACGTCCTCGATGCTGAGCATCTCCCCGCGCTCCACCCGCTCGGGGGAATAACGGGTCAGCAGCAGGCGCCCGGGCATGGGATCGCCGCCCTGTTCCACCTTGCGGGTCTTGGAGGCGAGAATCCCCAGGATCCGGTCCGAGTCACGCACGCTGGACACCTCGGGATTGGTGACCACCACCGCCTCGTCGGCGTGATAGGCAGCCATCAGGGCACCCCGCTCGATGCCGGCCGGGCTGTCGCAGATGATGTAATCGAACTCTTCCGCCATCTCGCCGAGCACGCGCTCTACGCCATCCTCGGTCAGCGCTTCCTTGTCGCGAGTCTGCGATGCGGGAAGGATGTGCAGATTCTCGACCCGCTTGTCGCGGATCAGCGCCTGTTTCAGGTTCGCGTCACCGTTGATCACGTTGACGAAGTCATAAACCACGCGCCGCTCGCAGCCCATGATCAGGTCGAGATTGCGCAGACCGACATCGAAATCGATCACTGCGGTCCTGTGGCCCCGCTGGGCCAGGCCGGTCGCGATCGCGGCCGAGGTCGTGGTCTTGCCCACGCCCCCCTTGCCGGAAGTCACCACTACGATACGTGCCATGTTGGCTGCGTCTCCTTGAGAATCGAGGGAAGCGGAATCCGCTCAGGACTCCGTGATGTTGAGGCTTTCGCCCGCCAGTGTCACCAGCCGGTTGTCGCCGCGCTCGGCTTCCGTGATGTCTTCGGCAATCCGGTAGTGTCCACCGATCGACAGCAGCTCGGCCTCCAGGCGGCGACAGAAGATGCGCGCGCTCACCAGCCCGCGCACTCCGGCCAGGGCGCGGCCACGCAACGGCCCCAGTACGGTGATGTGGCCGTCCGCCAGCAGCTCCGCACCGGCGGAGACCGGAGCCGTCACCAGCAGATCCCCGCCGCGTGCGTAGACCTGCTGCCCCGAGCGCACCGGCTGGTCCACGACGCGTGTCGCGCTGTGCACCGCCACCGGCGCCGCCGAAGCCGACGCCGCGGAATCGCTTTCCTCCGCGGCCTCCGCGGATGGGGCCTCCCGCCGCGCACGGCCCTCGCCCAGGGCCACTTCGCCGGAACCGCCGCGGCCACCCATGGCCAGACGCGGCGGCAGTCCGGCGGCATCCGCCGCTTCAAGCGCCTGCGCCGCCTCGCCGTCCTGCAGCCCGATCAGGCGAAAGCCCGCGGCCCGCACCTGCTGCACAACCGCGCGCAGCGCGGCGTCCCCGGCATCCGCCACCGGCTGCAGATCCAGCACAATGGGCATGTCGCGCATCAGATCGGGCGCCTCGTCGCGTCGCGCGGCGAGCATGTGGCCCAGGTTGTGCGGCTCGGCGTCGTGCACCCGCAGCACCGAGACCAGCAGCATGCGGCCCTTGAGTTCCATGGCCTGGACGGAGCTGGGGGAAGCGCTCATGCTCGGTTCCACGTTCGGAGGATGGTCGGCGTCGCCCCGGACGGGGCGGAATCGCGCATTTATAGCGTGCCGGCCCCGGGTCCGGCAAGCCTGCGCGCCATTCACCGCCGGCGCGGGCGCCCCGGGATCAGCGCCGGGGTCCGCGCAACGTAGTCGGCATAACCCGGGCGGGTCTCGTGCAGGTGCGATTCGAGGAGCGTTACCCCGGATACCCGCAGGATCAGAACGATCATCAGAACCGCCGACGGGATACCCCACCAGCCGCCGGCCGCCAGCGCCAGCAGGCCGTAGCCCACCCACACCACGATCTCGCCGAAGTAGTTGGGATGCCGGCTGTAGCGCCACAGCCCCCGGTCCATGACCTCGCCGCGCCGCTGCGGATCGGCGCGGAAGCGGGCCATCTGCAGATCGGCCACGGTCTCGAAGACGAAACCGAAGGCCCATACCGCAAGGCCCGCCGCCAGCAGCAGCGGCTGCATCGACTGCGCACTGACCCCCGCCAGCACCGGGAGGCCAATCACCGCCACCAGCGCACCCTGCAGACCGAAGATCGTGACCAGGCTGCGGCGCGCGAAGGCCGCATCGCTCAGCTCTCCGCGCATCGCGGTGTACCGCGCGTCCTCGCCATGGCCCCAGTTGCGCCAGGTGATGTAGGCCGACAGGCGCAGGCCCCACAGGACCACCGGCACCAGCATCCATAGTCCCGCTGCCGGGAACCCGGCCATCCCCCACCACAGGACGCCGACGACGATGAAGCCGATACCCCAGAAACGATCCACCAGGCTGGCGTCGCGGCGACGCATCGCCGCGCCCCAGACCAGGGTCATCAGACCCAGCGCCGCCAGCAGCCCCCAAAGAAAAGCGACCGAAAGGGTCATTCCGTGTCCTCGCGCAGCGGGCGTTCCAGCAGGGTATGCGAGACGAACCACTCACCCCCGCCGTTCCGGGCGAACAGCTCGGCGCAGGCCATGTAGAACATCCGCCAGCGCTGGAAGACCCGCGCCGGCTCCGTCGCATCCGGCGTCCGGGAGAACAGCGGCAACAGCCGTTCGCGGGCGGCATCCTGACGCTGCAGCCAGGCGTTCAGACTGCGCGCATAGTGTTCGCCGCCCACCCGCCACTGGTGACGCACCCGCAGGTGGTCCTGAAACTCATGCACCAGATCCTCGGACGGCATCAGCCCGTCGCGAAAGAAGTGCCGGGCCATCCAGTCCGCATCACCGTCGGTCTCGAAGAAATAGGCGCGGTCGCGATGGGCGAACACATGCATGAAGAACCACCCGCCCGGGCGCAGCCAGTCATGGATGCGACGGAACAGCTCCGGCCAGTTGCGCATGTGTTCGAACATCTCGACGGAAACCACCCGGTCGAAGTCGCCGTACGGAGGACTGAAATCGTTCATGTCGGCGGTCACCACCTCCAGGTTGGTCAGGCCGAGGGCATCGCGCCGGTGCTCGATCGCCGCGCGCTGGGTCGCCGAATTGGACACCGCCAGGATCGAGGCCCGCGGGAACTGTTCCGCCATCCACAGCGAGAGCGACCCCCAGCCGCAGCCCAGTTCCAGGATCCGCTGGCCGTCGGCCAGCCCGGCGCGCTCCGTGGTCAGCTGCAGCATCGCCGCCTCGGCTCCGGCCAGATCCTCCACGCCTTCCGGCCACCATCCGGAGGAATACTTCATCCACGGCCCCAGGCACGCCTCGAAATACTCGGTCGGCAGCTCGTAATGCTGTTCGTTGGCCGTATCGGTGGACAGAGCGACGGGCGCCTCACGCATGGCCCGTACCAGCGCCTCGCGCCGTGCACGCAGGGTCTCCGGCGACCCGCCACTCTCGCGCAGCCGCCGCCGCAGCAGATGCCGGATCCCGGCACGGATGGCCGCATCCGGCAACCAGCCGCGCTCGGCCCAGTCAATCAGTCGTTCCATCGTCCCCTCCGTCTGCCGGTGCCCGGGCCGCAGGCCCGCCGTCCGCAACACCATGGACCGACTGCGGCCGACCCGGTTCCGCGCGACCCGCCGATCACAACCCCGCCAGACGTCGGGTTTGACGTGACCCCGGTCACCCCTCGCCCCCCGACAGCGGTGATAGAGTGAGACCCAACGCTCAATTTCCACGTGATCATGGCCCAGACCTACCGAATCCCGCCCCGGCTGCTGCAGCGCGTCTGGACCCCGTTCATGGATGCGCTCGAGGAAAAGAACCGCGCATTCATGAACGAGCTCGACGACCGCCTGATGGACTCGGCCGAGAAGGCGATCGATTCCCAGCGCGCGCAGCAGAACATGATGCTGTCGCGGCAGATTCGCATGGCGGCTCAATCCGTGCTCGTTCAGTTCCGCAGCGGACTGGCGGAACGACTGACCCCGGCACAGCCGCCCTCGGGCACGGACCCCGGCGCCGACGATGTCGGCCTCGAGCTGAGCGTGATGGATCAGGAGGCCACCGAACGCGAAGTCGCCCTGCGCAAGGTAGTCGCCGGGGCGCGCTCGGTGATGTCGGAAGAGATCGACGCCCTGGAGCAGCTCACGCGGGATTACCGGCTCGCAGCATCCCCGGAGGCGGCCCCCTGGCATCCGCATGCCCTCGGGGATGCCTTCCTTCAGGCCGTCGAAGCCGTCCCCCTGCCCCCCGAAGACTGTCTGATGCTGCTGCACTGGTTCGACCGCGACGTGGTTCGCGACCTGCAGCCGGAGATGCAGGCGCTGCTCCGTGCCTTCGGCGAAGCGGGGCTGGCTGTCCCCGAAACGGGTCCCGTGGCGCGCACGCGGAGCACCGGCGGCGGCGGAGCCATCCGGGCCGGGACAGAAGAGCCGCCAGCGCACGCCGGCCCGGCGACCACCGCGACGGCCCGGCACGAGCCGGGACCGGCCGCCCCCGCCGGCCACTGGGGCCAGTTCGGCTACGTCGTCCCGGCCGGCGAACGCGGCATGGTGCCCGCCGAGGGCGGAGCGATGCCGCAGGGCATGCCGGGCACCCTGGCGGTGGCCACCATGGTCCAGAACGCCCCCAGCCGCGAGTCGCTGGAGCCGTTCATCATGGACCTGCTGCAGGGGCTGTTCGACCTGATCCTCAAGCGCGACGACCTCAACCCGGCCCTGCGCGAACCCCTGGCCGACCTCCAGCTCCCTCTGGTGCGCATAGCCATGCGCGACAGCAGCTTCTTCCGCGACAAGCAGCACCCGGCACGCCAGATGACCGGTCAGCTGCTCAATATCGCCCTGCGCGTGGACCCCGATCTCGACCTCAAAGACGCCCGCGAACTGCCACTGGCGCGGCTGGTCGCGGAACACGTCGAGCGTCTGCGGGGTGCCGGCCTCGACAGTGCCGACGCCTACCACAGCGCGCTGCAGGCCCTGCGCGAGGATCTCGAGCAGGTCGAATCCGAGATCGAAACCGAGGCGGCCGAGGAACGTCGGGAGGCGGAACAGGAGGAGACCCGGATCGAGGTCTCCTGGCAGATGGAGACCACCGTCCACCAGACCGTGGAAACCGCCGGACGCGGCCTGCCCGACCAGGCCCGCCAGCAGCTGATGGACGCCTGGGTCCCGCTGCTCACCGCGGAGGAGACCGCCCGCGTGGCGACAGCCCCCGAATCGCAGGGCAGTACGGACGCCGCCACCGCGCCGGCCCCTGTGCAGGACGGCGGTCCGGGATCCTCTCGGGCGTCCGACGTCCCGGCCGGCGCCGCGGAAACGGGCACCACGGACGGGACCGACGACGAGACCCCGGCCGCCACCCCCGGCGAACAGCCTGCGGACACCGCCGCATCCGCCGCCGATGACAGCCAGGAAGCAGACGACGGCCGGGAGTCCCCCGCCGGTCTGGCTCTGCTGGAGGAACTGCTGCAGCTGATGCGCGAGGCCCCGGACTTCAAGTCCTCGGCGCCGCTGCTGGCCCGTATCCGCGCCTATCTCGACCGGGCTCCGCTGTCGGCGGAGGAACGTGCCCGCATCAAGTCCGATCTGGTCAGTGCCCACCTGATGGCCGCGGGACGCAAGCCCGCCCGCCCAGAGCCGGCAGAGCCGGGCGCCGGAGAGTCCGCTCACGAAACGGGCGGCACCGGATCCTCGGAGGCCGCGAGCACCCGCGATCAGGATTTCGGGAAAACCAGCTCGGAGCGCACTCGCGAACGCGGCCGACGCAGCGAGGGCCGCTCGACGGCCAGTCCGTTCGCCACCGCAGCGCGCCTCCCGGACGACGACCCTTCACTGATGCGCGATCACGACGACGAGCACGTGGACACCGCCGACAGCCTGGCGTCCGGCACCTGGATCCAGTTCACCTCGCCCGCCGGCACCCGGGTCACGCGCATGAAGCTGGTCTGGCGCGGCACCAACTCCGGGCGCTTCCTGTTCACCGATGCCGCCGGCCGCAGCAAGCGCCAGCACAGCCTCCAGGGGCTGGCCCAGGAGTTCCGCACCGGGCGCGCACAGATCATCCCGGAAGAGTCCCTGTTCGATCACCTGATGGAGCAGAAACTGGGCGCGGGGGCCTCGGCCGGCGCGACTGGCTGACCCCCCCACCGGCTTGCCCCCTCGCACCGGTGCCCGGTCCGCACGGGGCCGGCTCTACTCCGGTTCCGGCGTGCCGTAACCCCCGCCGCCCGGGGTATGGATCTCCACCGCATCGCCCGCTTCCAGCGCACGCCGGTCGCAGCCCTGCAGGCGTTCGCGGCGCCCGTCCACGCGGATCAGCCAGTCCTCGCCCGCCGCCGCATCGCCACCGCCGCACAGGCCGAAGGGTGCCACGCGGCGGCGATTGGCCAGCAGGGTCAGCTCCATCGGTTCGTCGAAACCCAGACGGCGGATAACCCCGTCGCCGCCCCGCCAGGGCCCCGTGCCGCCCGAGCCCGTGCGCAGCGCAAAGCGCTCCACCCGCACCGGGAAGCGGCTCTCGAGCACCTCCGGGTCGGTCAGGCGCGAGTTGGTCATGTGGGTCTGCACGGCGCTGGCGCCATGGTGGCCGGGGCCCGCACCGGCACCCCCGGCGATGGTCTCGTAATACTGGTGCCGGTCGTTGCCGAAGGTCAGGTTGTTCATCGTCCCCTGCGCGGCCGCCTGCGCCCCCAGGGCACCCAACAGGGCGTCGGTCACCGCCTGCGAGGTCTCCACGTTCCCGGCCACCACCGCGGCCGGCGGCACCGGATTGAGCATGCAGCCCTCCGGCACCCGCAGCTCCACCGGATCCAGGCAGCCGTCGTTGAGTGGCACCGGGTCGTCCAGCAGGCAGCGCAGCACGTACAGCACCGCCGCACGCACGATGGACACCGGCGCGTTGAAATTGTCCGCGCGCTGGGCCGAGGTCCCGTCGAAATCGATCACCAGCCGCGCATCCTCCGCCGATCCGGGCCGATCCGGGGTCACCGACACCACGATCTCCGCCCCGTTGTCCAGCGCACAGCGAAAGTGGCCGGGCTCCAGTTCCGGGATCAGCCGCCGCACGGCCGCGGCCGCGTTCTCCTGCACATGCTGCATGCTGGCAGTTACCAGCGCGGGGCCGCTTTCGGCCAGCAGGCGATCCAGTTCCTCCAGACCGCGCCGATTGGCCGCCACCTGCGCCTCCAGATCGGCACGGTTCTGCGCCGGATTGCGCGCCGGCCACGGACCGGACATCAGCAGCGTCCGGAGGATCTCGCCATCGAACTCGCCGTCGCGCACCAGCCGCACCGGCGGGATGCGCACACCTTCCTCCTCCGGAGCTGAAGAGAACGCCGGCATCGACCCCGGCGTGATCCCGCCGACATCGGCGTGATGCCCGCGCGAGGCCACGAAGTACCGCAGCACCGCCGGGGTCGCCGGATCGCTGGTGACCCCGCCCGCGGCATCCAGGAACACCGGCGTAATCAACGTTATGTCCGGCAGATGGGTCCCGCCGTTGAACGGATCGTTGAGCACGTAGGTATCGCCCGGACGCAGGTCGTCGCCGAAGGCCGCCACGATCGCGCGCACGCTGGCCCCCATGGAGCCCAGATGCACCGGCATGTGCGGCGCGTTCGCCACCAGCCGGCCGGCCCCGTCGAACAGCGCGCAGGAGAAATCCAGGCGTTCCTTGATGTTCACCGAATGGGCGGTGTTCTGCAGAGTGAAGCCCATCTGGTCGGCGATCGCCATGAAGCGGTTGTTGAAGACCTCCAGCCGCACCGGGTCGCGACGCTGCGGATCCTCGCTCCGCTTGCGATCATGCGCCCCCGCGGCGGGGTCGTGCTCCAGCATCAGCGTGCCGTCCGCGGCCATGCGGCCCCGCCAGTCCGGCTCCAGGATCACCGTGCCGGTGGCCTCGATCACGATCGCCGGCCCCGTCAGCCGCATGCCGGGGCTCAGGGCCTCGCGACGATATAGCGGCACCTCGCACCACTGCCCTGCGGTGAACATCGACACCCGTTCCGCGCATTCCGCTTCGCCCGTCGCGGCCTCGTCCTTCGCAGTGGCGCCCGCCGCTTCCGCGGGGTGTTCCGCCCCCGGCCCCACGGCCTCCACCGCGGCCACCGCCACCACCAGCCGCCGGTCCGGCGGGGCGAAGCCGTAACGCCGGCGCCAGGCCTCGGCAAACGCATGCTGCATCGCCTCCGGGCTCCCGGCCTCCACCTCCAGGGGCGAATCCGAGCCCTCCACCCGCAGCTGGACCCGCCGGTGCAGGCGCAGCTGCGCGGGCTCGACGCCCTGCCCGGTCAGCTCGTCCCGGGCCCGGGCCTCCAGCTCGCCCAGCGCCGCCTCCAGCCGCACCACGCCATCGCCGTCCAGCGGACATTCCAGGCTCGCCTCGTGCAGCGCCCGCAGCTCGGCCAGGCCCATGCCGAAGGCCGACAGCACCCCGCCCAGCGGATGCAACAGCACGTGCCGCATGCCCAGACGCTCGGCGACCCGGCAGGCATGCTGCCCGCCGGCCCCGCCGAAGCAGACCAGCGCATAACCGCCGACGTCGTGCCCGCGCTGCACCGAAATCGTCTTGATCGCGCGCGCCATGTGTTCCACCGCGATCTCCAGCAGGCCTTCGGCCAGCGCCTCGGGCGACGGGGGCTCGTCCTGGGTCGCCCCCCCCTCGGCCGCCAGCGCGGCAAAGCCCTCCGCCACCGCCCCGGCATCCAGCGGCCGGTCGCGATCCGGCCCGAACACCGCCGGGAAATACTCGGGCCGCAACCGTCCCAGCTGCAGATTGCAGTCGGTGACCGTCAGCGGACCGCCCTGACCGTACGCCGCCGGACCCGGCTGCGCCCCGGCCGACTCCGGCCCCACGCGCAGGCGCATGCCGTCGAACCGGCAGATCGACCCGCCGCCGGCCGCCACGGTGTGGATGTCCAGCATCGGTACGCGCAGGCGGACCCCGGCCACCTCGCTCTCCTGACGCCGCTCCAGCTCGCCCGCCAGATGCGCCACGTCGGTAGAGGTCCCGCCCATGTCGAAGGTAATCAGGCGCTCGAAGCCCAGCGGGCCCGCGGTGCGCAGCGCCCCGACGATGCCACCGGCGGGACCGGACAGCACCGCATCGCGCCCGCGAAAGCGTTCGCCATCCACCAGTCCGCCGGAGGACTGCATGAAGCGCAGCGGCACCGTCCCCAGCTCGGCGGTCACCTGTCGTACGTAGCGTCGCAGCACCGGCGACAGAAAGGCGTCCACCACCGCGGTCTCGCCGCGCGGCACCAGCTTGATCAGGCCGCTGACCTCGTGGCTGGCGACCACCTCCTCGAAGCCCAGCTCGCGCGCCAGCTCGGCCACCGCCTGCTCGTGCGCCGGGAAGCGGTAGCCGTGCACGCAGGCCACCGCCAGCGCGCGATAGCCGTCCGCCCGCGCCGCCTGCAGGCGCGACCGCAGGGCGTCCAGATCGGGCGCGCGCAGCACCCGTCCGGCGGCATCCACGCGCTCGTCCACCGGTTCCACCCGGTCGTACACCGGGACCGGCAGGCGGATGTCGCGCGCGAACAGCTCCGGGCGCGCCTGATGCCCGATGCGCAGCGCGTCCTCCAGGCCCGCGGTGATCACCAGCACCACCGGCTCGCCCTTGCCTTCCAGCAGGGCGTTGGTGGCCACCGTGGTGCCCATGCGCACTTCGTGTATGCGCGCCGCCGGCACCGGTTCGCCCGGCGCGAGCCCGAGGAGGTCGCGGATGCCCTGCACCGCCGCGTCGGCATAGGCCTCGGGGTGCTCCGACAGCAGCTTGTGCGAATGCAGCCGGCCCTCGGGGTCGCGCCCCACGATGTCGGTGAAGGTGCCACCGCGGTCGATCCAGAAATCCCAGGCCCGCGTATCCGCGTGCCGGCCGCGGGCTTGTGCGTGATCGTCGCCGCCCGCCATCATTGCGCCCCGAACTCGCCGCGCCGCGGCCGGTCGCAGGACCACCCGCCCACGCATCGCAGGGAAACGCAGACCCCCATGGATCCCGTCACCCACGCCAGTCTCGGTGCCGCCGTCGGCGGCCTCGTCCTCGGTTCACGGCTGGGCCGCAAGGCCCTGGTACTCGGCGCGCTGGTCGCCCTGATTCCGGATCTCGACATCCTCATAGCTTACGGTGATGCGGTCTCCGATTTCACCCTGCACCGCGGGTTCAGCCATTCGATCCCGGTGCTGTTGCTGTTCTCGCTGGCGGCCGCCGGGCTGGCCTCGCGGATCCCGGCGACCCGCGACATCGGCTTTGCCCGCTGGTGGTGGTTCTTTGCGCTGGTCCTGGTCACCCATGTCCTCAACGATGCCCTGACCACCTACGGCACCCAGATCCTCTGGCCGCTGCCAGTCGACCCGGTGGGGACGGCCTCGATCTTCGTGATCGACCCGCTGTACACCCTGCCGCTGCTGATCGGGGTGATCGTCGCGGCCTTCTGGCGCTTCGCGCCGCGGGCGCTGGTGGCCGGGCTGGTGCTTTCCACCGCCTACGCCGGCAGCGGCCTGGCCCTGCAGGCGTGGCTGGACCGTCACATCCAGCCCGCGCTGGCCCAGGCCGGACTGGAGGACCAGCCCCGGCTGGTCCAGCCCACCCCGTTCAACATGCTCGTGTGGCGGGTCACGGTGCTCGACGGCAACCACTTCCACGAGGCCTGGGTCGGGATCTTCGACCAGCCGATCCGTCCCGATTTCGAGACCTTCCGCCGCGACCCGCACGGACTCGAAGAAGCCGCCATGGAACTCGAAGACGGCCGGCGCCTGCGCGAGTTCAGCGGCCCGTTCCTGCGCTTTCACGCGCAGTACGACGAGGACCGTCCGCCGCGCCTGGTCGCCACGGACATCCGCCTGGGCGGTCCCGGCTACTTCCCCTTCGGCTTCGCCATCGCCGAACGCGAAAACGGTGAATGGCAGCCGATCAGCAGCGAACGGGTGCGCGAGGAAGGGCCGCTGGACGACGCCCTGCACGCGCTGGCGCGGCGCGCCTTCCAGCCCGATCGCATTGGCTGCATGGGCGATCTGGCCGGGCCGGAGTACTTCGTGACCAATCCTCCACCGCGCTGCCGCATGCGCATGGGTCTCCCCGGCGCCCACCCCGGCGATCCGATCCGGCCGCGCCTGTAGGGAAACGCCGATCCATGTGCCCACCCGGAGACCGCCATGGTGGACACGCGCCCGGCACGCCCCCGGAGGCCCCGACCAGCGGGATCTGCGAGCTGTGCGGGCGACACGAACACCTGACCCGGCACCACCTGATCCCGCGCAAGCAGCACCGGCGTCGGCGCATCCGCCGCCGGTTCCCGCGCGCCGAACGCGAGGGCCGCCTGCTGCAGGTTTGCCGCCCGTGCCACGACCACATCCACCGCCAGTTCGACGAACAGACGCTCGCCGAACGTCTGAACACTCGCGAGGCCCTGCTGGCCGAACCTGCCATCCGGCGCTTCGTGGACTGGATCGCCGAGCGCCCGCCGGGTTTCCGGCCGCGCCGCTGACCCCTGCCCCGACACCGCCTCTTGAGCCCGGCGCCGCCACGGGGTAGCGTCTGGATCATGCTGTTCTCCGAACTCACCTCCGACGGCGTCACCTATCGCATCACCGGACATGCCCCGGGTGCGATCGGAATCAACGATGTCGGCTATCACGCCAGTCTGATCGTGCGGCCGCGCTCGCTGCATGCGGACTGGCCAGTGCGCGCGGCCGGCGAACTGGACCTGGCGGCACTGGGCCCGGTCCTGGAAGACCCCCCGGAGGTCCTGCTGATCGGCACCGGCGAGGTCAGCCGCTTTCCGCCGCGCGAGCTGCGCCGCGAACTGCAGCGGCGCGAGCTGGGGGTGGAGATCATGGACACCGCGGCGGCCTGCCGCACCTACAACCTGATCATGGCCGAAGGCCGCGACGTGGCCGCAGCATTGATCGTGGAACCGGCAGAAGCCTCCGCCGGCGACTGAGTCGATGCCCAACCGCGCTCGGGAGCCCGGCAGTACTCAGGACCCGGGAAGCACCTCGTCACCCTTCATCCCGCGCGATTCCAGCAGCCTCCGCAGGCGCTTGAGCGCATCCATCTGGATCTGGCGCACGCGTTCGCGCGTGACCCCGATCTCCGCGCCGACCTTCTCCAGCGTGGAGCGCTCGAAGCCGTGCAGACCGAAACGGCGCACCAGTACCTCGCGCTGCTTCTCGTCGAGCTGACCCAGCCATTCCTCCACCAGATCCTGGATGTCCTGATCCTCGAGGATGGACGAGGGTTCCACCGCATTCACGTCGGCGAGGATGTCGGTCAATGAGCGATCACCATCCGGCCCCGGCGGCAGGTCCATGGAGGTCGAGGGTTCGGACATCGCCCGCAGTTTCTGGATCTCGGCCACCGGCTTTTCCAGGCGCGCGGCCAGTTCCTCTTCACTGGGATCGCGCCCCAGCTCCTGGGTCAGTTCGCGCGCCACCCGTGCATGCGTGCGCAGTTCCTTGGACACGTGCACCGGGATGCGAATGGTGCGTCCCTGATTCATCAGCGCACGCTCGATGGTCTGGCGAATCCACCAGGTGGCATAGGTGGAGAAACGAAAGCCGCGCTCGGGATCGAATTTCTCCACCGCATGCATCAGCCCGAGGTTGCCCTCCTCGATCAGGTCCAGCAGCGGCAGACCGCGATTGAGATAGCGCCGGGCGATCTTCACCACCAGACGCAGGTTGCATTCGATCATGCGCCGCCGGCCGGCCTCGTCTCCCTGGCGTGCCAGACGCGCGTAATGCCGTTCCTCGTCCGGCGTCAGCAGGGGGCGGAACTCGATGTCGCGCAGGTAGAGCTGGATGGCGTCCAGCTCCGCGGGGCGCGCATCGCGCAGGGTGCGCGGACGCACCGGAACCTCCTCCTCGGGCGTTCCCGCCTCGACCGGGTCGGGGGCTTCTTCTTCCAGAGGGGCTACGTCGTCCTCGACCCGCTCTTCTTCCGCCGGTTCATGCAATGCCGGCTCCTCCAGAGGAGATTCCGGATCGTCACCTTCACGGCCGTCGAGATCGGCCGGGTGCCGGGGGTCGCTCATGCGTGATCCTGCCAGTCAATTGCTCGGTTCAACGATCCGGAAGGTAGCCCGCCGGGTCAACCGGCGAGCCGTCCACGCGGATCTCGAAGTGCAACATCGGCCGGTCCGTCCCCGATGCACCCAGGCGCGCGATCGGATCGCCGCCTTCCACCGTGTCGCCTTCTTCGACCAGCAGCTCGTCGTTGTGTCCGTAGGCCGACAGCAAACGCTCGTCGTGACGCACGATGATCAGGCGACCATACCCCACCAGACCGCCACCTGCATAGACGACCTCGCCGCTGCGCGCCGCCCGCACCGGATCCCCCCGCTCGCCACCGATACCCAGCCCTCGTCGGGTGCTGGAGCTGTCGGAGAAGGCACGCACCACGTCACCATCGGCCGGCCACACCCATTCGCCGTCACCGCTCGGGGCCGGCCGCGGCTCGGGTTCCGGCTCGGGTTCCGGGGCGGACGCAGGCTCGTCACCGGTGCCGGAAGGGCGCCCCCGCTCGCTCGATGAAGTCCCGGATCCGCTCGCCGTTTCGCGCGATGGCACCGGGGGCGGCGACGAACGCGCCGGACCGGTCAGGCGCAGGCGCTGGCCGGGATGAATGACATAGGGCGCACCGATCGCGTTGCGTCGTGCCACCGCCCGCCACTCCAGCCCGTAGCGGCTGGCAATGCTGTACAGGGTTTCACCGCGCGACACGGTATGCGTATCGGGAACCCGGGAATCGCCCGGCGTGCGCAGCGCACATCCGCTCACGGCCGCCACCAGCAGGGCCGCCAGCAACACGAAAATCAGGCCGCGCAGCACCCTCTCGTGCATGCTCACTCCAGGGCCAGATACACCGCGATGGCCACCACGAGCACGCCGATCCCGGCCCAGCCGATGCGTTCCATGTAGGGGCGCAGATGGCGCTCGGCGCGCGGCCCCGCCCAGGCCATGAACAGGGCCACCAGAAAGAAACGCGCACCGCGCCCCAGCAGCGAGGCGAGCACGAACGGCAGCCACGCCATGGCCAGGGCCCCGGCGGTGATGGTGAAGAGCTTGTAGGGAAGCGGCGAGAACCCCGCCACCAGCACCACCCACACCCCCCAGGTGGCGAACCAGTCCTCGGCCTGCGCGAGCTCCGCGGCGTAGCCGATGTCCCGCAGCCACGGGCCCAGCGACTCGAACGCCAGCCAGCCGGCGAGGTAACCCAGCACCCCGCCGATCACCGAGGCAACCGTGGTCAGGGCGGCCAGATACCAGGCCCGCGCCGGCGACGCGGCCGCCATGGGTGCAAGCATGACATCCGGCGGCGGGAACGGCAGCACGAACGATTCCACCAGGGAGAGACCGGCCAGGTAGCGGGGCGCATAACGGTGACGGGACCACCCCATCACCCGATCGTAGACCGGCTCGAACAGTTTCATCGCGGCGCGATTCCGGACACGTCGCTACTGCTCCGCGCCCGGGAGCATGGGCACGAACATCACCCCGTCGAGGACATCGCGGACGAACGCATCCTCGGTGCGCGTATAGCGGACCAGATGCTGACGACCGTCCGCGCTCTCCACCGGGGCCACCAGACGCCCGCCGGGAGCCAGCTGGGTGAGCAGGGTCTCGGGCACCTCGCGCGGAGCCGCGGTGAGAATGATCCCGTCAAACGGTGCGCGCTCGGGCCAGCCCTCCGCCCCGTCGCCGTGGCGCAGGTTCACGTTGTTGATGCCCAGCCGGCTGAGCAGCTCGCGCGCGCTGCGGGTCAGCGCCTGAATCCGCTCGATCGAGTACACCCGGTCGACGATCTGCGCCAGCACCGCCGCCTGATAACCGGAACCCGTGCCGATCTCGAGCACGGTGCTCACCGGCCCGCCCTCCAGCAGGGCCTCGGTCATGCGGGCGACGATGAACGGCTGGGAGATGGTCTGGCGGTGCCCGATGGGCAGCGCGATGTTCTCGTAGGCGCGGTGGCTCAGCGCGTCCTCCACGAACAGGTGCCGGGGCACGCTGCGGATGGCCTCCAGCACCCGCGGATCGCGGATACCCTGCTGCTCGAGGATCCGGACCAGGCGGTCGCGCGCCCGCCCCGAGGTCAGCCCGGCACCCGAGGCGTCGCTCACCATGGTGTACCTCCCTGGTGGTGATCCCCCGGCGCGGCACCCTCCAGCCAGCGCCCGACGGTGTCGATCGCGTCGTAACGAGTGAGGTCCACCTGGATCGGCGTGATCGAGACGTAGCCCTCGCGCACGGCATGAAAATCGGTCCCGGGACCGGCATCCTGCTCCGGCCCTGCGGGACCCACCCAGTAGATCTCCCGCCCGCGCGGATCCTGGTCGGCGACCATGGGTTCGGCGCGATGGCGGTTCCCCAGGCGGGTGGTCTGCACGCCCTGGATCGACTCGAACGGAATATCCGGGACGTTCACGTTGAGGATGGTCGCCGCCGGCAGCGGGACCTGCCGCAGCCGATCCAGCAGATCCAGCACCACGCGCGCCGCGGTGTCGTAATGCCGCAGGTCGGTCCCCACCAGCGACACCGCGATCGATGGCAGGCCAAGGAAGCGACCCTCCATGGCCGCGGCCACGGTCCCGGAGTACAGCACGTCGTCGCCCATGTTGGCCCCGGCATTGATGCCGGAGATCACCAGATCCGGCTCCTCCTCCAGCAACCCCGTCAGCGCCAGATGCACGCAGTCGGTGGGTGTACCATCGACCTGCACACCGGCGTCGCCCACCGATCGGGCGTGCAGCGGCCGCACCAGCGTCAGGCTGTTGCTGGCGCCGCTGCGGTCGCGGTCCGGTGCCACTACCCGGACCTCGGCCACCGTTCGCAGGTGGCCGGCCAGGCACTGGATGCCGGGGGCATGGATTCCATCGTCGTTACTGACCAGAATGCGCATTCGGGAGCCGGAGGCTTTGAAAGGGTCTTCAATATACTGGAAACGGCTTCGGGACATGCAGTTTCCTGCCTGTGCCGGAGCCTCGGAAAGCGAGTATCCTGCCATGAATTCCGGGGACGGTCCCAGCGATTTCGACGAGTTTCTGCGTGCGGTGGGCCCGGTACGCCGGATTCACAGCGACCGCGCGGAGAAGGATACGCCGCGCCCGCCCGCCCGCGCGGCCCAGCGCGACCGCGACGAGGAACAGGCCCGGCGCGACTGGATGAGCGACCCGCTGGAATTCGGCGACCTCCAGCCCGGCGACGAGCTGCGTTTCAGCCGCGCGGGCATCAGCCAGCGGGTGTTCCGCAAGCTGCGCGGCGGCCATTACCGGATTCAGGACGAACTGGACCTGCACGGCCTGTTCGCCGACGAGGCACGCCAGGCGGTGGCCGGTTTCATCGACGAGGCACGCGCGGATGACCGCCTGTGCGTGCGCATCATCCACGGCAAGGGCCAGCGCTCGAGCCCGCGGGGCCCGGTCCTCAAGGGGCTGACCGACCACTGGCTGCGCCAGCGCGACGACGTGCTCGCGTTCTGTTCGGCACGTCCGGCGGACGGTGGCACCGGCGCCGTATACGTCCTGCTCAAGAAACGCCGGGATTCGTCCTGAGTGACACCGGTATCGCCCGCGAACATTAGCACTGAACGGCGTGTTGATTTAGATCAAGTCCAGAGTTACCTTGACCGTTATCAGCGGATTGCCGCAGCCGCATGCCGCCCGGGTTGCAATCCCGCACCGGCTGCGAGACCATCCTGTACAAGCCTTGTACAATGAATGCATCCAAAGGCAACGGAAACTGCGACGAAGAGGTCCTGCTCATGAATCACTGGAAACTTGCCCCCATCGCCCTCGGCATCGCGGCCCTCGCCGCAGGCTGCTCCAACAACGAGGCGACCACGACCGCCGAAGAACCGGCAGCCACCGAGGTCAGCGAAGAGGAAATCGAACAGCGCGCCATGGAGAGCCGTGAGGCCATCCAGCAATTCGCCAGCACCCTGCAGGGCGAACTGATGAGCGCGATGGAAACCGGCGGCCCCACCGAGGCCATCCAGGTCTGCAACGAGGTGGCCCCGGAGATCGCCGCGGACATCTCCGCCGACACCGGCTGGGACGTCGGGCGCACCAGCCTCAAGCTGCGCAACCCCGACAACGCCCCGGACGAGTGGGAGCGCGCGGTGCTGGAAAGCTTTGACGCCGAAGTCGCTGCCGGCACCCCGGCCGACGAAGTCGCCCCGACGCACGAAGTGATCCAGACCGAGGATGGCGCGCGGTTCCGGTTCATGGCAGCGATCCCGACCGGCGGCCAGTGCCTGGCCTGCCACGGCGAGGACATCGATTCCGACATCAAGCACGCGCTGGAACGTCTCTATCCGGAAGACGAGGCCACCGGCTACCAGGCCGGGCAGGTGCGCGGGGCATTCACCATCACCCAGGAGATGTAACGCTCTCCGGCAATGGCGATACGAGAAGGGCCGCATCAGCGATGGTGCGGCCCTTTCTTTTTGCGCTCTACTCCAACAGCCCCCCGGCAGGACGATTGAACAAACCGAATTCCGGCAGGGACAAAGGGACAGTCAAGCGGCTTTATGACAATCTGTAAAGTTGACGGATGGAACCTATCGAACCGAAGACATGACGCGAACCATTGATGCCGAGCTGCTCGCCCTCGCGGTCGACGCCTCCAACGACGGGGTGGTGATTGCCGAACGCGAAGGCAACGACAATATCCTGATCTACGTGAATCGCGCGTTCGAGGAGCTCACCGGGTATCGTTCCGAGGAGATCCTCTACCGCGATTGCCGTTTTCTGCAGAACGACGACAGCGACCAGGATGCCGTGCGCGAAATCCGCGCCGCGCTGGACGAGGATCGCCCCTGCCGCGTGACCCTGCGCAACTATCGCAAGGATGGCTCGCTGTTCTGGAACGAGCTGTCGCTGACGCCCATCTTCAACGACGAAGACCGGCTGACCTACTACATCGGGATCCAGAAGGACATCACCGCGCGCGTCGAGGCCGAAGAACGCGCCGAACGTGCGGAGCGTCAGCTGGCCCGCTCCGGCTGACCCCCCCAGCAACCCCGGAGTGATCCGGGGGTCAGTCCCCGGCCGACGTGCGCATCAGGGCCTCCGCCACACTCGTGGCATATTCCCCCGGGCCCAGTTCCAGCTGCAGACGCAGCACCCGCGACGTCTCCCATTCCCACTCCATGGATCGCGGCACCAGACGCAACGCCCGGCGCGCGGCCTTCAGACCCTCGGCCTCCAGGCCACGGGCCAGCACCTCGTGCTGCGCGGCCACCGCATCTTCCAGCTCGCGCACCTCGCCCCCGGTGCCCGGATCCCCGCGCCCCCACAGCGGCCCGGTGGGATGCACGTCGAGCCGCGCGGCGCGCGCCTCCAGCTCCGCATCCACCGTATCCGCGGTGAACACGCTGCCGCTGCCGTCGAGGTTGACCCGCTCGCCCGGCAGGATGCGGTCCCAGTCGCCACGGCGCACGCGCTCGGCCAGTACCGCGTTGAACAGTTCCGCGCGCGCCGCGGACAGCAGCAGGCTGCGCTGATTACGCCCGCGCGGACGCCGACCGCCGCCCAGCCAGGCGTACGCCCGCTCGCGGTTGGCATGCCCGAAGCGCTGTTCGCCGAAATACGCCGGCACGCCGCCGGCGCGGATCCGTTCCAGCACCTGCTCGGCGATGTCGCCATCGCCCTCCAGCTCGCGCAGGCGCAGGGTGAAGCGATTACCCGCCAGGTGCCCGGTGCGCAGCTTGCGCGCATGCCGGTCGTGGCGGCAGATGCGCAGCCAGGCGTCCGCGGCGATCGCCTCGCCGGGTTCCGGCACCGTCCATGACCCCGGATCGACTTCCGGCGCGCAGGCCACGCTGAACCACTGCCGGGTCACGGCATGACGATCCTTGCGCCCGGCGTAGCTGACCGCGCCGCGGCCCACGCCCGCGGACCGCGCGATCCACACGGCCACGTCCTCGGTGTTCAGACCGCGCTTTTCGATCTCCAGCCACAGGTGTTCGCCCGTGCCGTCCGGCAGGGTGGCCGGAAGCTCCTCCACCCGGAAATCCTCCGCACTCGCCTTCAGCCGGCCCTGTAGCGGGGGCTCCCAGGGCCACACCGGGGCATTCCCGGGCGCGCTCACGGGGTCGCCGCCGGACGTGCCACGTCGTCACGCAGATAGACCGGCTGCGCATCGGCCGGATCCACCCCCTCGCCGCGTTCCCGCGCGTCCACCGCCAGCAGGGCCAGGTCAAAGGCGTCCGGCAGGGCATCGGGGTCCACGCGCTCCGCAGGCAGTCCGCATTGACCAGCGAGTTCGGGGAAGGCACGAAAGCCGGTCCCCAGCCCCAGACGTTCGCCCGCCGGCCACTGCGGCACCACCGCCTCCGGCGGCGCCACGGCCTCCGGCGCCGGCAGGACCCGCTCCCCCGCCACCGGGCACAGGCTCCAGTAGACCTCGCCCATGCGCGCGTCCAGCGCGGCCAGCACCGCCGCCGGGGCCGGCTCCGGCGCCAGCCGCAGGCCCTGCTGGGCCAGCACCTGCAGCGAGGATACCGGGACCACCGGGCAATCCAGCGCGAACGCCAGTCCCTGCGCCACGCCCAGCCCCAGCCGCACCCCGGTGAAGGCCCCCGGACCGCGTCCCACCGCCACCGCATCCAGCGAATGGCGGTCGATCCCGGCCTCCGCCAGCAGGGTCTCGACCTGCCCCAGGATCAGGTCACCGTGACGCTGCGGTGCCCGCTCCGACAGCGAGTACAGTTCGCCGTCCACCCACAGGGCGGCGGAACAGCGTTCGGTGGCGGTGTCGATGGCGATCAGGCGCATGCGTGGCGCTCCCGGGCCTGTTGCAGAAAGTCCAGCGCCGCCCGCGGGCGGGTCGCCTCGTGGAATGGCGGCAGGCTGTTGAGAAAGCGCTTGCCGTAGGGCTTGCCGTCGATGCGCGGATCGCACAGCGCGAGGATGCCGGTGTCCGAGCCGTCGCGGATCAGGCGCCCGGCGCCCTGCTTCAGCGCCAGCACCGCCTGCGGCAGACTGAACTCCATGAACGGGTGCCGACCCTCGGCTTCCAGCGCTGCGGCGCGGGCCTGCAGCACGGGATCGTTGGGCGCGGCGAACGGCAGGCGGTCGATCACCACCACCGACAGCCCGGTCCCGCGGATGTCGACACCTTCCCAGAAACTGTGCGCGCCCAGCAGCCAGGGCCGTTCGGCGGCGCGGAAACGCTCCAGCAGCTCGCCACGCGACTGCTCCCCCTGCACCAGCAGTTCGCGGTCCTCCGGCAGATGCTCGCGCAGCAGGGTCGCGGCCTCCTGCAGCGCGCGATGGCTGGTGAACAGGAAAAATCCGCCACCCGGTCCGTCCTTCAACAGCGGCCAGGCCCAGCGCAGGCAGGCACGGGTGTAATCCGGCGCGTTGGGGTCCGGCAGCGGCGGATCCGGGCGCAGCAGGCAGGCCTGACGCGCGAAGTCGAACGGGCTGTCCAGACGCGCGGTGGCGACGTCTCCGGGCAGCCCCAGGCGGCGCGCCGCGTGGGTGAAGTCCTCGCCCACCGCCAGGGTCGCCGAGGTAAAGATCCAGGCCGCCGGGCGCGCCGCGCGCCGCTGCGCCAGCGGGCGTGCGGCATCCAGCGGGGTGCGGTGCAGGGTCAGGCTCTGGCGAAAGCGCTCCAGCCAGGCGACGGTGTCTTCGGTATCCTCGCGCCACGCCGACAGCCGCTCGCGCAGCAGCTCGCAGCGCGCGCGCAGCTGTTCCAGTCCGGGCGCCCGCGGCGCCGCGACCTGGAGGGCGTCGTGCAGCCAGCGCAGCGCGTCGTCCAGGGCGTCCAGCTTCGGGCCCAGCGCGCCCTCGGGGTCGGCATCCTCCAGACTGGCGCGCCCTTCGTGCCCCTCGGTCACCTCGAGCAGCCCGCCCGCCGCGGCCTCCACCTCGGCCACGCGCTGGCGCATGTCGGTCATCTCCGGGGCATGCTGCTCCTGCTCGCGGCGCGTGTCGCGCGCCAGTTCGCGCAGGGCCCGGGTGCTGAGGGCCACGCCGAAGAACGCCCCGGCGATCTCCGGCAGCTGATGCGCCTCGTCGACAATGACCGCGTCGACCTCCGGCAGCAGCTCGGCGAAGCCCTCTTCCTTCAGCGCCATGTCCGCCAGCAGCAGGTGGTGGTTGACCACGATGACATCCGCCTCCTGCGCGCGGCGCCGCGCACGCACCACGAAGCAGTCATCCAGATGCGGGCATTCGTTGCCCAGGCAGTTGTCCACGGTCGAGGTCACCTGCGGCCACAGCGGCGAGTCCTCGGCCAGCAGGCCGGACTGGCTGAGATCCCCGCTGTCGTCGGTACGCGCCATGGCCTGCAGCTCCTGCAGGGTATGCAGGCGCTCGGCCCGCGCGCCGGCGCCGGTGGCCCCGGACGCCTCGGCCTCGGCGACCTCCAGCCGGTAGTGGCACAGGTAGTTCGAGCGCCCCTTGAGCAGCGCGGTCTTCGGCTGATAGCCCAGCGCGCCGCAGACCACCGGGAGGTCCCGATGGTAGAGCTGGTCCTGCAGGGTCTTGGTGCCGGTGGAGATCAGCGCCCGCTTGCGCCGCTGCAGGACCGGGACCAGATAGGCATAGGTCTTGCCGACCCCGGTGGCGGCCTCCACCAGCAGGGCCGATGGCGCGGTGGCCACGGCTTCCTCCACCGCCGCGGCCATCGCCTGCTGCGGTTCGCGCGGCCGGAACCCGGGGACCGCCTCGGCAATGTCACCGCCCGGGCTCAGGGCCCGCACGGCCGGCGACTCCGCGGATTCAGACACGTTCGCCTCCGAGCGCGCGCAGGGCCTCGCGCGCCTCGCGCGCGCCCTGCGTATCGCCCCGGCCCTCGCGCGCCTGCAGGATCACGGTCCAGTTCTCCCGCTGCAGGGCGCGGTCGCCGGCGGCCATGCCCAGCGAACGCTGCGCCAGCCGCTCGGCCTGATCAAAGTCACGCTGTTCCAGCCGCACCGCGGCCAGGCGCTGCCACAGCCGGGCATCCCGCGGCGCGATGCGCAGGGCCCGCTCCAGCAACTGGCCGGCGCGTGCCAGATCGGCATCCGCGCGCGCCTGCTCGGCGCGCTGCGCCAGCCCCGATGCGGCGCTGTCCACCCCGGCCGCCAGCTCCGGATCCTCGGCCGCCCCGGGCTCGACCTCCAGGACCCCGGGTTCGGGCACATCGGTCGCGGGTTCCTCCGGCGCGGGCCGCGGCTCCGGGGTCGCACAGCCGGCCAGGATCGCGAGCACGGCACAACCGGCCAGCAGCCGCAGCGCGCGCGGGGTGCGGTGCACGGAAAGTTCGCCTTGTCGCAGCTTCATCATCATGGGATACGCTCGCTCAATCCTGGTTGCGGAACATGCGACCGAACCAGCCGCCGGCGTCGCCGTCCGCCTCGCCCTCGCACTCGGCCACCGCCTCGGGGGCCGAATTCTGCCAGAAGGGCAGGCGCCTGACGCGTTCGCAGGCGTGATCCTCGTCCACGATCCGTGCCCCGGACTCCAGGTCGATCTCGTGATATTCGATGGAAGGATGCCGACCGTCCTCGATCGATCCACCCGGCAGCTCCCCCATGATGCCGGCCCAGACCGGCGCCGCCCCGGAACCACCGGTCAGTCCGGTCGCCCGATTGTCGTCCATGCCCAGCCAGACCACGCCCACGTGGCGATCGTCGTACCCGGCGAACCAGGCATCACGAAAATCGTTGGTGGTCCCGGTCTTGCCCGCCAGGCGGCGCTGCGGCAGGCGCTGACCAATCACGCGACCGGTGCCGTCCACCGTCACGTCATGCAGGGCCTCGCCGAGCAGACGCACGGCGCCGTCCGGCACCGCGCCGCGCAGTTCCAGCCCGTAGTGCGACAGGACCTCGTCGTCGGCGTCCAGGACGTCGCGGATCGCGCGCGTGCCCGTGGCATAACCGCCGCTGGCCAGCCCCTGATAAAGCCCCGCCACCTGCAGCGGGGACAGCTCCAGTGCGCCCAGCGCCAGCGAGGGGTTGGGAGCCGGGGTAGCCTGCAGCCCGAAGGTCTGCAGGATCTCCACCAGCTGGGAGACTCCCATACGATCGGCCAGGCGCACCGTGGGCACGTTGTAGGACTGGACCAGCGCCTCCCAGGCCGTGACCTCGCCCCGATGTTCACGGTCGAAATTGCGCGGGGTCCAGGGTTCCCCGTGCGCCAGCTGCAGGGTCACCGGCCGGTCCTCCAGCAGGCTCGCCAGGGTGTAGCGCCGGGGATTGGTCAGCGCCGCGAGGTAGACGAACGGCTTGACCAGCGAACCGATCTGGCGGCGCGCCTCCACCGCCCGGTTGAAACCCGGATACGCCGGGTTGCGGTCCCCGACCAGTGCCAGCACCTCGCCGGAGCGCGCATCGGTCACCACCGCGGCGGCCTGCAGATCCTCCGCATGTTCGCCGGCCCGCGGGGCCACCGCCGCCACCTCTTCGCGCACGCGCTCCTCCACCGCCAGCTGAATCACCGGGTCCAGCGAGGTAAAGATCCGCAGCCCGTCGGAGCGCAGGTCCTCGTCGGCGTATTCGGCGCGCAGCTCGCGGCGCACCAGATCGAGGAATGCGGGGAAGCGACTGCCGCCGGGCATCGCCGGCGAGACATCCAGTGGCATGCCACGGGCCGTCGCCACGGTGTCCGCGTCCGCCAGGCCCGTCTCGTGCATCGCGTTCAGCACGCGGTCGCGCCGCGCCCGGGCCCGCTCCGGATGGCGGCGCGGGTCGTAGTAGCTGGCCCCGCGCGCCAGCCCCACCAGCAGGGCGAGCTGGTCCAGGCGCAGCTCGTTCAGCGGGCGCTGGTAATAGAACCGGGCCGCCTGCCCGAAACCATGGATGGCACGTTCGCCGGCCTGCCCGAGAAACACCTCGTTGACATAGGCCTCGAGGATGGCTTCCTTGGAGTAGCGATGCTCCAGGATCAGGGCCATCACCGCCTCGTTCAGCTTGCGTGACAGGGTCTGTTCGCGGGTGAGGTAGAAGTTCTTGACCAGCTGCTGGGTCAGCGTGCTGCCTCCCTGCACCGTGCGGCCGGCGCGCAGGTTGGCCCAGGCCGCCCGGGCGATGCCGGCCGGGTCCACCCCGCGATGCGACATGAAACGCCGGTCCTCGATCGCGATCAGGGCACCGATCAGTGCCGGCGGGACCTCGTCGAGATCCACCACCACGCGGTCTTCACCGTGCGTCGGGTAGATGCTGCCGATCAGCAGCGGCTCCACCCGCATCAGGTCGACCGCCTCGCCCGTGTCGCGATCGGTGATCGAGCGCACATGGCCACGATCCATCTGCACCCGCACGGAACGCGCCGGCTCGGGCCCGTCACCAAAGGTGAACGGGCGCGTGGTCAGGGCCACCGTGCCGTCGTTGACGGCGTATTCCCCGGCCCGGGCGCCCTGGCCGCTGCGCTGGTAATTCAGCGCCTCCAGCTCCGTCACCAGGCGCTCGCGGTCCAGGCGCCGACCGGGATACAGCTCCAGCGGTCGCGCATACACCCGCGCCGGCAGGGCCCAGCGCTGACCTTCGAACTGCGCGCGAATCTCGCGATCCAGGTTCTGCACATACAGCACACCCACGCCGGCACCGGCCAGCAGAAGACCGAGCAGGGTCCAGGTGCCGGCACGCAGCACGCGGCGCAGCCAGCCGCCGGCGGGGCGGCGCTTGCGCGAAGATCGGGAGCGGGAGGAACGCGGCATGGCTCTCGCGGTCTGCAACAGGGACGGGTGAACACGGGCATCTCGCCCGCAACTCGCACAATGATAACCTGACCCGGGGCAACATTGATGGAGGCCGCATGACCGCGCTGGACGAGCAGCACCGCATTCTCACCCGGCTGATCGAGAGCGGGGCGTTCCCCGATGGCGGTCCGGCCGAACGGATCCGGCGCATCGAAACGCACATCTCCACGGTGATCCTGGCCGGGGACTGGGCGTGGAAATTCAAGAAACCGCTGGACCTGGGCTTCCTCGACTTTTCCACCCTGCAGGCGCGCCGCCATTTCTGCGAGACGGAGCTCGAGATCAACCGCCGGCTGGCGCCGGAGATCTACCACGAGGTCGTCAGCATCAACGGCGATCCCGAACACCCGGTGATCAACGGCCCCGGCGAAGTACTGGAATACGCGGTACGCATGCGCCGCTTCGACCGCGAACGCCAGCTCGATCGGCTGCTGGAGCGCGGCGCCCTGCCGCCCGAGGCGATGGACGAGCTGGGCCGCTACATCGCCCGCTTCCACGAGAGCGTCGAACGCACCGGCCCGGATTCCGCCCACGGCACCCCCGAGGCCGAGGCCGCGCCGATGCGCGAAAACTTTCCCGGCCTGTTCGAATCCGCCCGGCAACCCAGCGAACGCGAGCGGCTGCAGCGCCTGCAGACCTGGACCGAGAAGGAACTGGACCGCCTGCGCCCGCTGATGCAGGCGCGCCACGACGGCGGCTACGTACGTCACTGCCACGGCGATCTGCATCTGGGCAACATGGTCTACATCAAAGCCGGGGACGATGCCGGCGGCGAGCGCCCGGTGGCCTTCGATGCGATCGAGTTCGACCCGGAGCTGCGCTGGATCGATGTCATCTCCGAAATCGCCTTCACCACCATGGACCTGCTGGCCCGCGAGCACCCGGCGCATGCCTGGCGGCTGCTGAACGCCTGGCTGGAAGAACGCGAGGATTTCGACGGCCTGGCCCTGCTGCCGCTGTACCAGGTCTATCGGGCGCTGGTGCGGGCCAAGGTCCAGGGCATCCATGCCGCCGAGCCCAGCCTGCCCTCGGACGAGAAGGCCGCCCACCAGGCCGAGATGGGGCGCTACCTCGCGCTGGCCGAACGCCTGACCGAACCGCGGCGGCCCCGCCTGATCCTGATGCACGGGGTGTCCGGGTCGGGCAAGACCGTGATCAGCACCCGCATCCTCCAGGCCCTGGGCGCGGTACGCCTGCGCAGCGACGTCGAACGCAAGCGCATGGCCGATACCGTTTCCTACAGCGAAGAGGCCCGCACGCGGATCTACGACCACCTGCTGGAACGCGCCGGGGAACTGCTGGAGCTGGGGCATACCGTCATCGTCGACGCGACCTTTCTCGAACGTGGGCAGCGGGAGCCGTTCCGCGATCTGGCCGCGCGCATGGAGGCCGGCTTCGCGGTCGTCGCCTGCCACGCCGACGAGGACCTGCTGCGCGAACGCCTGGAGGCCCGCGCCGCGCAGGGCCGGGATGCGTCGGATGCCGACGTGGAGGTCATGCAGCAGCAGCGCCCGCGCCAGGAATGGCCCGGCGCCGACGAGCATGCCGTGGAAGCGGGCCCCGGACAGCCCCTGGAAGTCGAGCTTCTGGCACAGCGGCTGGAACGCCCGGCGTGACGGCGGTCAGTTCATTTGACGTAGAATAGAGATACCATCGGTTGTCCGCGAGCCACACAGGAGTCACCCCATGTCCGGATTCCGCAACAAGACCCGCCAGGCCGCCCGCCGTATCACCGCCGGATTGCCCGCGCTGGCCCTGACGGCTGCGCTGGCCTTCCCCCTGCCCGCGCTGGCCTATGAGGTCGTCGAGGAGAGCGACGAGCGCGTGATCTACAGCGTCGAAGGGGACTTCGACCACTACTTCGAGATGGTCGAGTTCGCCATCGAAACGGAGGGGCTGGTGATCAACAACGTCGGCCACATCGCCGACATGCTGGACCGCACCGCGGGCCAGGAATCCGGCGAGGGCATCTACCTGAACGGCCGCTCGGTGGACTTCTGCTCGGCCACCTATTCGCGGGCGACCATGGAAGCCGACCCGCACAACATCACCTTCTGCCCCTACGTCATCGCCATCTACGAGCTGGCCGCGGAGCCGGGCACGATCTACATGAGCTATCAGCGCGTGCCGCAGATCGGCGACGAGGCCTCGCAGGAGTCCCTCGGTGACGTCAACGAACTGGTGGACCGGATCGTCACCGAAGCCCTGATGTTCTGAGACGGTCGGATCAGCCCGGCCGAACGGAGGCCAGTGCCGCCACCCGGCCGGGCGCCTGCAGCCAGGCTTCGGCCCGGTCCACGGGCAGCCCCGGGCTGTACAGGAATCCCTGGCCGACATCACAGCCGTGGGCGTTCAGCCACGCCGCCTGGGCAGCCGTCTCGACGCCCTCGGCGATCACCTCCAGATGCAGATTGCGCGCCATCGCGATGATGGTCGCGGCAATCCAGCGCCCCCGGCCCTCGCGGTCCACCTGATCGACGAAACTCCGGTCAATCTTGAGCACGTCCAGCGGGAAGTCCTGCAGGGCCGCCAGTGACGAATACCCGGTGCCGAAATCATCGATCGCCAGACGCACACCCAGCGATTTCAATGCATTGAGCCGGGACACGGCCTGATCGCCCTGACTCATGATGGCGGTCTCGGTTACCTCCAGTTCCAGCTGTTCCGCCGGGAACCCCGTCTCGGCCAGGATCTCGCCGACCCGGCGCACGAGTCCGGCACTGCGCAGCTGCACCGGCGACAGATTGACCGCCACCACCAGGTCGCTGCGTACCTCGCGCAGCAGGCGCACACCATGCCGGCAGGCCTCGCGCAGCACCTGTTCGCCCAGCGGGACGATCAGGCCGGTTGCCTCGGCGACCGGAATGAACCGGTCCGGCGTAATGCTCTCGCCCTGCGGGGTCTCCCAGCGCGCCAGACACTCCACGCCCGCGGGTACGCCATCGCTCAGGCGCACCTGCGGCTGGAAATGCACGTGCAGCTCGCCGGTTCCGCTCGCCAGGGCCTCGCGCAGGCGGCCTTCCAGTTCCAGTCGTTCGCTGGCCGCCCGGGTCAGCTCCGCCTCGTAGAAACTCCAGACCTCGCGCCCGTTTTCCTTGGAATGGAACATGGCCGCGTCGGCATGCTGGATGAGCGTGGTCGCGGTATCGCCGTCCCGGGGGAAGCGGGCGATGCCGATCGAGGCATTGAGATGCACGCTGTGCCCGCTGTCCAGCAGCACCGGGGTATCCAGCGCGGCCTGCAGCTCGCGCGCCACCTCGCTCAGCGATTCGTGGTCGGCGGCCCGCTGACTGACCACCATGAATTCGTCGCCACCCAGCCGGCCGAGGATGTCCGGCGGGCGCACCGTGTCGCCCAGGCGCCGGGCGACCTCGACCAGGGCCTCGTCGCCGGCCGGATGGCCCAGGCTGTCGTTCACGTCCTTGAACCGGTCCAGGTCGAGGCTCAGCACGCCCAGCGGGTGGTCCTCCGCGCGCGCCTCGTCCACCGCACGCGACAGCAGCGCATTCAGCCGCGTCCGGTTGGGCAGGTCGGTCAGCGGGTCATGCTCGGCTAGGTAGTTGAGCTCGCTCTCGGAGCGCTTGATTTCGGTCATGTCGGTGATGGTGCCGGCGTAATGGATCGGCTGCCCGCTCTCGTCCACCACCACCGACAGGCTCAGCCATTCGGGGTACACGGTGCCGTCGCGACGGCGATTCCACAGCTCGCCGGCCCAGTAACCCGTGCTCTCCAGCTCCTGCCACATGGCGCGATAAAACTCGGCGTCGTGATACCCCGACTGCAGGATGCGCGGATTCTTCCCCAGCACTTCGGATTCCGCGTATCCGGTGATCTCGGTGAACGCCGGATTGACCGCGATGATGCGCGACGACAGGTCGGTGATGACCACGCCGTCGCGGGTACTGCGGAACACCGCTTCCAGCCGGCGCAGGCCGACCACGGTCTCGCGCCGCGCCAGCGCGGCCCCCAGGCTGCTGGCAAAGATGCGCGCCACGCTCACGTCGGTCGCACTCCAGTTGCGCGCCCGCACCAGCGCATCCACCGCGACGAACCCGCGATATTCGCCCTCCAGGAACACCGGCGCCAGCAGCAGGGACTGCAGCCCCTGCTGCTGCAGCAGTGCCTGTTCCTCCTCGGGGAACTCCGCCCGGGTGCCGGCGACCGCCTCGCCGGCCCGCAGGCGTTCGGTCCAGCGCGCATGCAGGCTGTCGGGCGTCAGGTTGCGCAGGGCGGGTGGCCTGACCGGAACGGCCGAATCGCCGCGCAACCAGTAGTAACGATGCGTCTCGCGGTTCTCCCGGCCCGGTTCCTCGGCGGCCATGACCACCACCCAGGCGCGATCCCCGGCCAGGGTCTCGCCCAGCCGCCCCAGCAGTGCATTCATGACCCGGTCCGGGGTCTCCGCCTGCAGCAGTGCCAGGGTCATGCGGGCCGAGCTCTCCAGCGCCTGCTCGCGCTGGTCCAGGGCCTGCGCCGCGTGCAGCTTCTGCACCGCCAGACCGGCCAGTTGCGTGAACTCGTCGATCAGACCCTGTTCCTCGTCGCGCGGCTCGCGTGCCTCGTTCAGGTAGGTGGCCAGCATGCCCAGCACGTGCCCGTCGTCATCAAAGAACGGGAACGACCAGCAGGCCTGCAGCCCCGCGGCCTCCATGGGCGCCTCCAGGCCCTCCCAGTACGGATGGCCCGTCACCTGCGGCACCACCACCGTTTCGCCGCGAAAAGCCGCGGTGCCGCAGGAGCCCACGCCATCACTGGCCGGCACCGGGCTGTGCAGCCACGGCAGCGAACCCGGCAGGGACGGCGCCGCCACGCATTCGAGCATCCCGGTCTCGCGGTCCCGCAGCATGATGGACGCCGACAGCTCCGGCAGCAGCGACTCCAGCTCCTGGATCACGTCCGACAGAAACCCCGGATCACGTGTCCCGGTGGCCAGCCGGTCGAGCACCCGTGCGCGCACGGCCGCCAGTCGCTGGTCGCGCACGCGCCGGGTCACGTCAACCAGGTTGCCGGAGAACCCGGTGGGCTGCCCGTCGGTACCCTTTTCGCAGCGCCCCTCCAGCTCCATCCAGTACAATCCGCCCCAGCGGGTCACGATGCCGATCGCGGCTTCGTCCGCGAGCGTCGACACGGTCGCCTCGCCGCGCAGCACGTCCGCCAGCGCCTCGCGCTCTCCCGCCTCGACGAAGTCCGTCAGCGGATGCCCCAGGGCCTCTTCGACCGAACGTCCGGTCATGCGGGTCCAGGCGGGGTTGAGGAACGTGAGCCGCCCCTGCGCATCGGTCTGAAAGATGATGTCACCGGCGCTGTCGATGACCTGGCGATAGCGACGTTCGCTCTCCGCCAGGGCGGCCTGTTCGCGCCGCAGCCGTCCGCGCGCCACCACCTGGTCGACCAGTACCGGCAGCCCCTTGAGGTAACCCCCGCTCTTGAGCACAAAATCGTCGACCCCGAGGCGCAGGGCCTGTGCGGCCAGTTCCTCGGTCCCCTGCCCGGTCACCAGGATCACGGGGATGTCCAGCCCCCGCTCGCTGCGGATGCGGCGCGCCAGCTCCAGGCCATCCATCCCCGGCAGGCGATAATCCAGCAACAGGATATCGGGGTACCCCGCGTCCGCCGCGGCCCCGCCGTCCAGACGCGCCAGGACCTCGTCGGCCGAATCGACCACTTCCAGTTGCAGATGCGGCGCCGCGCGGGCGAATTCCCGCCGCGTCAGACTGACATCGAAGCTGTTGTGCTCGGCGTAGAGCACGCGCACCGTTTCCAGCTCTTCCGGCCGCCGGTGGCGACGCCCGAGGGCGTCCCGCACACGCGCCGGCAGGTGCTCCAGGTAGGTCTCGTTCTTCGGCAGATAGTCGTCGGCCCCGACGCGGAAGGCGGTCACCACGGTTTCCTGTTCGCCGTGGCCGGTCATCACGATGATCGCCTCCTCGCGCCCGGCCTCGCGCAGACGCGGGATCAGGTCCATGCCGTTGCCGTCCGGCAGCCGCAGGTCGAGCAGCACGCAATCGAAGCGGGCCTCCTCCAGCGCCGCCCAGGCTTCGGCCATCGACCCCGCCGTGCGGATCTCGACCTCCGCCCCGTCACGGCTCAGCGCCCGACGCTGCAGATCGGCATCCACCGGATTGTCTTCAACGAGCAGAATCTTCATCTGGCGGGGACCTCCCTGAGGTAAACACCGAGGCCGGAGGCTGGTTCAACACGCACCAGTAGAGTTCGATCTGTTCGGCCACGTCCATGAACCGGTCGAAGTCCACCGGCTTCACGATATAGGAATTCGCGCCGCATTCATAAGCAGTACGGATGTCGGCGTCATCCGCGGACGAGGTCAGCATCACCACCGGGATGTGCCCGCACTCCGGATGCGCGCGCAGTGCCCGCAGCACCTCCAGACCGCTGATCCGTGGCAGCCGGATGTCCAGCAGGACCACCGCCGGCACCGGTTCCTCGCCCCGCGCCCAGCGCTCCAGCCCCGCCAGGGCCTCCTCCCCGTCGCGCGCCACCGTCAGCGGATTGGCCAGGCGGCGGCGACGGAAGGCATGGCGCAGCAGATCCAGATCCACCGGGCTGTCCTCGACCACGCAGATCGGCGGCAGCGAGCCCGGGTCACTCATTGGGGCGCTCATTGCGGCAGCTCCACACGAAAGGTCGCGCCCTCGCCGGGGCGGCCCTCGGCCTCGATCCGGGCGTCCAGTCGGCGGGCCGCGCGACGCACCAGGGCCAGGCCCACGCCGGTGCCGGGATAGTCCTCGGCGCGGTTGAGACGCTGGAAGATCTCGAACATGCGTTCCCGGAACGCCTCGTCGAAGCCGATCCCGTTGTCTTCCACCTCCAGACGCACCACCGACGTCCGCCGCTGAGCGGCGACCCGGACCCGGGGTTCGTCGCGACCGGCACTGAACTTGAAGGCGTTCTCCAGCAGGTTGCGCAGGATCAATCCCAGACCGTCGGGATCGGTCTCGACCTCCAGTTCTTCCGGCACGTCGATCGCGGCCGTCGCCGCCGCCGGGTATTCCGGCTCCAGCGCGCGCAGGGTCTCCGCCACCAGGTCACGCAGCCGGATCCGGCGCTGTTCCAGCGGTCGCCGCTCCATGCGCGAGTACGTCAGCAGGTCGCCGATCAGTTCGTTCATCTGCGCCACGCCCTGGCGGATATTGCGCAGGAATTCGCGCCCCTCGTCATCCAGGCGCCCGGCATGCTCCGCCTCCAGCAGCTGGCTGTAGCCCTCGATCCCGCGCAGCGGCGCCTTGAGGTCATGGGAAACCGCGTAGGAGAAGGATTCGAGCTCCTGGTTGGCGATCTGCAGTTCCGCCGTGCGTCGCTCGACCCGGCGCTCCAGATCGGCATTGAGCGCACGCAGCTCCAGCTCGGCCTGGTGCAGTTCGGTGATGTCCAGTGCCGTACCCTGCACCCGCCACGCGCTACCGGGGCCGTCACCCGTAAACGACGACGCGCGCTGAATGCCGAAACGCAGCCAGGTCTCCGGCCCGCGCCCCGGGTGTCGGCGTACGTGCAGGTACTGGCTTTGCGGCGGGGTACCGGCAGCCATGCCCCGCAAGGTGGCAGCCAGGCGTGGCCCGTCGGCCGATTCGGTGTCGAGGTCACGCTCCAGCAGCGTGGCCACGTCCGGTTCGGGGCCGTCGGGCGGGCGCCCCAGCAACCGGAACAGCTGGTCCGACCACCAGAACCCGTTCACCGGATCGTATTCCCAGCTGCCCAGGCCCGCATCGCGTTCGGCCCGTTCCAGCCGCTCCATCTGCCGCTGACGCTCCAGCTCCAGCCGCCGGCGTTCGGTGACGTCCAGCAGCACCCCATGAATGCGCGTCACACGGCCGTCCGTGTCCCGACTGAGCCAGGTCCGGTCCTCCACCCAGACCGTACCCAGCACGGGCAGCACCAGGCGGTAGAGCTGGGTATAGCGATCGGGGCCGTGTTCGAGGTGCATTGGCACCTCCTCGACGATGGACGGCAGATCGTCAGGGTGAATCAGGCTGGCGTAATCCGGGTCGCCCGCCAGCAGGGCATCGCGATCCAGCCCCCAGTCCGCGGCATTGGACGAGACATAGGTAACCGGCCAGCCGTCGCGCGCCTCCCATTCGATCGCCAGCACCGGCGAGTGATCGATGATGCGCGCGGCCCGCCCCGCCTCCGCGGCCGCCCGGTCGCGGGCGGCCAGCGCGCGATGGATTAGCACGAACAGCAGCCCGGCGGTCACCACCACATAGGCCCAGCCCTTACCGGTCTGCAGCCGGGACAGCAGTTCCACGTCGTCCACCAGCGCCAGCAGCGCCCGGTCGGAAAACCCGATCCACATCAGGCCGAGCACCAGATAGATCAGGGTGATACCCAGAGCCGTGATTGCGGCACCGCTGCGGATCCCGGGACTCGCGTCGCGTGTCATGCCCCCTCCTCTTTGCGCGGTGCTTCCTTCCCCCAAGAATCCGCCGGACGGCCACACGACGCAAGACCCGGCCGCGGCGCGGGATGTTATTCTCTGATGTTTGCGCACAAGCCGAACGACACGCCATGTTCAAGAACCTGGAAAAAGCCCCGGCCGGCCGCCGCGAGCCGCTCGCCGACGTCCTCGACCGCGTCCGCTTCAACGCCGACGGGCTGGTGCCCGCCATCGCCCAGCAGGGCGACAGCGGGGAGGTCCTGATGATGGCCTGGATGAACCGCGAGGCCCTGGAGGAGACCCTGCACACCGGACGGGTCTGCTACTGGTCACGCTCGCGCGGGGCGCTGTGGCGCAAGGGCGAGTCCTCCGGCCAGGTCCAGCAGCTGCGGTCGCTGCATCTGGACTGCGACGGCGACACCGTGCTGGCGAAGGTCGATCAGACCGGCCCCGCCTGCCACACCGGGCGGCGCAGCTGCTTCTATCTGCAGGTCGAAGGCGACGAGGTCGCCGTGACCAGCGACCCGCAGATCGATCCCGAAACCCTCTACGGCGCCTCCTGAAACCGCGACAAGGAACACCGACCATGGCCGACGCCAGCGCACCGCAGCTCGTCATCCACAACACCCTCGGGGGGCAGCGCGAGCCCTTCGTTCCCGCCGACCCGCAGCGGGTGACGATGTATGTCTGCGGGCCGACCGTGTACAACCGCGTGCACGTGGGCAACGGCCGCCCGGTGGTGGTGTTCGACGTGCTGTTCCGCGTGCTGCGCGCGCTGTACGGCCCGGAGCACGTGGTCTACGCCCGCAACATCACCGACGTGGACGACAAGATCAACCAGGCCGCGCGCGAGAACGACGAACCCATCGCCGCGCTGACCGAACGCTTCACCCGGGCCTTCCACGAGGACATCGCGCGGCTCGGCACCCTGGAGCCGACCCTCGAGCCCCGGGCCACCGATCACGTCAACGAGATGATCGCCCTGATCGAGGACCTGCTCGCGCGCGGCCACGCCTACGCGGCAGACGGCCACGTGCTATTCGACGTGACCTCCTGGCCCGCCTACGGCGCCCTGTCCGGGCGTACCCTGGAGGCGATGCAGGCCGGGGCCCGGGTAGAGGTCGCCGACTACAAGCGCCATCCCGGCGACTTCGTGCTGTGGAAGCCCGCCGGCGCGGACGAACCCGGCTGGGACAGCCCCTGGGGCAACGGGCGCCCGGGCTGGCACCTGGAGTGCACCGCGATGATCCGCACCCATCTGGGCCGCAGCATCGACCTCCACGGCGGCGGCCACGATCTGGTGTTTCCGCACCACGAGAACGAGATCGCCCAGGGCTGCGCGGCCGAAGGCTGCGACGAACACGGCGGCCATTACGCGCGTTACTGGATGCACAACGGACACGTGACCATCGAAGGCGAGAAGATGTCCAAGTCGCTGGGCAACTTCCGCCTGCTGCACGACCTGCTGCAGGTCTGGCCCGGCGAGGTCCTGCGCCTGGCGCTGCTGTCGCGCCATTATCGCGCGCCGCTGAACTTCTCCGAGGACACCCTGGAACAGAGCCGCAACGCGCTGGACGGCTTCTACCGTCTGCTGCGCGAACATGCCGGGGTCGTGGCCACCCCCGCCGATGCGGCGGACACCCCGGTCTTCACCGCATTGCTGGACGATCTCGACACCGCCGGGGCGCTCGCCGCCCTGCACCGCATGGCGGATGCCCTGCAGGCCGCCGACAGCGAGGACGAACGCGCCCGCCGCAAGGGCGAGCTGCTGGCCGCCGGCGAGCTCCTGGGCCTGCTGCAGCAGGACCCGGAGGCCTGGTTCCGCGGCGACGTCGCCGATGATGCCGATCTCGCCGCATGGGTGGAGGAACGCATCGCCGCGCGTGCCGAGGCGCGGCGCGCGCGGGATTTCGCCACCGCCGATGCGATCCGCGACGAGCTGACGGCCAGCGGCATCGAACTGGAGGACACGCCGGATGGCACCCGCTGGCAACGCGCCTGAGCGGGCTGTCCGCAGCGCCACCCGGGCACGCGCCCGGGTGGCGCTGGCGCTCCTGATCGCGGTGGCCGCCGGCCTGCCCGCGATGGCCACCGCCCACCCGCATGCCTGGATCGACCTGCGCGTCACGCTCGACTTCGACGCCGACGGCCGACTGGCCTCGATGCACCAGTTGTGGGTCATCGACCCGACCTACAGCCACATGCTGCTGGAGGAGATGACCCGCGACATGGACGGCGATGCCGGCATCGACTCGGTGCTGGATAAGGTCGGCCCGCGCATGCTCGACAACCTCGCGGAATACGACCACTTCACCGAACTCGAGGCAGGCGGCGAAACACTGGACACCCCGCCTGCCGAATCCCCCGAGCTGCGCCTGGAGGAGCGGCGCCTGCACCTGGGCTTCGAGATCCCGCTGGACCGGCACGACATCGGCGCCGAAGAGGATTTCACCTACCGCGTCTATGACCCCACCTACTGGATCGAGATCCGCCATGACCCCGGTGACGTGATCCAGGTGAACCGCGGCGACGGCTGCCGGGTCGAACTCGAGGAACCACGCCCGGATCCACAACTGGTGCGTTATGCCGCCACCCTGGAACGCGAATCCCGCAGCCCGATCGAAGATCTCGGACGCCATTTTGCCGAGATTGCGCGCCTGGAATGTGAATGACGTCGGGTTCCTCGCGCCATTGGAACGTTATACAATAACGCAATGATCCGACACGCCCTCTCTCGCAACCGCCGCCCGGGACGGGCTGCTGCGATGCTGCTGCTCCTGGTCGGCATCCTGCTGCCCGCGCTCGCGCTGGCCGGCCACCCCCTTGGCGGCGGCCCGGAGTCCGACGCGGATGCCGATGCCACGGAACAGCCACCGCCCGCCGAAACGAGGGGATCCGCCGATGCCCCGGACGCTCGCGCCGACGCCGGGCTCCCGGGAGGGGATGACGCCGGACCGCTGGAACGGCTGGTCGGCTGGGTCCTGCATACCCAGCGCCAGCTGCACCGCGAACTGACCCGGGGACTGCACGGGCTGCGCGACGCGCCCTCGGCACAGGCGGGCGCCCTGCTGATCCTCGTGAGCTTTCTCTACGGGGTCTTCCACGCCGCAGGACCGGGGCACGGCAAGGCGGTGATCACCACCTATCTGCTGACCCAGCCGCAGAACCTGCGCCGCGGCATCGCGCTGTCGGCGGCGTCATCGCTCGCCCAGGGCGTCACGGCCATCCTGCTGGTCGGTCTGCTGGTCGGCCTGCTCGGCTGGCTGACACGCGAGACCCTGGGACAGGTCCGCCACCTGGAGATCGCCAGCTTCGCCCTGGTGGGACTGCTGGGCGTCTGGCTGATGGGGCGCGCCCTGCAGCAGGCCTGGCGGCGCCGTGCGTCCGCCGCGCACGGGCATGACCACGGGCACGGGCACGACCACGGGCACGGGCACGACCACGAACATGACTGCGGCTGCGGCACACCCCACCACGTCGACCCCGATCACAAGGGCACCTGGTGGGGCACCGTGCTGGCCGTGGGCATCCGCCCCTGCTCCGGCGCCGTGCTGATCATGGCGGTATCCGCGGCCGTCGGTCTGGTCTGGGCCGGCGTGGCGGCCGTGCTCGCGATGTCCGCGGGCACCGCCATCACGGTCTCCGTGCTGGCCATGCTCGCGGTCTACGCTCGCGACTGGACCCGGCGGCGTTTCACCGGCACCCGCGCCGCGCGTCTGACCTGGATCGGGCCGGCCTTCGGCCTGACCGGCGGCGCGATCATCGCGGTACTCGGCTTCAGCCTGGTGCTGGGGGCCGTGGCCGCGGGCCCGGCGATGCATCCGCTCGGCATGTAGGGCGGCCGTCCCGCGCTTGCCCCCGCCCCGCGCCGTCCTCTACTTTGCAGGGCAAGACCAGTCCAGCGAGACCGCGCATGTCCAACGCCCGGGTCCACCCCGCGACCATCCGTCCTGAAGACGCCCCCACCCTGCCGGCTCTGTTCCGCGCCCGCGTGGCCGCGACCCCCGATGCCCCGGCCTACCGCCAGTTCGACCCCGAGCGCGAGGAATGGACCTCCAGCAGCTGGGGCGAGATGGGCCGCACGGTCGACCGCTGGCAGGCTGCGCTGGCCACCGAGGGCCTGCGGCCGGGCGACCGCGTCGCCATCATGGTCGGCAACTCGCGCGAGTGGATCGCCGCCGACCTCTCCGCCATGGAAATGGGCCTGGTCACGGTACCGCTGTACACCGATGACCGTCCCGAAAATGTCGGTTACATCATCGGGCAGACCCAGGCGCGCGCCCTGCTGATCGGCGACACCGTGCATGGCCGCCGCCTGCTGGAGCATCTGGAGAAGATGCCGTCGCTCAAGCGCGTGGTACGCCTGAGCGACAACGCGGGCACCTCGGGCGATCCGCGGGTCCTGCCACTGGAAGACTGGCTGCGGGGCGGCGACCCGTCCGCGATCCGCTATCCGGAACTCGACCCCGACGCCCTCGCGACCATCGTCTATACCTCCGGCACCACCGGCCGGCCCAAGGGCGTGATGCTTTCGCACCGCAACATCGTGGAAAACGCCTGGGCCTCGTCCCTCACGGGCCCGCTCGGACCGTCCGACCGTTTCCTGTCGTTCCTGCCGCTGTCGCACATGCTGGAACGCACCGCCGGCTGCTACATGCCCATGATGGTCGGGGCCGAGGTCGCCTTCGCCCGCTCGATCCAGCGCCTGGGCGAAGACCTGCAGACCATCCGGCCGACGGTGCTGATCTCGGTGCCACGGATCTACGAACGCGTGCATGGTCGTATCCGCGCCGGGCTGCGGCAGAAGTCGGCGCTCGGCCGCTGGCTGTTCGAGAAGACCGCCGCCGTCGGCTGGCGCCGTTTCGAACACCAGCAGGGCCGGGGTCGCTGGTCCCCCGCCTTCCTGCTGTGGCCACTGCTCGACCGCCTGGTCGCGCGCAAGGTACTCGACCGCCTGGGCGGCCAGGTGCGTTTCGCGGTCTGCGGCGGGGCCCCGCTGCCTCCGCCGGTGGCGCAGCTGTTCATCGGGCTGGGGCTGCCGGTACTGCACGGCTACGGCATGACCGAGGCCGGCCCGGTGGTCACCGTGAACACCCCGGACGACAACCTGCCCGCCTCCATCGGCAAACCGTTGAAGGACGTCGAAGTACGCATCGGTGAAAACCACGAGCTGCAGACGCGCTCGAACTGCGTGATGCTGGGCTACTGGAAAAATGAAGAGGCCACGCGCGAGACCATCGACGCCGACGGCTGGCTGCGCAGCGGCGACCAGGCGCGCATCGACGACACGGGCCACGTGTTCATCACCGGCCGGATCAAGGACATCCTGGTGCTGACCAACGGCGAGAAGGTACCGCCAGCGGACATGGAGATGGCCATCGGCCTCGACGGCCTGTTCGACCAGATCATGGTGGTGGGCGACGGGCAGCCGTTCCTCACCGCCCTGATGGTCCCCGAACCGGACGCCTGGCAGACCTTCGCCTCCGACCAGGGGATCGACCCGGCGACCGCGGGAGAACCACCGCGCAAGGTGGCACGCGCGATCCTCGACCGCATTCACCACCAGCTGGAGGACTTCCCCGGCTACGCGCGCATCCGCCACGTGTACGTGATCCACGAACCGTGGAGCGTGGAGAACGGCATGATGACCCCGACCATGAAACTCAAGCGGCCGGTGATCCGGGAGCACTACCGGGAGGCGATCGCGACCATGTACAACGGCCGCGACCGCTGAAGGAAACGCTGATCAGGACGGAGCCCGGGCTTCGCCGGCTGCCGCTGCGTCGCCCTCCCCGTCGCCGTCATCGTCGGCCTCACTGGCCTCGTCGGTCGCCAGTGACAGCCCGGCGTCCGTGGCCACGTCGGCCAGATCGCGGATCTCGTCCAGCGGCGGCAGCTGGTCCAGGGCCTGCAGTCCGAGATCGTCGAGGAAGGTGCGGGTGGTGCCGTACAGCGCCGGTCGCCCCGGCAGCTCCTTGTGCCCCACCACGTAGATCCATTCCCGTTCCTGCAGCCCGCGCATGATCCCCGAACTGACCGCCACCCCGCGCACCGATTCGATCTCGGCGCGGGTGACCGGCTGGCGATAGGCGATGATCGCAAGCGTCTCCAGCAACGCGCGCGACAACCGCTGCGGGCGTTCCGGCCGCGCCGCGCGCACGCTGCCCGAGTACTGCGGCCGGACGCGGAAACGATACCCGCCGGCCGAACGCACCAGTTCGATCGCGCGGTCGGCATAGCGCGTCTCCAGACGCGCCAGCGCCGCTTCCACCGACGCGCGCTCGACCTCGCCCGATTCCGCGCAGGCGGCGCGCAGATCGCGCAGGGGTACGGGTTCGGTGGCGGCAAAAAGAACCGCCTCCAGGGTCAGCTCCAGCTCGTCGGGCGCATCGTGTCGGGACATCGGCCCTCCCGGGCATGCCTGGACCAGGCCACGATTATACCGGACCGCGCCGGCCCCGCATCCGCCGGCAGCGCTGCGAGCAGTATTTCACCTCGTCCCAGCAACGCGCCCATTTCCGCCGCCAGGTGAACGGACGGCCGCAGACCACACAGGTCTTCTGCGGCCTTTGCGGCCCGCGCGCCGCGCGGCTCACCGGGGCCTCACTGCGGCGGGCAGACCCCGTCGCGACAGCGGGAACGCCAGCGCGAACGGGCGAACACGTTGTACACCCGGTCCATCAGCCAGACCACCGGCGGCAGCCGATGCAGGACCACCCCCGCCACGCGGTAGTACGGCAGGTGCCGCCAGGTGGCGACGAAGGCGTAAGCCCCGCTCACCACCCGGCCGTGTTCGTCCACCGCATGCATACGCCGCATGGCGTCCTCCCACGCGATGCCGCGGCCTTCCAGCGCCGCGGCATCCGCATGGATGTCCCGCCAGTCGATCCGGCCGGCCGTGTCCAGGCGCCGGTAGTGGCCGATCTCGCGGCGGCACAGCGGGCAGCCGCCGTCAAAGAACACCACGGGCCGTTCGCGCGGTTCAGGCATGGCCGACGGGCCCGCTCATCTCGTGGCGCGCCTCGGGCAGCGCCCGGAGCGCACGCTCCACCACATCGCGCGCGAGACCGCGGGTCATCTCGCCGTCGGCGGGGATCATTTCCGTGCGCACCGCCAGCGCCATCGCCAGCGCCTGCAGCAGATCACCGTTGCAGGTGTCACCCAGCACCGCCACTTCGTGATCCACCGTGGTCAGCACGCGGTCCAGCAACTGCTGCACGCGCACGGCCGAATCGGTCTCGGGATGCAGCGCGAACTCGAAGGTCAGCTGCTCCCCGCTTCCGCTGGTGTAGCGATACGGCAGGTATTCCATGGCTCGCCTCCTTGTTGTTGTCTCTGATGGGCCGGAACGCGTCCGGCCGGCCTGTCGCGTGATCCGCGGCGAATGGCGATCTCCGTGATCCTTGGGCCGTGCGGAGGTCCCGGAGTTCGCCACAGCCGGACCTTTCCTGCGCTATTCTTGCTTCCGATGAAACGGTACTCCGGGTACAACCACCACGAAACCCCGACGGCGGAGCGGCGCCCGCGATGATGCTCCTGGGTCGACGTCGCCGCGCCCGGCCACCGGGGCCGCTGCGTTACCTCTTGTGGCTGCTCGTCGCCCTGCTGGGGCTGGTGCTGGCCGCAGTGGTCGCGGTGCTGCTGTATTTCGCCCGGGTCGATCCACCTTACGGCATGGCGATGGTCACGGCCACCGACCGTGCGACCGCCTCCCGTTACCGCCCCCAGTGGCGCTCGCTGGAGGAACTGCCGGACGCCGTCCTGCTGGCGGTGATCGCGTCCGAGGACCAGCGCTTCCCGCGGCACCGCGGATTCGACTGGTCGTCGGTGCGCCAGGCCCTGACCGACCACGCGCGCGGCGGACGCCTGCGCGGGGCCTCGACCATCACCCAGCAGACCGCCAAGAACCTGTTTCTCTGGCATGAGCGTTCCTGGCTGCGCAAGGCCCTGGAGGCGGGTCTGACCGTGGGCATGGAACTGCTGTGGTCCAAGGAACGCATCCTCGAGGTCTATCTCAACCTGGCCCAGTGGGGCCCCGGGATCTATGGCATCGAAAATGCGGCACAGCATTATTTCGATGTCCCCGCGAGCGAACTGACCCCGCAGCAGGCCGCGCGTCTGGCGGCCATCCTGCCCTCCCCCGGACGCCTCGATCCGGTGACCCCGGGCGAAACCCTCGAGCGCCGCATTGCGTGGATCGAGGAGCAGATGGGGGTGCTGGGACCCGGCTGGCTGCGGCCGGTGCGGGAATCCCCGGGGACACACTGAACGGGACTTTGGTCCGGGCTTCCGGACCTTTACACTGCGAAGTTCCATCCCGCCCGTCCGAGGTTCCGCGTGGCCGCACCACTTCGCTCGCCGCAGCACCTGCTTTTCGTCCTCCTGGCCCTGCTCCTGACCACGCTGGCCCTGACCACCGGCCCGGCCATGGCGGACGATGCCCCCTCCTCCGCCGAGACCCACGCGGCGCTGATCGAGCTGCTGGAAGATCCGGAGGCGCGGGAACGGCTGCTGGAGACCCTGCGCGCGGAGGGAGGCGCCGCGGATCCGGCGGAGAGCACGGCGGAAGACGAAACCGCCGAACAGGCGGTGACCCTGCCCCGCCGCATCGCCCGGCTGACCCAGGGACTGGCCGAGGGCACGGTGGCCGAGGTCCGCTCGCTGGGTACGGTGGCCGAAGACACCATTGCGCAGCTGCGCGCAATCGACCCGATCCCCTTCGGCATGGCGGTCGGAGACCTGGCGATCATCATCCTGATCACCCTGGTGATCTACTGGGTCCTGCGCCGCGTGGCGTCGCCGATGTTCGGCGGCATCGATCGCTGGGTCCTCAACGCGGCCGAACAGTACCGCCTGCTGCGGACCCTGCCCGGGGTCGGCCTGGCCGCGATCATCGACTTCGTGGCGGTGGTCCTGGCCTGGGTTGCCGGCTACGGCCTGGCGCTGTTCGTACTGGGCGAACCCGGCGCCATGGAGACCCGGCATTCACTGTTCCTCAATGCCTTCCTGCTGATCGAGCTGGCGCGCGCCGCGCTGCGGCTGATCTTCGCCACCCGCTACCAGGGCCTGCGACTGCTGCCCATGGCCGGGGAAGAAGCCGCCTACTGGAACGCCTGGCTCGCGCGCATCGTGTCCTACATCGGTTACGGCCTGCTGCTGCTGGTGCCACTGACCGGCATGCATGTCTCCGCGGAGGCCGGCCGGTCCCTCGGCCTGCTGGTGATGCTGACGGCCTTCCTGTACGCCGCCACCATCATCCTGCAGAACCGCCAGCGGGTGCATGACCGGCTGATGATGCTGGCGAACCGCTCGTATTTCTCGTTCACCCGCATCGTCACCAGCCTGCTGGCACGGTCCTGGCACCTGCTGGCGCTGCTTTATTTCCTCGCCCTGACCGTCGTCAGCATCGTCCGCCCGGACGACGCGCTGCCGTTCATGGCCGCGGCCACGCTGCAGACCCTGATCGCGGCCTTCGTCGGCTTTTTCATCGCGACCCTGCTGACCCAGATCATCGGGCGCGAGATCGCCATCCCCGACGAGACCCGCGAGAAGTTCCCGCTGCTGCAGGACCGTCTCAATGCCTACGTACCGCGGGCCCTCAAAACCATGCGTCTGGTGATCCTGCTGATCGTTCTCGCGGTCATCGCCGATGGCTGGGGCGCGTTCAACCTGATCGACTGGGTGCGTTCGGATGCCGGTGCGCTGATCCTCGGCACGGCGATCTCCGTCGCCCTTATCCTGCTGGCGGCGGCGCTGGTGTGGCTGGTGTTCGCCAGCTGGATCGAGCACCGGCTCAACCCCGCGACCGGCGACGGCGAGCCCACCGCGCGCGAGCAGACCCTGCTCACCATCTTCCGCAATGCGGTGGCGATCGCCCTGCTGGTATTCACCGTGATGATCGTGCTCGCCGAGCTCGGCATCAACATCGGCCCGCTGCTGGCCGGCGCCGGGGTACTGGGCCTGGCCATCGGCTTCGGCGCGCAGAAGCTGGTGCAGGACATCATCACCGGGGTGTTCATCCAGCTGGAAAACGCCATCAACGTCGGCGATGTCATCACCGTAACCGGCACCACCGGCACGGTGGAGAAACTCACCATCCGCTCGCTCGGGCTGCGCGACCTCGCCGGCACCTACCACCTGATCCCGTTCTCCGCGGTGGATGCGGTCTCCAACTACATGCGCGAGTACGCCTACCACGTGGGCGAATACGGGGTGGCCTATCGCGAGGACATCGACGAGGTCATCGTCCGCCTGCGCGAGGCCTTCGAGGAGCTCAAGCAGGACCCGGAACAGGGCCCCAACGTGCTCGACGAGATGGAGGTGCACGGGGTCACCGCGCTGGACGACTCCTCGGTCAACATCCGCATCCGCATCATGACCGCGCCCGGCACCCAGTTCGGCCTGGGCCGCGCGTTCAACCGCCTGGTCAAGCGCCACTTCGACGCTGCCGGCATCGAGATCCCGTTCCCGCACACCACGCTGTACTTCGGCGAGGACAAGGACGGGTCGGCGCCGGCGGCCAACCTCCGGGTGCTGGAATCGCGGCGCATGCCCGAAGCGGAAACCGACGATACCGATTACTCGCGGGACCGCCGGGCACGCCCCAATCCGAAACACAAGGGCGACTACGACGACGTCGACGAATGACGGACCAGTGACCGGCCGGCCGGTATCCGCCCCGCGGGCTGCCGGGGGTTCTTGGACCGGCGGGCCGCTCCGGTGAAGATCATGGCATGCGTCTGCTGATCCTGGTCATACCGCTGCTCCTGCTGATCGCCTGGCTGCCGGGCTGGTGGGTTCGGCGCACCATGGAGAAATATCACCGCCCCGAAGACCGCTACCGCCACAGCGGCGCGGCCATGGCGCGCGAGCTGCTGCACCGCCACGGTCTGACCCATGTGGACGTAGAGACCACGAAAGACGGCGACCACTACGATCCCGGCGATCGCACGGTGCGGCTGTCGCAGGAGAACTATCACGGCCATTCGCTGACCGCGGTCACCGTGGCGGCCCACGAGGTCGGCCATGCGGTGCAGCACGCACGGGGCTACCGCCCGCTGCAGCTGCGCGGCACCCTGGTGGCCGCCACCCGTCACGCCCAGCGGCTGGGCGCGATCCTGATGATCGGCATCCCGATCATCACCCTGATCACCCGCCACCCGGCGCCGGGCATCCTGTTCTTCCTGGCCGGCGTGCTGTCGATGGGCATGGCGGCGCTGGTCCATTTCGTGACCCTGCCCACGGAACTGGACGCGAGTTTCCGTCGGGCGATGCCGATGCTGCGCGAGGGCGGCTACCTGCACGAACCGGATTACCGCCACGCAGAGCGTATCCTGCGCGCGGCCGCGTATACCTATCTCGCCCAGTCACTCGCCAGTCTGCTGAACATCGCCTCGTGGTTCCGCTATCTGCGGCGCTGATCGGGCGAGTCGCCCACCAATGGAACGCAAGGGCCTCCTGCGCGGTCTCTCCACCACCGCCACAGCCGGCATCATGCCCCGTTGGCGGGCCGACACCCGGCCCTCGAGGCTGTTAAGCTGTGGTTCATCACTCGCCGTCAGAGTGGCAAGAGACATCCTTTCAGGAGAGCAGTACGATGCAGAAACATTCCCGGTCGATCATCGGCCTGACCGCCGCCGCAGTCCTCGCACTGGCCAGCGGCATGGCCCACGCCCAGGGCATGGGCCAGGGCATGGGCGGCCAGCAGCAGCCGCAGCAGGGCGGCCCGCAGATGGAGATGCAGGAACTCCAGCAGACCCTCGCGCAGACCCAGCAGCAGGCCATCGAAAACAACCCCGAGCTGGAGCGCAAGGGCGAGGAACTGGAACAACTGGTCCTCGACAAGATGGAAGCCGCCGGTTTTGAACCGCGTTCCGATCTGGACACCCTGGAATCCGCCGAGGAAGGCCTGCGTGATCCCGACCTGAGCGCGGAAGAACGCCAGCAGCTGATCCAGTCCGAAGACGTTCAGCAGGCGCAGCGCAACCTGCAGGAAGCCCAGCAGGCCGTAGCCGAGGATCCGGAGATCCTGGACGCCCAGGAATCCCTGCGGGAAGACCTGATGAGCGCCATGCGCGCGGAAAACGCCGACATTGACGATGTCATCGAGCGCATGGAAGCCCTGCAGCAGGAAATGATGCAGCAACAGCAGCCCGGGGGTGGCGGTGGCGCGCCCGGCATGGCGCCCCAGCGGTAAATCCGATCACGCGCATTTCCCGCGTCGGATCCGAAGGCCCGGTCACCTGACCGGGCCTTTTTCGTTTCCGCCGAGGCCTCCCCTCGGACCGGCCGGAACGTCAGCCCTGCCCGCCCTCGGGCAGCCGGCCGTGCGCCTCGGCCAGTGCCCGCATCTCGCCGGCACGTTCCCCGGGCACCCACTCCCAGTCAAAACGCCAGTCCCAGTTACCCTCCACCGTCCCGGGACGGTTCATCCGGTGTTCGCTGTCCAGCTCGAGCACGTCCTGCATCGGCAGGATCGCGATACGCGCCGGCGAGGCGTACGCCGTGCGGATCAGCGGCCAGGGCATGGTGTCGGCCGCATCTTCCGGTTCCCCCAGGACATTCAGCACGTGCTGCTGCATGGGTTCATCCAGTGACGCGAACCAGCCCACGGTGGTGTCGTTGTCATGGGTGCCGGTATACACGGCGCTCATCTCGTCATGATTCGCCGGCAGGTACGGGTTGGCCTCGCCGCCCTCGAACGCGAACTGCAGGATCCGCATGCCGGGAAAATCGAAGCGCTCGCGCAGCGCAGTGACCTCCGGCGTAATCACCCCCAGATCTTCGGCCAGCACCGGCAGGTACCCGAGTTCGTCGGCCAACGCGTCGAAGAATTCGGCACCGGGCCCCTCGAACCAGTAACCCCGGGTCGCGTCCGGCTCCTCGGCCGGGATTGCCCAGCTCGACTCGAACCCCCGGAAGTGGTCGATCCGCAGGGCATCCACCGTCTCCAGCGCCCGCCGCACGCGAAGGATCCACCAGGCGTAGCCGGTCTCGGCGAGGCGGTCCCAGCGGTACTGCGGATTGCCCCAGCGCTGTCCGGTCTCGGAGAAATAATCCGGCGGCACCCCGGCCACGGTGCGCGGCTGTCCCTGCGCATCCAGGTCGAACAGCTCGCGATTCGCCCACACGTCCGCCGAATCATGGGCAACGAAGATTGGCATGTCCCCCAGCAGCATCAGTCCGCAATCGTTGGCATGGCGGCGCAGCGTACGCCACTGATCGGCGAACACGAACTGCACGAAGCGCACCTGCTCCAGCGCCTGCGCTTCTTCGCCGGCCACCCGCTCCAGGGCCTCCGGCTCGCGATCGCGGAACTCCGGGTCCCATTCCCACCACGGGCGATCGTCGTGGCGCGCCCGGATCACGCAGAACAGCGCGAAGTCATCCAGCCAGATCGGCCCCTGTTCCTCGAGGAACGCACGGCAGGCCGAATGCAGCGCATGTTCGTCCCGTGCCACCGCCTCACCGGCCCGTTGCAGCAGTTCTTCCACCGGCCGGCCGTCATCGACGATCCCGGTCGACTCCGCCAGCCGCGCGGGATCGATCATCCGCGGATCACCGGCAAACGCCGAGATGCTGGCATACGGCGACCCGTCGCTCTGCACCGGGTGCAGCGGCAGGATCTGCCACAGGGTGAAACCCGCCGAGGCCGCCCAGTTGACGAAACGAAACGCCTCGTTGCCCAGGGTACCCACCGGATGCGGCCCCGGCAGCGACGTCGGGTGCAGCAGCACGCCGGCACGCCGGCGCTGCAGCAGCGGATTGGAATGCTGCGTTTCTTCCATGAATCAGTCCTGCCCTTTCCGCATGGTCCCTCCGGCAGCCGGATCGCCACCGCCCACCGACAGCACCTCCTCCAGGGCCTCGGGCACCGCCAGGCCGGCGAGCTGGTACAACCGGGCCAGGTGGCGCCGATAGAGCTGTTCGAAGTCGCTGACCGAACCCGCCGGGTTGTAGGCCCCGAACCACCAGCACCAGTCGGAACCCTCGCAGATCGCGAGCTGTTCGCGCAGTTCCGGTGTATCCAGCGAGGGGTCCTCCGCGATCGCCGCATCCACGGCCTCGCGGGCCTCGATCAGCCGATCCCAGCCACGGTTCTTGTCGGGGTCGCCAATCCAGGTGGAAAAGGTCCCGTAGACCCAGGAACCCGCCACCAGGCCGGGGAGCTCTACCGGCGCCGCACCCCCGGAAGTCGTCGCATGGGCGCACACGTCGTCGAAGGTGCACAGGTTGAGCCGCTCGTGCTGCGCCAGGGCCTCGTACAGCCCGCTGAGGAAATGGAAGCCGTTCTCGGGGTAGTACTCCCAGGCGTTCTCGCCGTCGAGGATCACCGACACCACGCTGCCGGCCGGGGCCACCTCGGCGATGTTTCCGATGTGGTGCACGAAGTCGGCCACCGCGTCATCGGCGTGCCAGTCGGCGTAGCGGAAGCCGATCGCGTCGGACAGTCCGTCATCGCGGAAATACAGCGCAATCTCGGTGTCCCGCAGTCGATAGCCACGGTGCAGCCAGCCCTGCAGGTCGCGGGGCCCGTCTTCCTCGCCCTCGCCGTTGCCGTTACCGTTGTCCTCCGCATCCGGCATGCCGCCGGCGGCTTCCAGGCTGTTGCCCAGCACGCCCTGGCCGCTGGCCGTCCATCGCAGGCCGTATTCGTCCAGCAGGCGAATGGTGGCCTCGCTCAGGCTGCCCTCGGACGGCCAGCAACCGGTCGGACGCATGCCGAAGTGCTTCTCGAACACCTCCAGCCCCCGTTCGATGTGCCAGCGCACCCGGGCTTCACCATCAGGATACGCCGGGGCCTCCGGCAGTTCGGCCTCGGGCATGGCCTCGCGGGCCGAAGCCAGGTCCTGCAGCAGCGGCATGATGGGGTGGGCGTAGGGGGTGAACGACAGCTCCACCCGTCCCTGTTCCGCCAGTTTACGGTAGCGCGGGATCACGTTGTGCAGCTCGTCGCGCAGGATCTCCAGCAGACGCCGACGCACCCCGGACTCGAAGCCGGCTTCGGCCTTCAGCCAGCCCTGCAGTTCGGGCCGCGCGCGGCGCACGGTCTCGCCGGTCCAGGCCAGGTGATAGCAGGTGGCCAGTTCCTGGAAGAAGCGCCCGTCCAGATGCGCCAGCAGAATGTCGTCCTCCAGCGCCTGACGGCCGATCGCGGCCAGGCGCGCGAACAGCGGGAACGGGTCGATCATGCGCGGCGCGTGGGCGCGCAGACAGGCGCGGATGATCTCGCGGCGCTGGTCCGGCTCCACCGGCACGATGTCCATGTGGAGCATGTCCAGCACCGGGTCCCCGACAGCCACGCGGTTCTGCAGCGCCCGGTCCACGCGCCGTGCATAGTCGGCGATCTGTTCCAGCAGGATGGGGGCGAAGTTCACCACCGCCCGCGCCTGCGGGCAGGCCTCCAGATGGGCCGCCATGTCGGTGTAGTCCTTCAGCGCGTGGAGGTAGGTCCACGGCAGGGCATACTCCCGGCGGCCGCCGTCGAAGTACTGCGGCTGGTGCATGTGCCAGCACAGCACCACGTCCAGCTTGTCCGGGACGCGGGCGAGGGCCTTCGAGGAGCGCTCAGCGGACATGGTGACGTCCCTGACCGAGCATCTCCGGGGTCACCACACGCACGCCCCCGGGCGAGACGTAGTAATCGCGGGCGTCGGCATCGTCGTCCAGTCCGATCTCGGTCCCCGGCGGGATGCGGCAGGCCTTGTCGATCACCGCGTTGCGGATCACGGCGTTTTCGCCCACCTGCACGTCGGGCAGGATCACCGAGTTCTCCACTTCGCCGCAGGCGCTGACCTCCACGCTGGAGAACAGCAGCGAATGCCGCACCCGGCTGCCGGAGATGATGCAGCCTCCGGAGACCATCGAGTCGATCGCCATGCCTCGGCGGTCGTCGTCGTCGAATACGAACTTGGCCGGCGGGAGCTGCTCCTGGTAGGTCCAGATCGGCCATTCGCTGTCGTACAGGTTAAGTTCGGGGGTCACGCCGATGAGCTCCAGGTTGGCCTTCCAGTAGGAATCGATGGTGCCGACGTCGCGCCAGTAACCCTGGCGCTGGCCGGCCTCGTCGCGGAACGGGTACGCCATCACGCGGTTTTTCTCGATGATGCGGGGGATAATGTCCTTGCCAAAATCATGGCTGGAGAAGGTGTCGTCGGCATCCTTGAGGAGCTGCTCGAAGAGGAAATCGCGGTTGAAGACGTAGATCCCCATGGAGGCCAGCGAATGGGTCTCGCTGCCCGGGATGGTCGCCGGATCGTCGGGTTTCTCCTCGAACGAGGTCACGCGCCCCTCGGCATCCACGCCCATCACGCCGAACCCGGTGGCCTCCTCCTTCGGTACCTCCAGGCAGCCCACGGTCATGTCCGCCCCGCTTTCCACGTGCTGGGCGATCATCTGTCCGTAGTCCATCTTGTAGATGTGATCGCCGGCGAGGATCAGCACATAACTGGGGGCGTGCTGCCGGATGATGTCGACGTTCTGGTAGACCGCGTCGGCGGTCCCCGAATACCAGGAGGTCTCGATGCGCTGCTGCGCCGGCAGCAGTTCGATGAATTCGCCGAATTCCCCGCGCAGGAAGCTCCAGCCGCGCTGGATGTGCTGGATCAGCGAATGCGCCTTGTACTGGGTCAGGATCGCCACGCGGCGGATCCCGGAATTGATGCAGTTGGACAGCGGGAAATCGATGATGCGGAACTTGCCGCCGAAGGGTACGGCGGGCTTGGCCCGCCACAGCGTCAGTTGCTTGAGTCGCGACCCGCGACCTCCGGCAAGCACCAGTGCCAGGGTTTCCCGGGTCAGTCGGCTGACGAACCGTTGCGGCTGAGGGTTCATAGGCCCATCCTTGCAGAAAGCTGCTGGTTGCGGGTTCCCCCGCGGATTCCGTTGACCGGCCCCACTCTACGTGAAGCGGATGCATCGAGTATGACAACTGACCGGAACAATTGCATTACGGAAGTCGCGGATGAAATCCGGCGTCTGGCACAGGCCCGTCTGCACGACGCGCATGCGGTCCTGGGGGCCCACGCCCTCAATCGCCAGACCACCTGCTATCGCGCCTGGTTCCCGCAGGCCGACGAGGTCTGGCTGGTTCCGGAACCCGACGCACCCCCGGAGCCCATGGACACCACCGACACCCCGGGGCTGTTCGTATGGAAGGGCGCCTCGCGCAAGCTGGCGGAGCATCCGGAGCTGCGCTGGCGCCCGTCCGGACACAAGGAGATCGTCAGCGTCATCGACCCGTGGAGCTTCGCCCCGAACATCCCGGATTTCGACCGCCACCTGTTCGGCGAGGGCCGCCACTGGCACGCCCACCGCATGTTCGGCGCGCACTGCGAAAACCGGGACGGGATCGACGGCGTGCGTTTTGCCGTATGGGCGCCGGCGGCCGAGCGGGTCAGCGTGGTCGGCGACTTCAACCACTGGGACGGGCGCTGCCACCCGATGACCGTGCACGGTTCCAGCGGCATCTGGGAGCTGTTCATTCCCGGGGTGGGTCCGGAGACCCTGTACAAGTACGAGATCCGCAACCGCGACACCGGCGAGCTGCGTCTGAAGTCCGACCCCTATGCGGCCGCCTACCAGGTGCGCCCGGAGACCGCCTCGCGGGTCATCCCGGAGAGCGGTTACGCGTGGAACGACCGCGAATGGATGGACAATCGCGACCCCGAAGCCTGGAAGCACCGGCCGATGAGCGTCTACGAGGTCCATCTGGGATCCTGGCAGCGCAGCCCCGACGGCGACTGGCCGAACTACGCCGAACTGGCCGAACGCCTGGTGCCTTACGCCCGCGACATGGGGTTCACCCACCTCGAGCTGCTGCCGGTCACCGAGCACCCGTTCGACGGCTCCTGGGGCTATCAGTCCACCGGCTTCTTCGCGCCCACCTCGCGCTTCGGCGACCCGGACGACTTCCGCCGCTTCGTCGATACCGCCCACCAGGCCGGTCTGGGGGTGATCCTCGACTGGGTGCCCGGCCATTTCCCGCGCGACGACTTCGCCCTCGCCCGCTTCGACGGCACCGCCCTGTACGAGCACGAGGACCCGCGTCTGGGCGAGCACCGCGAATGGGGCACGCTGATCTTCAACTACGGCCGCCCGGAGGTGCGCAACTTCCTGCTGTCATCGGCGCTGTGCTGGATCGAGGACTTCCACCTCGACGGCCTGCGGGTGGACGCGGTCGCTTCCATGCTCTATCTCGACTACAACCGCGAGGATCACGAGTGGATCCCCAACATCCACGGCGGCAACGAGAACCTGGAGGCCATCGAGTTCCTGCGCGACGTCAACGAGACCGTGCAGACCGGCCACCCCGGCGTGGTAATGATCGCCGAGGAATCCACCGCCTGGCCCGGCGTGAGCCGGCCGCCGTCGATGGGCGGGCTGGGCTTCACCATGAAGTGGAACATGGGCTGGATGCACGACACCCTGACGTATTTCGGCATGGATCCGGTCTACCGGCGTTACCACCACAGTCAGCTCACTTTCGCGCAGATCTACGCCTATTCGGAGAACTTCGTGCTGCCCTTCTCGCACGACGAGGTCGTGCACGGCAAGCGCAGCCTGCGCGGACGCATGCCCGGCAACGAGTGGGAACAGCACGCCAACATGCGCCTGCTGTACGCCTGGCAGTGGCTGTACCCGGGCAAGAAGCTGCTGTTCATGGGTCAGGAGTTCGGCCAGGGCACCGAGTGGTCGGAAGCCGGAGAACTGGACTGGTACGTGCTGCAGTACCCGCTGCATCAGGGCCTGCAACAGCTGGTGAAGGACCTCAACGGGGTGTATCGCGAGCAGCCCGCGCTGCACGGCCGCGAGTTCGAGCCCGATGGCTTCGCCTGGTTGAATGCCGACGACGCCGACAATTCGGTGCTCAGCTTCGTGCGCCGTGACGTGGAGGGCCACGAACGCGTGGTCATCCTCAACCTGACGCCGGTGGAACGCAGCGCCTACCCGATCCCGAGCCCGCGTTCCGGGACCTGGCGGGTGATGCTGAACACCGACTCGGAGTTCTACGGCGGCGCCTCGCGCGGCCCGCTGCAATGCGAGGCCACGACCGAGGCGTTTCACGGCCAGCCGGCCACCCTCCACGTGGACCTGCCGCCGCTGACCGCACTGCTGCTGGAGCCAACCGGAGGCTGAAGCCCCGGGCGGCGCCGCCGGGGCCCGGGCAGAGGCGTCCGTCAGGACGCCATCCGCGCGCGAACCTCCGGCTGCGTCACCGGTTCGCCCAGCCGGGCCTCCATCGGCCCGGCCTCGCGGGTCAGGGCCCCGGACAGGGCGAAACCCGCCAGGCGGCCGTCGGCATGGAACTCCATCCGGCGGCCGTCGGCATCGCCCTCCACGGACACCCACGCACCCGCGGCGGCATCCGCGACCGATGGCGGGCAGACCTGCATCGGCAGGCTGGTGGTCTTGACCTGCACGGTGCCGGCGTCCGGTGCATAGCGCGCCGTTCCCCCGGCCAGGCGATCGGCGATCACTTCCGCCTGGGCCCGCAGCGTACCCACGTAGGGGCGCAGGACGCCGTCATATTCGGCACAGTCCCCGAGGGCGCGGATCGCGGGATCGGAGGTCGCCAGCGTTGCGTCCACCCGGATGCCGCGCCCGCAGTCCAGGCCGGCCCCGGCAGCCACGTCGATGTTCGGCTGCAAACCGAGGGCGGTAATCACGACGTCCGCCTCCAGGGTCTCGCCACCGGCCAGTGTCAGCCGGGACGCCACGGGACCTTCGCCCGCCGCCGGCAAGGCCTCCAGACAAGCCACCGAGGTCCCGGTGTACAGGGCGACCCCGCGCTGCGCCAGTGCAGCCGCCAGGTCATCTCCCAGCTCGGGCGGCGCGAGCCGCGCCAGCGGGCGCTCGGCCATCTCGATCAGATCCACCGAATAGCCGCCGGCCGCCAGATCATCGGCCAGTTCGCTGCCGACCAGCCCCGCGCCCACGATGGCCACGCGGGCCCCGGGTTGCAGTTCCGCACGCAGCACGCGGTAGTCATCCAGGGTGTTCACCACCCGCGGCGGGGATCCGTCGCCCGGAATGTCGAGCCGTATCGGGCTCGCGCCGGTCGCCAGCACCAGATCGCCGTAGGGAATGCCGCCGCGCGGGGTGATCAGGCGCCGGCGTTCACGATCGATGTCCAGCAGGCGCACGTGCGGCAGCAGCTCGACGCCCAGGCGCGCGGCTCGCGCCACGCCGGATTCCTCCATCAGGTCGTCCGGGTCCACACCGCGCGCACAGGCCGTGGAGATCCGCGGTTTGGTGTAATAATCGCCGCGATCCCCGGTCACCAGCCGAATACTGCGCTCCGGGTCGCGGGCGCGCAGTTCCTCGGCCATTGCCCAGCCGGCCATGCCGCCGCCGACGACCACCACCGCATCCGGGTCGTCCGCCAGCGGGGTGCGCCAGGCCTGCGCCGCTTGTGCCTCGACCGGGTCCTCGGCACGCGGCTGCAGGCGGTCGAAGTCGGCCTTGGTGACGTTGCAGTCCGGGCAGTACCAGTCGTCCGGGATGTCCTCGAACCGGGTCCCCGGTGGCAGGCCCGAGTCCGGGTCGCCCTTCGCCTCGTCGTAGATGTAGCCGCACACGCGGCAGATGTAGCGTCGATATTCGGTTTGGGTTTCGGCTTCAGCAGACATCACGCAACCTCCGGTAGACCGGCGACAATCGCCTCGAACAGCGGGTCCAGCTCCGCGCCCAGCGCATCCAGCTCGGCGCTGCCCCAGGGGGCGAACACCTCCGACGGACGCCGCGCCGTTACATGCAGCTGCTCGCCGTCGCTCCAGACATGGATGCGCAGGGGGATGTCGATACCCGCGGGCTTGCAGGCCTCCCACACGCGCAGGGCATAGCGTGGATGAAAGACCTCGAGGATACGGTCGACCGGGACCTCGGCCCCGATCATCGCGGCATTGGCCTGGCCGTTGATTTCTCCGGCCACGCGCAGTCCCTGCGCCTCCACGGCCTCCTTCAGGGCGGCCACGGCCGCTTCGGCATCGAGTTTGGTGGTGGTTTCCAGCATGATGTCTCCTCCGGGCGCCGGTCAGTGGGCGTGGATACGCGCCAGCTCCTTGCGCAGGTGCTTGATGGCGGGGGTAACGATGGCCACGAAATAGGATTCGCGCAGCTTGCGCTGGGCGGCCGCGCTGGACAGGTAACCGCGCGCCCCGCTGTGCAGCAGCGCCGACTGCGAGGCCCGCAGCGCCAGCTCCGAACCGGTCAGACGCATCTGCAGCACGTCGGCAAAGAACGCGTCGCTGGTGTCGAAGGGATCGCGGGCCAGGGCATAGGTCGCCTGGCGTGCGTCTTCCAGGACCTCCTCCAGCTCGCCCGCCTGGTCATCGAGGTAACCGTTCACGTGCGACAGGGTCTCGTTGGCCTCGTGCATGGTGTTGATGCAGCCCTCGATCAGGCCCAGGCCCATGCCCATCTGCAGCAGCACGAAACCGGGACGGATGCGCTGGATGTACTCCGGCAGGGGATCGGCCAGCACGTGCTCGTCGGGCACGAACACCCGGTCGAAATGGCAGCCGAAGGTGCGCGAACCCTCCAGAGCGATGAACTCGGGGCACGGGGTCAGGCTGAAGCCGGGGTCGGCGCAGTTGATGACCGCCATCAGCGGACGCGGGTTATCATCCGTGGTACGGAAGATCGCACCGAAGTAGTGATCGTCGCCCAGATTGGACACCCACGGCAGCGCCCCGGACACCACGTAGCCGCCCTCCACACGCTCGGCCGAGAGCTTGAGCTCCTCGATGCTGGCGAACCATTTCATCGGGTTGGACAGCGCGGTGGCGCCGAACGCCTCGCCGCCGGCCAGCTTCGGCAGGACCTCGCGCTTGAGCGTGGAGGAATCGCTGTTCTCCACGTACCAGGCGCAGGCGTTCTGGCACCAGGCAACGAATCCGGTGGTCATGCATTCGGCGGAGATCACCTCCTCGGCGCGGATCGCGGACACCAGGTCCGTGGCCCCCGCGGGGTTCTGACTGGCCAGATGGGCATTGAAGGCACCCAGCTGACCCGCCTGATGCAGGAATTCCTCGGGGTAAAGGCCGTCACGGTCGATGCGGACGGTGAGCGGGGCAAGCTGCCCCGCCACCAGGTCCCGCAGCCCGTCCTCGGCGTACACCGGTGCGGAGACCGGCGCCACCCCCGTTGCTTGTTCACGGGTCTCGAGCATTACGGGTCTCCTCGGCCTCAGGCCTTTTCCACGGCCAGGTTGACCGGGTTGCGCATGGTGTTGGCGACCGGCGACCAGAAGTCGGCGTGCGCCACCAGTTCCTGCAGCTCTTCCTCGCTGGCGTCGCCCTCGAGGTCGACCTTCACGCGGATGTCGGTGAAGCCCAGGCGCTTGGACTTGTCGGTATCGCCCACGCCCCAGACCGCGGTCACGTTGATGTCGCCCTCCAGGGACAGCTCCAGCTTGGTGAGGGTGATGCCGCGATCGATGGCATTGGCGTGCATCCCCACCGACAGGCAGGCCCCCAGGCTGGCCAGCGCGGCCTCGGAGGGGTTGGGGGCGGTGTCGTCGCCCAGCAGATGCGGGGGCTCGTCGATCACGTGGGCATCGAGGTCACGCACGTAGGTCAGGTTGCGGAACTTGCCCTCGCACACGGTGCGCGCCTTGAGGGTCACGACACTGTCGGGGTTGGACTTGCCCTTGTCGGCGAGCTTGTTCAGCCCGTCCTGGTCAATGGGATCCAGGGCATTCATGGAAATCGTGGTGGTGGCTTCTGCGGTCGACATGATCAGGTCTCCTGACGGTTGTTTGGTCAATGCCCGAACCTTTGTGGCCGGGTCGCCAGTCCCGTTGCAGAAGCCGTGCCATGTTGCCCCCGATGGCGCCATGCCGCGATTCCCGGCCGATCGGCAGTCCATCCGGGGAGATCACCCCGACCCGCAGGCGGACAAAGCGGACAGTTTGTCCGCGCTTTGCACCAACATTGTCGACACAATGCCCCGTTGCACCACGACGAAACGTCGGCCACCGCCACCCGGCGTCACCGCCCGTGCCGGCTCGTGCCCCCGCCCGGTCCCCGCTGATCCGCGTCCTGCAGCCGTTTCACCCCCTCCGGAGCCACCCCCGTTTCGCGCCCGGTCCGCCGCCGTTCTGCATCTGGCACGCCTCTTGTAAGGGTTCCTGTGAGCGCGCCGTGAGAACCACGGCCCACCAACGTTCCCGGAAGAGGAGCACCGCCATGGGCGCAGCCATCTCCATCGACTACATTACGCATCACTATCCGAAACAGACGGACCCGACGCTCCAGGACATCGAGCTGACCGTCAGCCCCGGCGAGACCATCGCCCTGATCGGGCAGAGCGGCTGCGGGAAATCCACCCTGCTGCACATGCTCGCGGGCCTGCTGATCCCCAGCGAGGGCGCGGTACGCATCAACGGCCACCAGGTCATCAAGCCCAGCCCGCGCTGGAACATGATGTTCCAGAAACCCTCGCTCTACCCGTGGATGACCGTGCGCCGCAACGCCTCCCTCGGCCTGATCTTCCAGGGCCGTCAGGAAGGCATGAACAAGCGCGTCGACGCCCTGCTGGAGACGGTGGGCCTGGCCGAAAAGGCCGAGGTCAACGTGCAGTCGCTGTCCGGTGGCCAGCAGCAGCGCGTGGCCCTGGCGCGCAGTCTGGCCACCGACCCGGAACTCCTGCTGCTGGACGAGCCGTTTTCCGCCCTGGATGCGTTCACCAAGACCGAGCTGCAGGACGAGGTCGTGCGGCTGTCGCGGGATCGCGGCATCACCGTGGTGTTCGTGACCCATGACATCGAAGAGGCCGTCGCCATGGCCGATCGCGTCATCGTGATGGGTTCCAATCCGGGCACGCTGCAGCACCAGCTCAAGGTGGACCTGCCGCATCCGCGCGACCGCACCAGCCCCGGATTCACCGAACTGAAGGCCGAGCTGATGGAGTTCTTTGGCGCGACGCGTCACCCGGCCTCGCGCCCCGACCCGACCGATGACACGTCGTCATCCGCCGAAGCCGACGATTCCGCCGGGTCCGGATCCGCCCCCGCCCGTCGCGCGATTCGCGCGGCCTGAACCGTCCCTAGCCCGTTACCCGAGAGGAACCTCACCATGTGCAACTGTGACAACCACCACCACATCGACGCGGAACTCGACCGCATCCTTGGCGGCAGCCTGTCCCGCCGCACCTTCCTGCGCTCGGCGGCGGCCGGCTCGCTGGTCGCCGGCGCCGGCCTGACCGCCCCGGGTTCGCTGCTCGCCCAGCAGCCCGAGCTGGGTGGCGTCGACCCCGAAGTGGACGACTTCGACGGCGTCGTGCGCATCGGTTACATCCCCATCACCGATGCCGCGGCCCTGCTGGTCGCGCATTCCGAGGGCTATTTCGAGGACGAAGGCCTGGAGGTGGCCGAACCGCAGCTGATCCGCGGCTGGTCGCCGCTGATCGAATCCTTCGCGGCCAACCGCTTCAACCTGGTCCACCTGCTCAAGCCGATCCCGCTGTGGATGCGCTACCAGAACGACTTCCCGGCCAAGATCATGTCCTGGGCCCACACCAACGGGTCGGCGGTGGTCACCGGCCGCCACGTGGAGGTCAACGACTTCGCCGACATGGGTGGCATGAGCGTGGCCGTGCCCTACTGGTACTCCATGCACAACGTGGTCATGCAGATGGCCCTGCGTGACGCCGGCCTGAAGCCGGTGATCAAGGATCAGGGGGACGATCTGGCCCCGGACGAGGTCAACCTGATGCTGATGCCGCCGCCGGACATGCCGCCGGCCCTGGCCGCGCGCTCGATCGACGCCTTCATCGTCGCCGAGCCCTTCAACGCCGCCGGCGAGATGCTGGCCCACGGCAACCTGCTGCGCTTCACCGGCGACATCTGGAAGAACCACCCCTGCTGCGTGGTGTGCATGAACGAGACGCTCACCGATCGCCAGCCCGAATGGACGCAGAAGACCATGAACGCGGTGGTTCGCGCCCAGGGCCACATCCAGGACAACAAGAAGGAGATCGCCCACCTGCTGTCGCGCGACGGCAAGGGCTACCTGCCGATGCCGTCCGGGGTGGTCGAACGTGCGATGACCAACTACGCCGACGACAGTACCTACATCGACTCCGGCGCGATCCGCCATGCCGACTGGGCTAACGGCCGCATCGACTTCTCCCCGTGGCCCTACCCCTCGGCGACGAAGATGCTGGTGGGCGCGATGAACGAGACCCTGGTCGGCGGCGACACCACCTTCCTGCAGGGCCTGGATCCGCAGGAAGTGGCCGATGATCTGGTCAATTACGAGTTCGTCGAGAAGGCCATGGAGAAATACACCGCCTGGCACAACGCACCCGGCGTGGACATGGATTCGCCGTTTGCCCGCGAGGAGATCGTACAGCTATGAACCGCGACGTCACATTCGACATGCCGGCCACCCCCGGGGAGTGGGGGTGGGCCTCCCTGCGTTCCCTGAACCACCTGCGCCGGCGGCTGCAGTACCCGCTGCTCGGCATCGCCGGGTTGCTGGCCCTGTGGTGGTGGGGCGGCTGGGCCATCGCCAACAACCCCGACACCATGGCCTTCGCCAGCTTCGCCCCCGGGCCCACGCTGACCGCCTTCTGGGACATCGTGAGTTCCGGACAGGTGTGGTCGCCGATCGAGTCCAGCCTGCACCGGGTCGGATTCGGCCTGCTCTACGCGATCCTGATCGGGGTCCCGCTGGGGGTGATGATCGGGTACTTCAACGTGCTGCGCGAAACCACCCACGTGCCGTTCCAGTTCCTGCGCATGATCTCGCCCCTGGCGTGGATGCCGATCGCGGTGCTGGCCTTCGCCACCTGGGATGCGGCGATCATCTTCCTGATCGCCATCGCCGCGGTCTGGCCCATCACCTACGCCACCGCGCACGGCGTGCAGCGCATCGATCCGATGTGGCTGAAGGTGGGCAACAACCTGGGCGCCAACCCCTACCACACCCTGCGCTACATCGTGATGCCCGCGATCGCCCAGGACGTGTTCGCCGGCATCCGCCTGGCGGTGGGTGTGGCCTGGATCGTGCTGGTCCCAGCCGAATACCTGGGGGTGACCTCGGGCCTCGGCTACGCCATCAACGATGCCCGCGACACGCTCGAGTACGACAAACTGGCGGCCTTCGTACTGGTGATCGGCCTGATCGGCTACATGCTGGACGCCATCTGCGTGCGCCTGATCCGGCGCAGCAGCTACCACGCCGAAAGCTGAGCCGCCCCCTCACTCCCTCCGTCTGCCCGGCCGTGCACGGCCGGGCCTTTTTTGTCCACGGCCCGCGGGATGCACTGCACCCTTCGGGCGCGTACCGGAACCGAGCGCACCATCGCGGTGCAAAATCCGTCGCCAGGTTCCTCCCGAATCCGCTCCGTGCCCCGCCACGGCCCGGTCCGCGGCGCTGGCAGGGTTTCTGCATGTCCACCGGGCATGAACGACACCGCCACCGAAGACCGCACCGACCAGGCGACCCGCGAGCAGGAGATCACCCTGCTGCTGGAGGTCGCCCGGCTGATGGGCCGCTCGCGCGACCCCGACGCCGCCATCTACCGCATCCTCGGCATGATGTCCCAGCTGCTGGGCCTCAACCGCGGCCGGGTCCTGCTGCCCGACCCGGACAGCGGACAGCTGAAGATCCGGCATGCCTACGGCCTGACCGACGCCGAACGCGAGCGCGGCAGCTACTCGCTGGGCGAGGGCGTGACCGGCCGGGTGATGAAGACCGGACAGATCGCGCTGATCCAGGACATCGACAACGAGCCGGAATACCTCGCCCGGGCGGTCGACCGCTCCACCCTGCCGCAGGAGACCGTGGCATATATCGGGGTCCCCATCGTGCAGGACGAACAGCCGATCGGCGTACTCGGGGTCCACCGGCTGCGCCGCCGGTCGCGCCAGTTCCAGGACGATCTCAACGTGCTGCGCGTTGTCGCCTCCATGATTGGCCAGGTCCTGCGCATCAACCAGCTGATCGCCGAACGCACGGCCGAACTGGTCTCGGAAAACCGCTACCTCAAGAGCGCCCTCGACACCCAGGGGGCGAAATACGGGATCCTCGGCGAGAGCCCCGCCCTGCGCAGCGTCCTCAAGCAGGTCCACCGCATCGCCGATACCCAGGCCACGGTGCTGATCACCGGCGACTCCGGCACCGGCAAGGAGAAGATCGCACGCATGATCCACCGGATCAGCCAGCGCAACGCGCGACCGTTCATCTCCCTGAACTGTGCCGCGATCCCGGCCGACCTGCTGGAATCGGAACTGTTCGGCCACGAGAAAGGGGCCTTCACGGGGGCCTCCAGCGCCAAGACCGGCAAGATCGCCCTGGCCGACGGCGGCACCCTGTTCCTCGACGAGATCGGCGACATGCCGGAGGCGCTGCAGTCCAAGATCCTGCGCGTGTTGCAGGAACGGGTCGTGCAGCCGATCGGGGGATCGCGCGACATCCCGGTGGACGTGCGCGTGGTCGCCGCCACCCACAAGGACCTGCAGAAAGCGGTCAATGCCGGGGAATTCCGGCTCGATCTGTTCTACCGCCTGAACGTAATCCCGCTGCACATGCCCGCGCTGCGCGATCGCGCCAGCGACATTCGCCTGCTCGCACGGCACTTTCTCGACCGTTACACCCACGTCCATGGCTGGAACGTGGTCCTGGACGACGGGGTGATGGAGCGTCTGGAAACCTTCGACTGGCCGGGCAACATCCGCCAGCTGGAGAACGTGCTGGAACGCGCGGTGCTGCTCTCCAGCGAGGGCCGCATCGGCACCGCCCTGATCGACGAGATCCTGCACGAGGAATCGCGCATCAGCCCCGGACTGCACGCCACCGGCCCTGCCGGTTCCCCGCAACCCGACACCGCACCGTCCCCGGACACCGCGGCCTTTCCCGGCGCGCAGGGCAACGAGGCGCACTCCGACGGGGCGGCCGGCCCCGGCATCGTCCGCCCCTACCGCCGCGTGCACGCCTCCGAGGCCGACCAGCTGCGGGACGCCATCGAACGCAGCGGCGGCAACAAGACCCGCGCCGCCATGGACCTGGGCCTCACCCCGCGCCAGCTGCGCTACCGCCTGAAGAAACTGGGACTGGCCTGAGACCCCGGTGCGGACATTGTCGACACTTTGTCCGCACCGGGAGCGGACAAAGTGTCCGCCTCACCCGACCCGTGCTGCCGTACGGCCGTCCCGGAGCGGATCCGGTGAACGGCGTCCAGCTGGCACGGGATCTGCAGAGCATTGGGTGGCAACACTGATCCGACACCAACCGGGAGGCCATCCATGACCCTCAGCAAGACCGAAATGACCGCCACCATCCTCGAAGCCAAGGAGAGCCGGTCCGCGACCTGGGCCGGCATCGCCGAGGCCACCGGCCTGCACGAGGTCTACGTGACCTCGGCCTGCTACGGCATGAACCACCTCGACGCCGAGGCCGCCGACCGGCTCACCGCGTTCCTCGATCTCGGGCCCGACGTGTCGAAGGCCCTGCAGGCCTTCCCGCACAAGCACTGGGACAAGACCATCCCCACCGACCCGGTGATCTACCGCTTCTACGAGGCGATCAACGTGTACGGTGACACCATGAAGGCGCTGATCCACGAGAAGTTCGGCGACGGCATCATGAGCGCCATCGACTTCACCATGGACATCGACAAGGTCGAGGATCCGAAGGGCGATCGGGTGAAGATCACCTGGAACGGCAAGTTCCTGCCCTACAAGAGCTGGTGAACACCGGCCACTCGCCCCCTTGCCCGCCCGTGGTCATGGCACGGGCGGGGCTCTGGCGGCCTTTCCTCCCTGCCCTCCCTGCATTTCCCTGCCCCTCGCGGGAACGAAAGGTTCCCGAATCAAACCGTTGTCTGCACGAACGAGCATCCACCGCCCGGTTCGTAGTAGGCTGACCGGCATGCAATGGCTGCCCCGCACCCTCGTCCTGGCCGTGATGCTGCTCCCGTCCCTCCCGGGCGCGGTCGCCGGCGCTCCGGATGGGGCCACGACGGTGGACATCGGTGTGCTCGCGGTGCGCGAGGCAAGTGCAGCCGAGGCCCGCTGGCAACCGACCGCGGACTACCTGACCGAACGCCTTGGCGAGGATTTCGACGCCCGCTTCCGCATGCGGGCGATGAACTTCCCCGAGCTGGAAGACGCGGTTGCGGGGGAAGAGATCGATTTCGTTCTCACCAATACCGGGCACTACGTCCAGCTGGAATACGCCCACGGCATCAGCCGCCTGACCACACTGATCGCGTCACACGAAGGCGAACCGGTCCGGCTGTTCGGCGGCGTCATCTTCACGCGCGCCGACCGCGACGACATCACCGCGCTGGAGGACATCGCCGGCCAGCACCTGTTTGCGGTACAGGAGGGCTCGCTGGGTGGCTGGCATGCCGGGCACGAGGCCCTGCTGGATGCCGGCGTGGATCCGCGCGAGGATCTCGCCGAACTGACTTTCACCGACATGCCGCATGACCGCGTGGTCGAGGCCGTGCTCGACGGCCGCGCGGACGCCGGCACGGTCCGCACCGGCGTGCTCGACCGCATGGCCGGGGCCGGGGCGTTCGAACCCGGCGAGCTGCGGGTGCTGGAACCGCGCGACACTCCCGGCTTTCCGTTCGAGCACACCACCCGCCTGTTCCCGGAATGGCCGTTCTCGCGCATGGAACATGCCGACGAAGCCCTGGCCAACGCGGTAACCGTGGCCCTGCTGGAGATGCCGGAGGGTCACCCGGCAAGCGGGGCCGGCGAATATCTCGGCTGGGCCGCGCCCCTGTCCTACGCCCCGGCGCATGACCTGCTGGAACGTCTGGGCGCCCCGCCCTACGAACGCAACCCGGCCCTGGACCCGCTGCTCTACTGGCGCGAGAACCCGGCGGTCACCATCGCCTTGCTGCTGGGGCTGCTGGCGCTGATGGCCGCGGCGACCATGCGCTACCACCGGATCAACCGCGACCTCGGGCGCGAGGTGCAGCAGCGCCGCGAGGCCGAGACCCGCCTGCGCCGGCACGAGGCGGAGCTGGCGCATCGCGCCAGCCACGACCCGCTGACCGACCTGCCCAACCGGGTGCTGCTGACCCAGCGCATGCGTTCGGCGATCAACACCAGTGCCGAAGATGGCGGGCGGGTCGCGATCCTGTTCCTGGACCTCGACCGTTTCAAGACCATCAACGACAGCCTCGGCCACCAGGTCGGCGACGAACTCCTGAAGATCCTCGCCGACCGGCTCAAGGATCGGGTACGGGCCAACACCATCGCCCGCCTGGGCGGCGACGAGTTCATCGTCCTGCTGGACGATGTCGAATCGCTGGAGGCCCTCGAGGAGCGGGCCCGGGAGATCCTGGCGGTGATCGCCGAGCCCTTCGCGGTGGGCGGGTGGCGCTCGCTGCAGGTCGGAGGCTCGCTGGGGATCACCCTGTTCCCCGATAACGGCGGGTCGCCCGAGGCCCTGATCACCCAGGCGGACGCGGCCATGTACCGCGCCAAGGCCCAGGGCCGCAACACCTACAGCTTCTACAGCGAGGACCTCACCGCCGCCGCCAGCGAGCGCCTGGAGACCGAAAATCATCTGCGCGAGGCCCTGAAGAACGGCCATCTCGAGGTGTTCTACCAGCCGCAGATCGACCTGCGCGAACGCCGCGTGTCCGGGGTCGAGGCGCTGGTACGCTGGCGCGACCCGGACAAGGGGCTGATCTCGCCCGGGCGCTTCATCCCGGTGGCCGAGGAAACCGGCCTGATCAGCCCGCTGGGCGAGTTCGTCCTGCGCGAGGCCTGCCGCCAGGTGGTGGAATGGGACCGGCAGGGCCTGCCGGAGCTGTCGCTGGCGGTGAACCTCTCGGCCCACCAGATGAACGACCCGGCACTGGTCGCGCGCGTGCGCGAGGTGCTGGATTCCACCGGGATGGACCCCGGGCGTCTGGTGCTGGAGATGACCGAAACCACCCTGATCCAGGCCGAGGGCTCGCGCGAGGTCCTGCTGCAGCTCAAGGGCCTGGGCGTGGCGCTGGCCATCGACGACTTCGGCACCGGGTATTCCTCGCTGGCCTACCTCAAGCGCTTCAACATCGACTGGCTCAAGATCGACCGGGCCTTCGTCCAGGATCTGCCGCACGACCCCAACGATGCCGAACTGACCGTGACCATCATCAACATGGCCCACAACCTGGGGCTGGAAGTGCAGGCGGAAGGGGTCGAGACCGAAGACCAGCGCAGCTTCCTCAAGACCCGCTACTGCGACGCCTGGCAGGGTTTTCTGTGCAGCCCGCCGGTCCCGGCGGAGGAACTGCCGCAGCTGCTGGAAGACTGCGAGGGCGGGGTGGCCGCCGCCGGCGTCCCGCGCTGAGGGAATCGCCGAGGGACTCGCCGGGGCGCAGGCCGGCGCCGGTCAGCGGGCAAAATCCGCCAGATGCACCGGCTGGCGACGCGGCCCCCAGTCCCCCGGCCGCGCCTCGAACACCCCGGCAACGGCCGCCCCGCAGGCATTGCAGCAGCCATCGGCGGTGAGGTTCCAGTCCGACAGCCGGTACCAGTCGCGACCGATCAACCGCCGGCCACAGGACGGACACCAGGTGCTCTGGCCCTCGCGGTCGTGCACGTTCCCCGTATACACGTGATGCAGCCCCCGCTCGCGAGCGATGTTGCGCGCCCGTTGCAGGGTCTCCGGCGGCGTGCGCGGGTAGTCGGTCATGCGGAAGTCGGGGTGGAACGCGGTGAAGTGCATGGGCACGTCCGGACCCAGGTGCTGATACACCCAGTCGGCCATCGCCACGATCTCGGGATCGCTGTCGTTCTCTCCGGGGATCAGCAGGGTGGTGATCTCGGTCCACACATCGGTCTCGTGCACCAGCCACTCCAGGGTATCCAGCACCGGCTGCAGATGCGCCCCGGTCAGGCGGTGGTAGAAGCGCTCGGTAAACGCCTTGAGATCCACGTTGGCCGCATCCATCGCGGAGAAGAACTCGCCGCGCGCGGCCTCGGTGATGTAGCCCGCGGTGACCGCCACCGTGCGGATCCCGCGCGCACGGCAGGCCGCCGCCACGTCGATCGCGTATTCGTGGAAGATGACCGGGTCGTTGTAGGTGAACGCCACCGAGCGGCATTCCAGCTCCTCGGCCGCCCGCGCGATGGTCTCCGGATCCGCCCGGTCGGCGAGGGTATCGACCTCGCGCGACTTGCTGATGTCCCAGTTCTGGCAGAACTTGCAGGCCAGGTTGCAGCCGGCGGTCCCGAACGACAGCACCGGTGTCCCCGGCAGGAAATGGTTCAACGGCTTCTTCTCGATCGGATCCACGCAATAACCGGAAGAGCGGCCGTAGCTGGTCAGCACGACCTCGTCGTCCAGCCGGGCACGCACGAAACAGGCGCCGCGCTGCCCTTCCTTCAGCTTGCAGAAACGCGGACACAGGTCGCACTGCACACGGCCGTCGTCGAGGGCGTGCCAGTAGCGCGTGGACACCGTGAAGGCGTCGTGCTGCGGAGTGTCGGTCGTAGGGCTCATACTCTTGAATGTGGCCCCCGAGGTCCCACAATTCAAGCCATGAGTCCCGATATTGTGGAGCCCGACATGTCCGCCACCGCCGCCATCCGCGAACCCGCCGTCGCCGGGCGCTTCTACCCCGCCGATGCCGCCACCCTGCGGCAGATGGTGGAGGGCTTTCTCGCCGAGGTGGCGTCGCCGGAGGCAGATGCCCCGGCGCCCCGGGCGATCGTCGCCCCGCATGCCGGTTTCCCGTTCTCCGGGCCGGTCGCGGCGGCAGCCTACGCCCGGGTGCGTCCGCTGGCCGGCCGCATCCGGCGGGTGGTCCTGCTCGGGCCCTCGCACCGCGTGCCTTTTCGCGGAATCGCCACCACCGACAGCGCGTACTACCGCAGCCCGCTGGGCGACATCCCCGTGGACCGCGAGGCCGTGGATGCCCTCGCCGGTCTGCCCGGCGTGCAGTGCCTGGACGCCGCCCACGGCCCGGAGCACAGCCTGGAGGCCCAGCTGCCGTTCCTGCAGGTGGCCCTCGAGGACTTCCGCCTGGTCCCGCCGGTCGTCGGCGATGCGTCCCCGGACCAGGTCGAGGCGGTGCTCGACCGGCTGTGGGACGACCCGGAGACCCTGGTGGTGGTGAGCTCGGACCTGTCGCATTTCCACGACGAGGCCACCGCGCAGCGCCTGGATGCGGCGACCCAGCAGGTCATCGAGCGCATGGATGACACCGCGCTGGGGCCGGAAGACGCCTGCGGCTGCCGCCCGCTGGCCGGACTGCTGCGGGCCGCGCGACGCCGCGGACTGGGCATTACCACCCTCGACCGGCGCACCTCGGCGGATACCGCCGGCCCGCGCGACCAGGTGGTGGGTTACGGCGCCTGGGCCCTGCAATGACGGTCCCGTTCGAACCCGATACTCCGGCGCGTGAACGGCTGACCGGACTGGCCCGCGACGCCATCCGCCACGCCGCCGGTGACGGCCCCGCGCCCGAGCTCCTCGCGAAGGCGGAACCCGCGCCCCTGAATGCCCCCGGGGCCAGCTTCGTGACCCTCAAGTGCGGGGGCGAACTGCGTGGCTGCATCGGCTCGCTGGAGGCGCGCCGTCCGCTGGCGGAAGACGTGCTGCACAACGCAGTCGCCGCGGCCACCCGCGACCCGCGCTTCCCGCCACTAACCGCGCCCGAACTGGCAGGACTGGAGTACTCGGTGACCCTGCTGGGGCCGTCCGAGCCACTGGAGGCCACCAGTCGCCACACCCTGCTGGACCGGCTGCGCCCGCGCGAGGACGGGCTGATCCTGCAGGCGGGGCCGCGGCGCGCCACCTTCCTCCCGGCGGTCTGGGAATCCCTGCCCGATGCGGAGGCCTTCGTCGACGCCCTGCTGCGCAAGGCCGGCTTGCCGCGCCATCCGTGGCCCGAGGGCCTGCAGGCCTGGCGCTACGGCTCGCTGGAGTTCCCCGGACGCATGGATACGCGCAATGACTCATAGCGCCCGCGCATGCGATCCAGCAGCACCAGCATCGCCGGGGTGAACAGCAGGGTCAGCGGGGTCGCGAACAGCAGCCCGCCGGCGATCGCCGTTGCCAGCTGGATCCAGAAGCCCGTCACCGGTGCACCGATGTAGAAATCCCGGCCGGCGAAATCCACGGTCCAGGCCAGCACCATCGGCAGCAGGCCGAGGATGGTGGTGATCGCGGTCAAAAGTACCGGCCGCATGCGCTGCGCCGCCGCCCGCAGGGCCGCCTCGTGCGCCGTCAGGCCGCGACCGCGCTGTTCGTTGTAGTTGTCGATCAGCACGATGTTGTTGTTGACCACGATCCCCGCCAGCGCCAGCACGCCGATCCCGCTCATCACGATGCCGAACGGCTCACCCCGCGCCAGCAGCGCCAGCAGAACTCCCGCGGTGGAGAACACGATCGCCGACATCACCAGCAGCGCCTGGGAGAACCGGTTGAACTGGGTGACCATCATCGCCAGCATCAGGAACAGCGACATCGCGAAGGCCCCCAGCAGGAAGCGCGCGGCCTCCTCCTGCTCCTCGGCCTCGCCGCGGAACCGGATTTCCACCGCGTCATCCAGCTCGAGGGTGTCCAGCCGTGCCTGCAGCGCGCGCACCCGTTCGTCCACCAGGTAACCGGGCGCGGCATCCGCCTCGATGGTGTAGGCGCGCTGGCCGTCGAGGCGCTTGATCAGCCCGGTGGCCGGGACCGGCACCAGCTCGGCGAAATTCGCCAGCGGCACCAGCCCGCCCGGCGCCGGCAGGTTGAGATTGGCGAGCTGCTGCAGGTGGCGCTGCTCGGCCGGCAGCCGCAGGCGGATGTCCACCTCCTCGTCGGTGAAATCGGGGCGCCAGCTCCCCAGCAGGATCCCGTCGGTCAGCAGCTGCACGCCGTCGCCCAGCAGCGGCACGTCCACACCGAAACGCGCCGCCTGCTCGCGGTCGAAGCGCACCTCCAGCTCCACCCCGGGCAGCGGCAGGTCGTCGCCGATGTCCTCGAAGCCCCCCAGATCGTCCATCTGCGCGCGGATCTCGCGAATCACCGGCGGGATGCGCCCGGGCTGCTCGCCGGAGGCGACGATGCGGATCGGCCGGCCCTCGCCCGGGCCGTGTTCCTGCGCCCGGAACTGCAGCCGCAGTCCGGGCAGATCCGCGGTGCGCTCGCGCAATTCGGCGATGACCGCCTCCGCCGGCGGGCGGGTGCGCCACTGGGTCAGCTCCAGCTGGATCACCCCGACCACGTCCTCCGGATAATCGCCCTGCAGGCGCGCGAGCTGGGTCCCGAGGGTGCGGGCATAGGCGTGTTTCACCTCGGGCGACGCCATCAGGCGGCCCTCCACCTGGCGCACCAGCGCGTCAGCCTCGCGCACCGAGAGATCGCCGCGGGCCTGCACCTGGACCTGGACGTTCTCCGGCTCGATCGACGGGAAGAACTCCACCCCGCGACCGAAACTCGCATAGGCGGCGTAGGCGAGGACCAGCAACCCGACCGTGGCCCCCAGGGTCAGCCCCGGCCGGTCCACCAGCGGCCGCAGCATACGGATGTAGCGGGCGGTGAAGCCATGCAGCTGGTCGAAGCGCCCTTCCTCGGCCGCGCGCACGAAACGCGTCTGTTCCGCGTTGATCGGATGCGACGGGCCGATCACCGAACCCAGCACCGGGATGAACACCAGCGCCATTGCCAGAGAGGCGATCAGGGTCACGATCACCGTCGCCGGCAGATAAACGATGAACTCGCCCACCATCCCCGGCCAGAACAGCATCGGCGCGAACACCGCCAGAGTGGTCGCGATGGCGGCCGTGATCGGCCAGGCCATGCGCTGGGCCGCGGCGCGGAAGGCCTCGACCCGCCCGCGCCCCTCGGCGATATAGCGGTCCGCCAGTTCCACGACCACCACCGCGCCGTCCACCAGCATCCCCACCACCAGGATCAGCGCGAACAGCACGACGATGTTGAGCGTGAAGCCCAGCAGATGAATGGCCAGGATCCCGCCGAGGAAGGCCCCGGGGATCGCCAGCCCCACCAGCAGCGCGGCGCGCGCGCCCATCATCACCAGGATCACCAGGGCCACGATCAGCACCGCGGTGATCACGTTGTTCTCCAGATCACCCAGCAGATCGGCGACGTCCTTCGCCTGATCCTGGGTATACGTCACCTCCAGCGAGTCGGGCCATTCGGCGCGCGAGGCCTCGATGGTCGCGCGCGCGGCCGCCACCACTTCGAGGATATTGGCGTCCGTCTGCTTGCGGATCTCCAGCGACACCGACGGCTGCCCGTCGATGCGGGTGAAGCCCTCCGGATCGCGATAACTGCGGCGCACCTCGGCCACGTCGCGCACGCGCACCACGGTGTCGTTCTCCACCCGTACCGCGGTGTCCAGCACGTCATCGATGTCGTCGATGGTGCCCGGCACCCGCAACGGGATGCGTCCCACCCCGGTGTCCACCGCGCCGGCGGCCACCAGCCGGTTATTGCGTTCGATCGCGCGACTCAGATCGCCGAAGGACAGCTCGTAGGTCTCCAGCACCAGCGGATCGACCAGCACCTCCATCTGCTCCTCGCGGTCGCCGCCGATGTCGGCCTCCAGCACGCCCGGCAGCGCCTCCACGCGGTCGCGCAGCTCGCGTGCCAGGCGCACCAGCGTGCGCTCCTCCAGCGGCCCCGAGAGATTCACCGTCACCACCGGAAACAGCGACAGGTCCACCTCGGACACCGACGGCTCCTCGGCCCCGTCCGGCAGCTCCGGACGAACCAGATCGACCTCCTCGCGCAGATCCGACAGAGCCTGGCGGTTGTCCCAGCCGGGTTCGAAATCGATGCGCAGCAGAGCGAAACCCTCGCCGGCCCAGGACTGCATCTCGTCCACCCCCGGAAGCCCCTGCAGCTCCCGCTCCAGCGGCTGCACCATCAGGCGTTCGGCATCCTCCGGCGAGATCCCCGGGTAGGGCACGGAAACGAAGAAGATCGGGATGTCGATCTCGGGAGCGGCCTCCTTCGGCGCCACCACCCAGGCCATGGACCCGGTGACCAGGATCAGCAGCAGGAACAGCAGGACCGTCCGGGCATGCGTCACCGCCCAGGCGATCAGCGCATTCACCGCTCGGTCTCCCCGGCCGCCTGCGGACGCACCCGCTCGCCCTCGGTCACGAAGCCCTGCCCCACAGTGATGACCCGGACCTCGTCCGGCAGACCGGTCACCCACACGCCCTCGGCCGCAGTCCGCACGACTTCCACCGGGTGGAAGACCACCCGATCGGCGTCGTCCACGGTCTTCACCCCGACGCGACCGTCATCGCCCAGGGACATGACCGCCGGCGACACGCGATGGGCGCGGACGATGTCGGTGGGGATCTCCACACCGGCGCTGAGGCCCGACGGCAGCGCACCATCGGGATTGGGGACCTCGACCTCGAGGCGGAAGGTGCGGGTGCCCGGCTCGGCCACGCGCGCGACGAAGCGCACCTCGCCCTCCGCGGTGCGCCCGTCGAGGAAGCGGATGCGCGCCGTCTGCCCGCGTTCGACCCGCCCGATCTGGTGCTGCGGCACCTGCACCACCGCCAGCAAAGGGTCGTTGTCGATGATCTCGGCCACCGGGTCACCGCGGCCGACGAAATCCCCCGGTTCCGCCAGCCGCTGATGCACGATACCTGCCAGCGGCGCGCGGATGCGCGTGTTGCGCAGATCCAGCTCGGCCGCCTCGCGCGCGGCACGCGCCGCCTCCAGCTCGGCCTCGCGCGCATCCAGCTCGGTGCGCGAGGCGTGCCCCTGCTGATGCAGACGACGGGTCGCCTCGAAGTCGCTCTCGGCGCCGCGTTCGCGCGCAATGGCCTGGCGACGCTGTGCCTCGCGGTCGTCGATGCGCAGACGGGCCAGCAGGTCCTCCGCTACCACCTCGGCCCCCCGTGTCACCGCCCATTCGGCCACCTGCCCGGCGGTCTCGGCGCGCACCCGCACCCGCTGGTCGGGTTCCACCTGTCCCTGCAGGACCAGGATCCGCTCCACCGGTTCGGCCGCCCGGGTTTCCACCGCCACCGCCATCGGCTGCGCCGCACGGGGCTCCGGCTCCGCCGGCGGCTCGCGGGTCAGCACACCCGAGGCGATCCAGGCCACCGCCAGGAGCACGATACCCCCGGCCGCGATCCACCGTCCGTATCCCGCCATCAAGGGTCACCTCTCGCCATGGCCCGCCCGCGTTCGAAATGTCACTATGACCCATCACTATAAACGGGGCGGCCGCCACCTGTCGGCCGGGACCCCGGCAACGGGCCCCGTGCCCGCACGCGACCGAAGCCCGATGACCGAACAACCGGACGAATCCAGCACCGAGATCCGCGAACTCCGGGCCCGCAAGCGCCTGGTGTATGCCCTGGTGCTTGTCGGCGGGATCACGATCACCCTTCTCAGCTGGTGGTTCCGCGGTCCCGACGATCCCTTCCTGACCCGGGTCTATCCGCCGTTCGCGGCTGCCCTCGCCGGGCTGCTGGTGGTGCTGTGGCGGCAATGGCTGACGCTGGAACACATCGAAGGGCTGATGGTACTGGTCGCCTCCGCGCTGATCCTCGGGCGGCTGGCCTGGCACATGCACTTCGCCGCCGGGATCGAGCAGCAACTGATGGTGCTGGTCGGCGGCCACTTCTGGGCCGTGGGACTGCTGGTCGCCGGCGCCTTCGTGATGCTCGACCGGCGCCGCGGGGTGATCGCCGGGCTCGCCATCCTCGGGATCTCGATCCTGCTGACGGTCACCGGGGTCCTGCGGGAATACATGGCAGCCGCCCCGCCCGCGGCCGAGACCCTGATGTACCTGGTGCGCGTACATGTGTTCCTCGGCCTGCTGCTGGCCCTGCTGGCCGGGGTCGCCGGGATGCGCGACCAGCTGCAGCGCGCCCTGCTGCGCGCCGAGATCCTGCACGACTGGGCGACCACTGATCCGCTCACCGGCCTGGCCAACCGCCGCGCCGCCGAGGCCGGTCTGGAACGCGAGATTGCTTATGCGCGCCGCTACGGGCAGCCAATGAGCGTGATCATCGCCGATCTCGACCATTTCAAGGACGTGAACGACACCCACGGCCATGCCCATGGCGATCGGGTGCTGCGCGAGGTCACCGCCCGGCTGCAGGCGCGCGTGCGCGACAGCGACCTGACCGCCCGCTGGGGCGGCGAGGAACTCCTGGTGATCGCCCCCGGCATCGACCTGCAGGAGGCCACGGCGCTGGCCGAGCGCTGCCGGCGGGCCCTGGCCGAGGAGCCCGTGGCGGGCCTCGGCATCACGGCCACCCTGGGCGTGGCCGAATTCACCCCGGAAGACGACCGCGAATCTCTCCTCGCCCGCGCCGACCGCCAGCTCTACGCCGGCAAGGCCGCGGGCCGCAATCGCGTCGTTCCCCCGCCCGACCCGCTACCGAGCCCGGACTCCGGCCCGACCCCGCGCACGACCACCTGAACACACCCCGCGAGCGGCTCATGCGGGACGCCGTCCCGTTCGCTATTCGGCGCCGGCCGCGTCGCCTTCGGGCTCTTCGCCGAACCACACCAGGGCATATTCCTCCGACAGCGCGGCGCCGATGGCCTCCCATTCGACCCCGGACCATACGCCCCGATTGACCATCACCTCGTGGTGCGCGTCGCTGTCGCGCCAGATCCGCAGCGCCTCCTCGCGGTCCATGCCGGAACTGCGCCAGGCCGCGATCTCGTAACCGGCGTGAGGGTAGTCCTCGCCGGTAATCTCGCGCGGCTTGCGGCGCATGCACTCCGCGGATGCCTTGTCCCCGGGGCGATAGCAGCAGGCCGTCCAGTCTCCCTCCTCGGACCAGCTGTGCAGGTTGCACTGCTCGCCTCCCGCAGCATCCGAGGATTCCAGATCCTCCAGATGGGTCTTCGCAACCTCGGCCAGCGCCGGCGACCAGGCCACCGGCTCCAGCCCCCGATCCTCACGGTGTTCGTTGACCGTCTCCACCAGACGTTCACCCGGTGACGGAGGCGTGGCACAGCCGCTGACGAGAAGCAGCAGCACAACGGGCAACAGGCCCGGCCATGCGGCCGGGCGCGGGATCGGCAGGCGTCGCAAGGTCAGTCCTCCAGCATGTAGGCCAGGATCAGCGGCGCGACGATGGTCGCGTCGGAGTGGATATCGAAGCGCGGGGTCCCGGGGCGCAGCTTGCCCCAGGTGATCTTCTCGTCCGGCGGTGCCCCGGAATAGCCGCCATAGGTGCTGTCAGCGTCCGTCACCTGACAGAAATAACCCCAGGTCGGGGTGTCTTCCAGTCCCAGCTCGCGGGTGATCAGTGGCACCACGCAGATCGCGAAGTCGCCGGGGATCCCGCCGCCGATCTGGAAATAACCAATCCCGGGGGCCGGGTCGCAGTTCTCCAGATACCAGCGCACCAGGCGGTTCATCTGAGCCGTGCCCGGCTCCACGCAGTCATGACGGGCCACGTCGCCGCGCATGACCGCGGCGGAAAACGCATTGCCCGTAGAGGAATCCTCCCAGCCGGGGGTCCAGATCGGGACCGCGTGTTCCGCAGCCGCCAGCAGCCAGCTGGCCTCGGGCTCGATGAAGCGTTCGCGCAGCCACGCATCGTGCAGTACGTCCTGCAGGAAATCGGCGGGCGAGGCCTGGCGCCCGGATCGCGCCGCCGCCTCCCAGCGCCGGATCAGCAGCGATTCTATCGGCTGCATCGCCGTCTCGGGGATCCCGGTGTCCGTCACCCGGCTGACCCCGCGGGCGTACAGTTCGGCCTCGCGCTGCGGCCCCAGGGTGCGCCAGTCCGGCAGGGTCTCGTAGGTGTCGGCGCCGATCAGGCGAAAGGCGTCCTCCTCGAGATTCGCGCCCGTGCAGGCGATCCCGTGGATCAGGCCGGCGCGGATCGCGCGCGCGAGGATGCGACCGAACCCGGCGGTGGACATCGCTCCCGACATCGACAGGAACATGCGCCCGCCGGCGTCGGCGTGGTCGCGCCAGGCGCGCGCGGCGGCGCGCAGCTCGCGGGCGTTGAAATGCCCGTAATGGCGTTCGATGAACTCCGCGACCTGCATCCGCTCAGCCCCCGGCCCCGGCGCCCGAGTAGACGCCGCCCGAGCTGCCCCGCTCGGAGATGGTCTGGCCGAAGCCCCCGCGATCGGAGCGGTTGTTCACCCGGCCGGCGATGGACCCGCCCGGCGCCGGGATGATCGGCATCGGGATCACCCAGGTCTCGGGGTCGCCCAGGGTCATGCGGGCGGTGTCGAAGCCGGCGGTGTAGAGCTCGTGCAGCCAGTTGGCCAGATCGTCCTCGGGCGTGGCATCGGCGTCCGCGGCCACGTGCACGACCCGCGCGATACCGGCGGAACGCAGACGTTCCGGCCCCGGGAGAATGGAGTCATCGATGAAATAGCGGTTGTCGTAATCGCCCGCCTCCGGCTCCGCGTGCGTCAGTCGTCGCGCATCGCAGACCCACACCGGCGGCGCGTCCGCGGGCACGCCGCGCGCCCAGCGCGCCGCCACCCGCGGCGCCATGGTCACCATCGCGTTCACGACTTCACGCGAGTCGACCATGATGCGGGGATCCCCCGCGTGCGGCGGCGCGGCCGTGGGTTCCGCGTCCAGCCGGCGTATCATGCCCGCGGGCTCGGAGTTGGCCCGCGGCCAGTGATCAAAGGTCGCGATCAGCTGACAGGTCCCTTCGGCAAACAGCGTCGCCGCCATCTGCACGCTCAGACCGCCCGGCAGGTCCACCACCGTCAGGGTATCCGGACGCAGCCAGTCCCAGGTGCCCGGGGGACGCTCGGCGGCAATCCGCTCGTGCAGCTGCTGCTCGTGTGGCTGCAGCTTGAGGCGATCGATCCCGGCGAACAGCGTCGGGCAGTGATACGGCCGCCACGGCCCCTCCGGATGCGGCCCGTACAGGCGGTACAGCCGTTCATGGTGCATGTAGTCACGCCAGTCTTCGGAGACCGTCTGCCCCTCCACCGGCGGTGCGGCATCGGGGTCTTCGGTGCCGGCCCCCAGCGGGGATCCGAGGCGCTCAAGCAGTTTCAACCATCGTTGGGACATAATTCGCATCGTGCCGGATGACGGGGTGGCGGCTGACCCGGGTGTGATACCCGGCGAACTCGCCGTCCACGAGAAAGACCCCCACCACCGGGTAGCCCATGCCATGGGAAAACCACAGCGGTGCGGGTTCGAAGAATTCCTGCAGGACGAAGCCCTGCGGGTCCTGCAGCGCGGTATCCAGGGCCTCTTCCCAGGCCTGCGCCGACAGCGCAGCGCCAATCCGGATGCCCTCGCCCATGCGTCCGTAGCTGCGTTTCAGCACCCATTCCTCGCGCTCGGCCAGCCAGGCGTCACGTCCCTCCGCCCGGGGATAGCACGAACGGGTGAAGTCACGCGCCAGCGTGGCCCGCGTGTCCTCGGACAGGGCCAGCACATGTTCGGCCGGGGCCGCATGAAAGCGCTTGCTCTCCGCCACCACGGCGGTCAGCGGGTTCATGCAGGGCACCTCCTGCGCAACCCGCAGCCACGCCTGCGGGTCGGGCAGCCCGGGAATCCATTCCGCGGGGTAATGCCGGAACAGCGCATCCACCGGCCGATCGAACAGGTGCGGACGGCCATCACGCCACTGCAGATTGGCCGGCGAGCCGATGACCGTCGCATGCCCGGCCGCCTCCAGCCACCGCGCCACCGCGGCAACCTGCTGCAGATCCACCGACCAGGCGGTTGCGTGGACCAGACCGATGCGCGGCCACGGCACCAGCGCGGCGGTGATCGCGGCGGCCAGATCCCCGGCCGGCTGCATCCCGCGCACGCCCGTGGCCGCGGCAACGGTGGCGTCCAGCTCCGCGGTCTCGGCCAGCCCGCCGGGCACGTCCTGGTTGAACTCGCTGATCCGCCAGCATTCGTCGGTGCTCCAGTGGAAGTCGCAGCGCGTCAGCCGCGGTCCGGGCGCGGGCGCCGTGGCCACGACCTCGCACAGTTCGGCCGGCACGCCCACCGCCTCGAGACAGGCCGGCTGCGCGCGCACCGCCTCCTCCATCTCGCACTGTGCCGCCCAGGCGGTCTGCGCGCGCCGCACCAGCGCCCGGTGCTCTTCGGCGCCCAGCACCAGAAAATCCGGCAGCACCGTGGGTTCGCCGGCCTGGTGCATGTCCCACTTGCCCAGCTGCAGCGACAGCCGATCCAGCAGGCGGCTCGCCTGCGGCGGCTCCAGCGGCCAGGGCTCGGTCCTCACCCGCGCAGTCCCAGCAGGGTCGAGACCAGCGGGGCCAGCACGACCCCGCCCAGCGCCAGCAGGATGTAGACCACGCCCTCGCGATCGCGCGACCGGACCGCCGGCACGCCCTCGTCTCCGGTTTGATCACCGGCCTGATTACCGGTATGGAACGGCGCGGGCGGGCGCATCACCTCGTGGCCCAGCACCGGCAGCGCGATCACGCTGAAGCCGATCAGCGCATCACCGAATCCGCGATAGTCGCCGTGCACCGCGTAGGTCAGAGTGATGGCGCAGGCGATCATGAAATAGGCGGCCGCCTTCGCATCCTCCATGTTGCGGTCACGCACCACGCGGCGGTAGAAGTCGGTCTTCTCCCGCCGGATCCACAGCCCCAGCGTGACGACCAGGATCAGCCAGCCCATGCCGAAGAACCACGGGGTGATCCACCAGCCATCCTCGTAGCCCGGCAGGACCTCGAAAATCCAGCCGTACTCCAGCCCGCCGGCCTCCAGATCGCCCCAGCTCGCGCCGCCGAAGATCATCCCGGTCGCCAGCACGAACGCACCGAGGAAGACCCCGGCGGCGAGATTGCCACGCTCGAACACGTCCACCTGCAGGCGCGGGCCGAACAGCTGCCCGGCCACCTGGCCGAAGACTTTGATCGCGGCGAACGCCATCAGGGCGTAGAGCACGAACCAGAACCCCTGGATGGTCGGGTCGGCGTGATGCACCAGCACCCACAGGCACCAGGCAAAACCGAGGATGATCCCGAGACGCACCGCGCCGATCGCCGCATTGCCCCGCCGATACAACGGGTGCAGGCGCGAGGCACGGTTCCAGAGCAGGCCAAAGAAGGAAATGACCAGCGCCATCCCGAACACCACACCGGTGTCCGGCCAGAAGATGTCGGCCTCATAAAAAAAGACCGCGGACAGGGCGCCGACCCACACCCCGATCATCAGGGGCCCGACCATCTTCTGCAACAGATAGACTTTATGATCCGTGTACATCTCGCGCCCCATCCGGAAACACGCCCAGCGGCTGGGCCAGACAATGAAAGGCACCGCCCAGATGCACCAGCGCGCGGGCATCCAGCCCCACCGGCCGGTGGCCCGGCAGGCAGTCGGCCAGCACTCCCAGCGCGACCGCATCCTCGGGCACGCCGAACTGCGGCACGATCACGCGCCCGGGGGCGATGTAGAAATTGGCGTAACTCGCCGGCAGGCATTCATCATCGGGACCCTGCACCACGGGGGCCGGCAGACTCACGACCTCGGGCGGGCCGGTCACCAGGTCCAGCGCGCTCAGACGCCGATGCATGTCCTCCAGCATCGCCGCGTCCGGATGCGCCCCGTCCGCCGAACGCATCGACACGATGCGATCCGGGGCCACGAAACGGGCCAGGTTGTCGATATGACCGTCGGTATCATCCCCGCTCAGGCCACGCGGCAGCCAGTGCACACGCCGCACGCCCAGGGTCGTGCGCAGGGCCCGTTCCATCTCCGGCATGTCGGGATTGTCACGCGCGGGCGCGCCCAGCACCGATTCGGTGGTCAGCAGATCTCCGGCCCCGCTGGATTCCAGGGCCCCGCCCTCCAGCGTCAGCGGCAGACGCTCGCGCCGCTGCCCCCAGCGACGCGCCAGCAGCAGCGGGACCAGCGCATCCAGTTCGCAGGGGTGCTTGTTGCCCCAGCCGTTGAAGCCACCGTCGACCAGCAACATCCGTGAACCCTCGCGGACCCACAGGGGACCGGCATCGCGCATCCAGATATCGTTGACCGGCAGCGGCTCCAGCCGCAGCGAGATCCCGTCCTCGCCCCCCAGCAGCGCAGCCGCATCTTCGCGTTCCTCGGGCGATACCAGCACGCAGACGGGTTCCACCTGGCGCAACTCGGCGACCAGCGCGCGAAAGGCCGCCAGCACGCCGGCGTACTGCCCGCGCCAGGCCTGCTCGGCCGACGGCCAGGCCAGCAGCGTTCCGGCCCGCGGTTCCCACTCCGCAGGGAACCGCCGCGCGGCGCACCCGCAACGCTCGGCGTCATCCGCTTCCGTGGGCAGCACTGCCCGCATCGCCTCTCCCCCTGTTCCCCCTGTCGACAGCCCGAAAGGGCATGCCGTCGACGCGGGATCATGCCACAGCGTCGTGTGTCCCTCTACCGGGCCCCTCCACCGGGAGGTCGCCACCCGGGTTACACTGCGGCGAACTGTCACCACAACCGCGGGCAAGGGGCCGGAATCATCATGTGGCTGAGGGTCACCACCGAACTCGAGATGAACCTGCAGGTGGCCAGCCCGATGCTGCTGCTTCTGCGGCCGCACAGCGACGCCCACCAATGGGTGGCCAGCGACCGCTACCGGGTCACCCCCGACATCCACGTCGCCGAATACACCGACCGTCACGGCAACCTGTGCCAGCGGCTGATGGCGCCCGCCGGCCCCTTCGCGGTGCACGTCAGCGCGGATGTCCGGATCCGCCCGGAGGACATCGACGTCACCGACGCCCCGTTCGTGCCGGTGGAACAACTGCCCGACGAGGTCCTGGTCTATCTCCTGCCCAGCCGCTTCTGCGAAGCGGACCGGCTGGGCGCCCGGGCATGGGAGATCGTGGACGGGCGACGGCCCGGCCACGAGCAGGTGACCGCGATCTCGCGCTGGATCCATGAGCACATCCGCTACTGCCCGGAAACCGACCCGGCACCGATCTCAGCCAGCGAGGTGCTGAACCGGGGCAGTGGCGTGTGCCGCGATCTGGCCCATCTCGGCATGGCGCTCTGCCGCAGCCTCAGCATCCCCGCGCGGCTGACCGTGGGCTACGTGCACGGGCTGGAACCGATGGATCTGCACGCCTGGTTCGAGGCCTGGGTCGGCGGACGCTGGCACACCTTCGACCCGACCCAGGCGCAGCCAGGCAACGGCCGGGTGCGCCTGGCCTACGGCCGCGATGCCGCCGATGTCCCGCTTTATCATCTGTTCGGGCCGCCGGCGATCCCCACCCGCATGGAGGTATCGGTGGAGCCCCTGACACCGACCGACTGACCCGGGCGCCAGTGGCCGGAGCCAGCCTCGGGAACCGGCTCAGGAACCGCCGGGTTTCTTCTTGCTCTCGGACTTCGAGGCATTCACCGCGCGCTTGAAGCTCCAGTTCCGCAGCTCGCGGATCTGCTCGACCATGGTCTTCGACAGCGGCACCGTGTTGATGGCCGCGCGGATGATGTCCTTCTGGTTGAAGGCGCGGTCTTCGCGATAGGCCTCGATGCGCGCCGAACGCACCACCTGCTCGATCTCGGCACCGCTCCACTCCTTGGTAGTGGCGGTCAGATACCCCAGGTCGAACTGGCCCGGATCGCCGCCATGACGGCGGATGTGCAGCTCCAGGATCTCGCGGCGCTCGTCGGCATTGGGCAGGTCGAGGAAGAACAGCTGGTCGAAGCGCCCCTTGCGCATCAGCTCCGCCGGCATCAGCTCGATGCGGTTGGCGGTGGCCGCCACGAACACCTTGGGCGACTTCTCCTGCAGCCAGGTCAGGAAGCTGGAAAAGATGTTCACGTTGCCGCCGCTGCCGGTGGAATCGAAGCCGAAGGCGTTCTCCAGCTCGTCAATCCACAGCACCACCGGCGCGATCTCGTCGGCGATGCGGGTCGCCCGGGCGAACGCGTATTCCGGCGTGCCGAAACTGCCCGACAGCACCAGGCTCATGTCCAGCCGCGCCAGCGGCAGGTCCCAGGCCGCCGCGATGGCCTTCGCCGCCATACTCTTGCCGCAGCCCGACACCCCCATGAACAGCACCCCGGCGGGCAGCGGCACGCCGTCCTCGTAGGCCTTCTCCGAGAACAGGTCGGCGCGCGTGGTGACCCATTCCTTGAGCACATCCAGACCGCCGATGTCCTCCAGCGAGCGCTGCGGCGGGTAGAACTGCAGTACGCTCTCCTTGCGCAGGATCTGGCCCTTCTCCTCCTGCACCTCGCGCAGCAGGGTATCCTCGTCGACGTCCTGCATGCGCAGCAGGCGCGAGGCGAGGTGGCCGGCCTCGTTGAGCGACAGCCCGCGCATGCCCGCCGCCAGACGGAACAGCAGCTCGCGCGAATGGGCCTCGGCGCCGCGACGCCCCTCGAGGAACTCCAGCAGTTCCTCTTCGGTGGGCAGATCCACGTCGACCAGGAAGATCTCCTTCTTGATGATGTCCGGCAGATGCAGCTGCGGGCAGCTGACAAACACCACATTGCTGGTGCCTTTCAGCTCGTAGTAAAGATCACGCAGCCCGCGCACCAGCCCGGGGCGCTGGTCGAACCACACCGGCAGATCCTTGAACAGACTCATGCGCGGCGGATCACGATGCCCCGCGATCCGCGCCAGCGCGTCCTCCGGATCGTGGACGGCCGGCTCGGCCTCCACCGCCGCGCCGGAAACCGCCTCCTCCGGGGCGGCAAAGCCGCGCGCGGCGGACCATACCTGCAGACGCCCCTCCTCGCCGTAGTACTTGCGGGCCACCTGCTGCAGCAGCCGCTCGATGCGGTCCTCGTCCCAGCCCTGCAGGTAGATAATGGGATAGCGCGAACGCAGCCCGCGCAGGATCCGTTCCACCGTCGGATTCCGCTTCCCCGCCATGAGCGCTCCTGGTTGTGGAAAACAGGCCCCAGTATAGACCGGCTCCCCGAGCGCCCCGATACCCGCCCGCGCCGGCTTCCGGTTTGACCGGCACCTGATGGTTGTGATTCTTTTCACTCAACAGAACGAGGGGGCCAGCATGGTCGACCGCAGCCTGACCGGGCACGAAATCATTCTCGAACCGCACGACACCATCCAGTCCCGCACCGATACCCGCGGCGTCATCGACCTGGCCAACCACACCATGGTGCGTATCTCGCAGTACAGCCGCGAGGAACTGATCGGCGCCCCCCACAGCATCCTGCGCCACCCGCACATGCCGCGCGCCGCCTTCTACGCGATGTGGCAGATCATCCAGGGCGGCGACGAGTTCTTCGGCTTCGTCAACAACCGCGCGAAGAATGGCGACAATTACTGGGTGTTCACGCGCGTCGCGCCGCGACTGGCGGCCAGCGGCGAGATCACCGGCTACAGCTCGGTACGCATCCGCCCCAAACGCGAGGCCGTCGAGGAATGGTCGAAGATCTATGCCGACATCCTCGCCGTGGAACAGAAATATCCCAGGGAAGAACAGGTCCAGGCCGGCTATCAGGCGATCCAGAAAGCCATGCGCAAGCGCGGTTTCCGGCACCTGACCGACTGGGTCATGAAATCCGTATAGCGCGGGGGTATGTTGCAGCACGGACGCCGCCGGCGTAACGTTTGAGTCCGTGAGAACAACGTTTTCGAGGCCTCGATCCATGCACGCCATCCAGGAAGATCCCCGGCAACAGGAACGCGAGCTGCGCGCCCGGCGCCGTTCGCTCAACCTGCTGGTGGCAGCCACCGCCGCGGTGCTGGCGTTCTGGGCCCCGCCGGGCTACGACTCCCCTGTGGCCACGGTGACCCAGGCGGAGTGGTCTCAACTGGACTGGCCGGGCAGCGAAGCGCCGGGTTCGGCCGAGGTCACGGAATTCCGCCCGCAGCTCCCGCCGCCGGGCGTGGATGCCGATCAGGTCACCATGGAAGAGAGCGACGACACCATGGTGCTGACCCTGGATCGCGAGCTGGAGCGCACCTCCGGCGACCTGCGCTCGCGTGACCGCGTCGAGCGCACACCCGCCGACTGATCTTCCTCTCCGCAAGCCCGGATGAGGCCCCGAGGCGTTCGCCTGCCCGTCCTTCGGCTGCTGCCGGCGCTGTGCCTGCTGTTGCTGACGGCCGGCATGACCGGGTCGGGAACGGCCCTTGCCGATTCCCCGGCCGCCACCACCGTCACCGCCGGGGGTGAGCCCGTCCCGGTGCAGCGCTACCCTGCCGAACACGGTCCCGTCCTGCTGTGGTTTCCCTCCGAGCATGGCCTGCAGGACGAGCACCGCCAACAGGCCCTGGCCCTGCAGGCACGCGGCGTCGAAGTCTGGCTGGCGGATCCGTTCACCGGGCATTTCCTGCCGGAGGCCGCCTCGTCGTTCGACGACATGCCGCTGGCCACCGTCCCGGATCTGCTGGACGCCGCACGCGAGGAGACCGAACGCCCGGTGTTCGTCTTCGCCAGCGACCGCGCCTGGCCCTGGCTGCTCACCGGGCTGCACCAGTGGCAGCAGGCGAACCCCGGCTCGGAAGATCTCGCCGGCGTGCTGATGCTCAGCCCGTTCCTGCATACCGGGGCGGACGCCGCCGAGCCCGAGCTCCAGCCGATCGTCCACTACAGCAACCTGCCGGTCTTTATCCTGCAGCCCGTACAGTCTCCGCAGTTCCAGCACCTGGGCCGCGTGCGCGCGGCGCTGGCCGATGCCGGCAGTTCGGTGGGCGTGAGGCTGCTCCCCGAGCTGCGCGACCGCTATTTCTTCCGGCCGGACGCCACCGCCGGCGAACGCCTCGCACGCGAGGCACTGCCGGGCGAACTGCTGCGCGGCATGGACCTGCTGGCCCGCACGCCCTCGGCACGCGCGCCGCGCGTGCCCGCGGCGGATGTCGATCTCGCGGTGCGCACCCCGTCGGGCACCGACGCCCGCCTGAATCCGGTGGAAGAGCAACCGGACGCGCCGGAACTGATCCGTCCCGATCTGGCCGGTGAGGAACACGACCTGCGCTACTACCGCGGCGAGGTCATTCTCATCAACTTCTGGGCCAGCTGGTGCCCGCCCTGCGTGCACGAGATGCCATCGATGCAGCGCCTGGAAGACGAACTGCGCGACGAGGGCTTTCGCATCCTCGCGGTGAACCTGGGCGAACCGGAAGACACCATCCGCGCGTTCATCGAGGACGAGGTGCAGACCGACTTCACCATCCTGCTCGATCCGCAGCAGGAATCGCTGGAAGACTGGCGCGCCCTGGCCTTCCCCACCAGCTACGTCATCGACCGCGAGGGGCGCGTGCGCTATGCCCTGTACGGGGCCATCGAATGGATGGAACCCGGGGTCGTCGAACAGATCCGCGGCCTGCTGGAGGAGTAGCCGGCAAACGCCGGGCGCGAACGTGCACATTGATCGGCGTTTCCCTAGGATACGGGCACCACAACGGAAGCGAGGACGATCATGACGGAAAACACCGAGGGACGACTCCCCAACCTGCCCGTACCCCTGTTCGCCACCGTGATGGGCATGGCCGGCCTGACACTGGCCTGGCGTACCGGCGAAATCGTCTGGGACGGCCCGTCCACGATCAGTGCGGCACTGACCGGACTGACCACGGTGCTGTTCATCTTCCTCGCGATCGCCTACCTGTCGAAGCTCAAGGGCTGGCCGGACAAGGTGAAGGAAGAGTTCAACCATCCGGTGAAGCTCAACTTCTTCGCCGCCACCTCGATCTCGGTAATCCTGCTGTCCATGCTGTGGCTGCCGGTCGCCGAAGGCTGGGCGCTGGCCCTGTGGATCGTCGGCGTGATCGCCCATCTTTTGCTGACACTGACTGCGATGGCGCGCTGGACCGGAGCCCAGCCGATGCCGATCGAGTCGATCAACCCGGCCTGGTTCATTCCGGTGGTGGGGAACATCCTGATCCCGCTGCCCGGCGTGGCCTTCGGCCTGATCGAGCTGTCGTGGTTCTTCTTCAGCATCGGCCTGGTGTTCTGGATCGTGCTGATGACGCTGGTGTTCTATCGCTTCATCTTCCACGATCCGCTGCCCGAGCGCATGATGCCGACCCTGGCCATCCTGCTGGCACCCCCGGCGGTGGGCTTTCTCGCGTGGATCGAACTGACCGGCGAGGTGGACGCCTTCGCGCGCATCCTCTACTACACCGGCGCGTTCCTGTTCCTGCTCCTGCTGGTGCGGCTGCCGGCGTTCTTCCGCCTGCCCTTCTTCCTCTCCTGGTGGGCCTATTCGTTCCCGGTCGCGGCGTTCAGCATTGCCACCATGGAATTCGGCAGGCATGCGGCCCTGCCGCTGATGGAAACCCTGGGCGTGATCCTGCTGGCCCTGACCACCATCCTGATCGTCGGCCTGGCGCTGCGCACCCTGAAGGCGGCCCGCGCCGGAGAGATCTGCCGCCCCGAGTAGGCCGGGACGCGTCAGAGTTCGTCGCGGACCCAGCGGATGATGTCGGGGGCGCGCATCGCCCCCGGCTGCCGGGCCACCTCCCGGCCCTGTTCGAACAGGGCGAGGGTCGGGATACTCCGGATCCCGAACCGTTTGCCGAGGGTTTCCTGGGCGTCCGTGTTGATCCGCACCAGCCGCACCCGCGGCTCCAGCTCGGCGGCCGCGAGCTCGAATTCGGGGCCCATCATCTTGCACGGCCCGCACCACGGCGCCCAGAAATCGATCACTACCGGGATGTCGCTGCGCTCCAGGTGACGGTCGACATTGTGTCCGTTGAGCTCCGCAGGGCGCGCGCTGAACAGCGCCCCGTGGCATCGGCCACAGCCCGGCGCCTCGGCTATGCGGCCGGACGGAATCCGGTTCACCGAATCACAATGCGGGCAGACGACATGCAGCAATTCATTCATACTTGCTTCGAGATACCGAGCGTTCTTCTCTGTATAGCAGTCCGGCGCCGAAAAGACCGGGACGGGCACCACAGATCCATGCACTTCCCTGCAAATACGGGGAACACGTTGCAGGAAAGCGACAACTTCTGTATCAGTATATGCGGAACCGCCGGAAGCACCCGGTCCGCGAGCCGCACCACAACGCCCCACCCGAACCCCGAACGGTACGCGCATGAGTGACAAGCTCGTCGTAGAAGATCTCTACAAGATTTTCGGGCCTCGCCCGCACCGCGCCCTGGAGCTGATGGAGCAGGGTCTGGACAAGGATGCGATCTTCGCCCGCACCGGCAATACCGTGGGCGTGCGCGAGGCCAGTTTCAGCATCCGCGAGGGCGAGGTCTTCGTGATCATGGGTCTGTCCGGTTCGGGCAAGTCGACCATGGTCCGGATGTTCAACCGCCTGATCGAGCCCACCGCCGGACACCTGTACGTAAACGGCGAGGACATCACCCGCATGAGCCGCAGGCAGTTGATCGACCTGCGCCGGCGCGACATGTCGATGGTGTTCCAGTCGTTCGCCCTGCTCCCGCACAAGACCGTCATCGAGAACGCCTCGCTGGGCCTGGACGTCTCCGGTTTCGATCGTGCCCGCCAGCACGAACGGGCCCTGCAGGCCCTGGAGGCCGTGGGGCTCGGCGCGCACGCCAACAGCTACCCCGACGAACTCTCCGGCGGCATGCAGCAGCGTGTCGGCCTGGCCCGCGCCCTGGCCACCGACCCCACCATCCTGCTGATGGACGAGGCTTTCTCCGCGCTGGACCCGCTGATCCGCACCGAGATGCAGGACGAGCTCATGCGTCTCCAGCAGGAAAAGAGCCGCACGGTGGTGTTCATCTCGCACGACCTCGACGAGGCCATGCGCATCGGCGACCGCATCGCGATCATGCAGGGCGGGCAGGTGGTCCAGATCGGCACGCCGCAGGAGATCGTGTCGAACCCGGCCAACGACTACGTCCGCTCGTTCTTCTACGGCGTGGACGTGAGCCAGGTGTACTCCGCCGGCGATATCGCCCGCCACGATGCCATGCCACTGCTGCAGACCGGGCAGGCGGACGCCGCCGGGGCCCGGCAACAGCTGGGTGCCGATGGCTGCGCGGTCCTTCTGGACGAATCGGATGGTTTCCGCGGCCTGGTGTCCGCCCGCAGCCTGGCGGACGCCGCCGATCTCGACGCCGCACGCATCGACGGCATCGACACGGTGGAGGCCTCTACCGCCATGTCCGATGTCCTCGGCCGCGCCGCCGCCAGTGACTGGCCGCTGGTCGTGGTGGAAGACGGCCGTTTCATCGGGACCCTCTCGCAGCGCGACCTCCTGCAAACCCTCGACCGGACCCATCAGTAGGCCCACCCCCATGACGCAAGACGAACCGGACATCCAGGACCACGAAACCGTCGGACCGCTCGAATCACTGGCCGAGTGGTTCAGCGAGACCGTACTGGAACCGATCACCATCGGTGACTGGATCGAGGACGGGGTCGACTGGATCAGCGACAACCTCGAGGGGCTGCTGGACGGGATCGAGGCGGTCATCCGCGCCCTGGTGGACGCGACCGAGTTCCTCCTGCTTTACCCGCTGTGGCTGACCGCCTTCCTGATTGCCGGAGGCGTATGGATGCGCTTCGGACACAAGATCGGAGCCATCACCACCGGCGCGCTGCTCGTGGCCTTTGGCCTCGGGGTGTTCTCGGAAACCGTTCAGGCGCTGCTGTGGTTCCCGCCACCCTGGGTACTCGCCGTATTGATTGTTCTTGGCGGGATCTGGCGGGTCGGCTGGCGTTTCGGCCTGTTCGCGGCGGTGGCGCTGCTGCTGATCTTCTCGATGGAGCTGTGGCCGGAGACCATCCGCACCCTGTCGCTGGTGGTCGCCTCGTCCATCGCCGCCCTGATCATCGGCCTGCCGATCGGCATCGCGATGTCGCGCAACGACACCGTGGAGATGCTGGTACGCCCGGTGCTGGATCTGATGCAGACCATGCCACCGTTCGTGTATCTGATCCCGGCGGCGATCTTCTTCGGTCTGGGGACCGTGCCCGGCGCGATCGCCACGCTGATCTTCGCCATGCCGCCGGCGGTGCGTCTGACCAACCTCGGCATCCGCCAGGTCAGCCGCGAGCACGTGGAGGCGGGACAGGCTTTCGGCTGCACCCCGCGTCAGCTATTGTTCAAGATCCAGCTGCCGCTGGCGATGCCGTCGATCATGGCCGGCATCAACCAGACCATCATGCTGGCGCTGTCCATGGTGGTGATCGCGTCGATGATCGGCGCCGGCGGCCTCGGCGGCACCGTGCTCACCGGCATCCAGCGTCTGCAGGTCGGCGTCGGCTTCGAGGGCGGTCTGGCCGTGGTATTCCTCGCGATTCTGCTCGACCGTATCAGTCAGAGTTTTGGCCAGCGCCGGCGCGAGGGCAATGCCTACGGCAATCTGCTGCGCTGGTTCTTCAGCGGCCGGCAGAAGGCCGATGCCTGATCATCCGTTCATCCACGCGGCCGCCCCGAATCCCGGCGGCCGGATGCTCAAGAAGCAACAAGGAGAACCGTAACCATGATGAAGAAGAAACTGCTGACGACCGCCACGGCCGCCGCCCTGTCCCTGGGCATGGCGACCTCCGCCGCACAGGCGGACGACGTGCGCATCGGCTGGACCGCCTGGGCCGATGCCGAGTTCATCACCCAGGTCGCCGACCGCGTGATCCAGGAACGCCTGGACACCGGCGTGGAGCTGGTGCAGACCGACATCGCCCCGCAGTACGCCGGTCTGGCCGGGGGCGACCTCGACCTGATGCTGATGTCCTGGCAGCCGATAACCCACGAGGACTACATCGACCAGTTCGGCGATGACATCGTCGACCTGGGCGTGCTGTACGACAATGCCAAGCTGGGCTGGCTGGTGCCCGCCTCGCTGCATGCCGAAGGCCTGACCTCCATCGAAGACCTGCGCGATGACGAATGGCGCGATCGCCTGAACGGCGAGATCCAGGGCATCGACCCGGGCGCCGGTCTGACCCGTCTGTCGCACGACACCATCGAGGAATACGAGCTGGATTACACCCTGATCGAGGCCTCCGACGCCGCCATGACCGCCGCGCTCGACCGCGCCATCCGTCGTGACGACGCCATCGTGGTCACCGGCTGGAGCCCGCACTGGAAGCTCGGTGCCTACGAGCTTGAATACCTCGAGGATCCGAAGGGTGCCCTGGGCGGTGCCGAATCCATCCACGCCATGTCGCGCACCGGCTTTGCCGACGACCATCCCGAGGTCGCCGCCTTTGCCGGCTGCATGAACATCGACATCGACCTGCTCAACGAGTACATGTACCTGGCCGACGAGGAGTCCACCGGCCACGCGGTGGACAAGTTCTTCAATGACGAGGCCGGGCTGGTCGACGAATGGGTGGCCTGCGCCCGTAACTGATCCCGTCCAGGGAACGCACCGGCAGCCTCGCGCTGCCCCCGGGCCCGGCCTTCTGGTCGGGCCTTTTTTGTATCCGGCGCCCTGCCCGATCGGGCCTTTAATCGGCCAGGGGGCAGGTCTCCTACGGTTGCACCCGGCCACGTAGGAGGCCGGCCCTCCGGCCGATGGGGCCGGGCCTGATGCCTGGATCGGCCAGAGGCTGGCCTCCTACGGTTGGACCCGGCCGCGTAGGAGGCCGGCCCTCCGGCCGATTTCACGTCCGGGTAACCCCCTGCGCCGGATCGGCCAGGGGGCTGGCCTCCTACAATTGCACCCGGCCACGTAGGAGGCCGGCCCTCCGGCCGATCTCACGTCCGGGCTACCCCTGCGCCGAATCGGCCAGAGGCTGGCCTCCTACGGTCAAACCCTGCCGGTAGGAGGCCGGCCCTCCGGCCGATCCTACGTCCGGGTAACCCCCTGCGCCGGATCGGCCAGGGGGCTGGCCTCCTGCCTTTTCAGGCGGTTCAGCCCGCCGCGGAAGGCCCGCGCGCGGAACCCGGCCCGCTGCATGCGTTCGGCGATCACCGCCGAATTGCTGCCGCGCTGGCAGTAGAGCACGTATTCGCGGTCGGCGGGCCAGTCGGCGAAGGCCTGCAGCAGGGTGTCGGCCGGGTGGTTCTCCGCCCCCGGCCAGTGCCATTGCCGGTAGGCCTCCGGTGGCTGGCAGTCGATCACCGTGGCCCCCTCGGGGATGCGGTCCACGAAGATCCCTTCGCCCTCGCCCGCGACTCCAGCCGGTCCGTCATCCGCCGCCAGCGGATCGCGCTCGCACACCGCGTCGATCGTTCGCTGCAGAATGGCCGGATCCAGCGCTTCTTCCGCCCGTTCGATGCGCGAGGTCCGGCTCTCGACCAGCGGCGGCTGCTCCGTCAGCGCGCAGAACTCCGGCACGCGCTCGCTCAGCTCGAAGGTGCCGATCGCCCGCGCACGGTCGGTGATCTCCTGCTTGTCGAAACCGATCAACGGCCGCAGCACCGGCAGCGTGGCCACCGCGTCGATGGTCTGCAGATTGGACAGGGTCTGCGAGGACACCTGACTCAGGGCCTCGCCGGTGACCAGGGCCTCGGCCCCGCTGCGCGCCGCCACCGCCTCGGCCGCGCGATACATCAGCCGCTTGAGCACGATCTGCCACATATCGCCGGGGACGCTGGCGCGCAGATCCTCCACCACCGCGTCGAAGTCAACCACGTACAGCCGCGGACGGGTGCCATGCGCCCAGTCGCCCGCCAGACGCCGCGCGATCGCCGCTACCATCGCCTCGTGCGTGGGCCCGCCGAGGTTGCAGAAGACGAAATCCGCCGTGGTGCCACGACGCATCATGTACCAGGCGGCCACCGCCGAATCGAAGCCGCCGGACAGCAGCACCAGGGTGCGCCCCTGCACTCCCAGCGGCAGCCCGCCGGCCCCGCGCCGCCGCTCGCTGAACAGCCAGGCCCGGTCTTCCTGCAGATCGATGCGCACGGTGACGTCGGGCGCATCCAGGTTCACCTGCCCGAGACCGTTGAGCACCGCACCGGCCTCGCGCTCGATGCGGGTGGCCGACACGCGCTTGGTGCCCTGGCGCTTGCAGCGCACCGCATAGGTCCGGCCGCGCACCACCTCGGTGAAATGCCGCCGCACGCCGTCGACAATGGCCTCCAGCTCCGGCTCGACCTCGGCCACCACCGGCGAAAAGGTGCTCAGGCCGAACACCCGCGGCAGGATCTCCAGCGCCCGCACGCGCTCCGCCGTGCGCAGCAGCAGGCGCCCCTGTGCGGTGGCCAGACGGTGCGGCACGTCCTCCAGTGCCCGGCGCAGGTTGCGCTGCAGGATGCGGGTGAAATGGCGCCGCGTGCCGGGCGCCTTCAGGTGAATCTCCGGCGCCTGGCGGAGAATGATCAGATCGGATTCGGCAGTCATTCGTTCGCGGGGTCTTCACCCGTCAGCAGTTCATCCGGCGCCGGCCGCAGATAGCTCTGCCGGCGCACCCAGTCCAGTTGCAGCGCATCCGCGTGCTCCCGCAGCCGGCGTACCACCGACATGCGGTCCCGGCGGCCCGCACCGAAGTCCTCGATGGCAGTCTGCAGGGCCGCGCGTTCGTCCGCGGGCAGGTGCTCGCGGAAATGCCCCAGCAGATGCTGCAGCACGTTCACGTGGGCGCCGCGCGTGGTCCCGCGCGCCAGCGCCCGGGCAAACATCGCTGCATATTCCGCCGCCACCTCCGCGCGCGGACGCGTCCCGGCGGCCGCCACCAGGCGACCCAGGCGGTCGTAGTCCGGCCGGCCATGGGCCAGCAGCAGCATCTTCTCGCGCGCATGGAAGGCCGACAGGTTACCGGCGGTCCACTCGCCGGCCAGGCGCTCGCGCAGCCGCGCCAGCGCGAACAGCCGGATCACGAAGGCCTCGCGCGCCGTTGCATCGTGCAGCGCGGTCTCGTCCACCAGCAGCCGCGACGGGGCAGCCGTTTCCAGCGCGGCTGCGAACAGCCCCGGACGCGGCTCGCGCTGGCCGTTGACCGGCACCGCGCGCCCGCAACTGGGCGAGCGCGCCTTCAGAACGTAGCCATCCGGACCCGCGGGCCCTTCCAGTTCCGGCAACCGCCCATCGACCCAGGCACGCAGGGCCGGCGCATGATCCTGCCCGCTTTCGCGTCCGCGCAGTCGCTGCGTATCCCCGGGCCCGCGCTCCAGCTGCATCGGCTCGCGTGGAGTGCCCAGACCGGCCTCGGCCTCCGGACACAGGGCCACGAGCTCCACATGCGGGAGCAGCACCTGCGTCAGCCAGTCGTCGCGGCGGTGACCGCCATCGTAGCGCACCCGCTCGCCCAGCAAGCAGCGCGAGACCCCCAGACGGGGTCGTGGCGGGACAGTGTCGGGATCGTTCATCGTTGCGCGCCGTGGCCTTCCACCGGCCCCGGTTCTCGGTACTTCGGAGCGCACATGGTAGGCGCCCCCGAAGGTCAAAGGAAATGGAAACCTCCGGGAAAGTGCGTCCGCAGGGTCCGGCCGAGCCCTGGCGGCCCTCTTCGCACGGTGCCCCGTCGCTACAAGGACGGCGCCGGGGTACGCCCCGCCTTGCGGGCATACATCTCGCGATCGGCGCGCCCCAGCAGCGTATCCGGATCACCGTCCCCCGGCCCGTCGGCCCAGCCCAGGGTCATCGCGGGCGTCACCTCGCCTGCGGCCAGCTGCGCCGGCCGGCTCACCACCGACTTCAGGCGTTCGCCGGCCGTCTCCGACGCCGCCTCGCCCGCCACCAGCACGGCGAATTCGTCGCCGCCCACCCGCGCCACGCACGCGGCCTCCGGCACCGCCTCCTGCAGCCGCCGGGCCACCACGCCCAGCAGCTCGTCCCCCGCGGCATGCCCCAGGCGGTCATTCACCGGCTTGAACTGGTCCAGATCGATGAAGGCCACCGAGAACGTTTCGCCGGTCTCACCCGCGCGCTCGATCGCCTCCTCCAGCTGTCGATAGAAGGCACGCCGGTTGGGCAGGCCGGTCAGGGCATCGTGCGTGGCCTCGTGCTCCAGCCGACGGCCGGCCTCCTCCAGCCGGGAGGCCTGTTCCCGCAGATCATGATGCATCGCCACCAGCGTCCGGCGCGTCACCAGCGTCAGGGCCAGGGCGAACAGCACGCCGCCTCCCCCGAACACCAGCATGAACCGCTGCGTATTGGCCCCGACCTCGCGCGCGCGTTCGGCCGCGGCCTCCATCTGCGCCCGCTCGTGGGCCCGCAGCTCCTCGATCGAGATGTCGAACTCCCGGTCCAGCTCGAACAGACGGTCGCTCAGGATCGCCATGGCCGGCTCGATCTCGTCGCGCGCCGCGAGATCCACCACCTCGTCCTGCAGCTCCACGATCTCCGGGATCAGAGCATCCTGCTCCTCCAGCCGCTCGCGGGCCACCGCCTCGGTCACGCGCTCGTCCAGGGCCTCGCGGACTTCGCCGACGCGGTGACCCCAGCGGTGATACTCCATCAACAGATCGTCGCGCTCGAACGGATCATCCGTCAGCACCTGATTCACCATGGTCTGGTGCCGGTTGTAGGCCGCTTCGAGCAGATCGGACGCCAGCTGGATCCGCTGGGCCCGTTCCTCGGTCATGTGGTGGAGCTCGTCCAGCAGCCGCTGGTTCTGCCAGACGCTGTTGGCCACCACCACCAGCATCCCCGCCAGCAGGATCACGAAGGCCAGGGTGATGGCATTCACCAGCCGCCCGCTGATCCGCTTCACCCTTTGCGAAAACTGCATGCATCCCCCACGAACGACGCGCGAAATGCACTATGCGAACGCCATCACACCCCCGGCAACACAACCGCGCAAACCGGGCGGTCTTGCGGGCCCCGGTCTTGTGGGCCCCGACCTTGCAGCCGCGACAGTGCCCCCGGTGTCGCCACCCGGCCGGGCGGCCACTACACTGCAGACAGACGAGCACGGAGGCAGCCATGAGCGATGAGCCGGGCGAGACGCCGGAACGGGACAGCGAGGGCTACGAGCTGTGGTACACCCGGCGTGACGGCGAGGTGCACGGGCCGTTTCCGGCGCATCTGATCCGGCGCTACCTGATCCTCGGGCGGCTCACTCCGGACGACGAAGTCGGGCCGACGCCGCACCTGTGGTACCCGCTGCGCGAGGTGCCCGGGCTGATCCCGGAGGAACTGCTGCATGCCGACACCCCGGAGGGGGTGGAACGCCTGCAGCAGGCCCGACTGCGCGAGGACGAGCGCCTGCGCGAACGTCGCGCGCCCGACGAGGACACCCCGCCGGAACTCCTTGAACGTCGTCAGGGCGAGCGGCGCCGGCCCGAATCGCCCGAGACCGTGACCCATCGTCAGCAGTGGGCGGAACTGCTGACCCTCCCGGCACGGCACGTGCCCGCGATCCTCCGCGGGCCTCGCCGCTGGATCACGCTGGGGGTGACGCTGGCGGTGGCGATCCTGGTGCTGTGGCTGCTGCGCGAGCCGCCACCGGAGACCCCCGCCCGCGACTGCTCGGCCCCGCCGGCTCCGGAGGTCAACTGGAACCGCTGCGAGATGCCAGTGGCCGACCTGCGCGAGGCGGACCTGACGCGCGCCAGCCTGCGCGAGGCCCGGCTGCCCGGCGCGCGCCTGCAGGGGGCCCGGCTGGACGGGGCCCTGCTGGAATTCGCCGACCTGAGCCGGGCGAACCTGGCCGACGCGCGGCTGCGCGAGGCCCAACTGCGGGGGGCCAGCCTGCGCGGCGCGGACCTGACCGACGCCGACCTTTCCGGCGCCGACCTGCGCCACGCCGACCTGCGCGACGCCAATCCGGAAGACGCCGTGCTCGACGGCGCCCGTCTCGGCCGTGCGCTGTGGCCGGACGGCTCGCGCTGTCCGCCCGAAGGCGTCGGCACCTGCGAGTGATGCGCGCCGGGCAGCCCCGTGTCAGGCAGGTTTTTCGAGGGCGTTGCGGATGTCGGGGATGCCCTTGACCCAGTAGAGCAGCGCCACACAGCCGGCGAAGAAGGCGATCGCGGCCCAGTCGAACAGCTCCTTGTAGCGCACGGTGTCGGCGGCCAGCAGCAGGGTCATCATGGCCAGGTAGGCCAGCGCGAAGGTGACGTGGATCAGCATGTCGCGGTAACCGCCGCGGGCCACCCAGTACCAGACCAGCACGGTCAGGTGCCACAGCGCCAGGAACAGGAACAGGAAAGGCAGCATGGTGGCGCCCAGCTCCACGCTGGTGGCGGCCTCGCGCCCGCCCAGCGAAGTCAGGTGACCGATCAGCAGGATGGCGTACAGCCAGGCCACCAGCGTGACCTCGACCAGATCCAGCAGGAACAGGACCACGATGCGGCGCGGGCTGAGCCCGGCCAGGCGGGCGCCGTTGTCGGGATTGCAGAAATAGGCCGAATAAGCGACGAACTTGTAGGCGGTGAAGACCGTAACCAGTGCCGTCAGCACGATGCGCTTCCAGAATTCCGGGTCCCGGATGGTGGACGGGTGATCCGTCAGGAACTGCACGTATTCGACCGAAACCACCAGCAGCCCCAGCGCGATGACCGCCAAGATCAGATCGCTGATCTTCTCGGAAAGGCGGTTATAGAAGGTATTGGTATTCATCGCGGCTTCTCGTCCCTGTGCATGCGGTGGCTCGACGGATCTCCCCTCCGTTTGAGGGGCGACGGCGGGAGGGGCGCAGTTTAGGCTGTTCGCAATATCCCTTCCACTGGAGGCAGCATGCAGCCGACGCAACCGAATACCCGCACCCGTGCCACCCTGCTGACGGGTCTGGCGGCCGGCGCCGCTCTGACGCTGACCGGCGGACAGGCCGTCGCCGGCGAGGTGGTGATGAGCGGCACGATCGATGGTGACGAACGGACCTGGGAGCGCTTCGACACGGATGACGGGGGGCCGGCCTTCTTCACCGACCTGCCCGGCGGGGCCCGCCTGTTCAACCTGCACGGACTGCGCGACGGCAGCACGCCGAACCCCATGGGCTCGCTGATCGTCAGCGTGACGACCTTCAATGACAACGTGGGCAGGGTGGAGGTCAGCTATTATCACGAACAGGCCGGCGGCCCCGATTTCGTGGGCAACGACCAGCTCGAGAATGTGGAGTACGAGTTCGACCGCCTGGAGGTCGACGGGGACACCGCCCGCATCAGCGGCCGGGTTTCGGGCGAGTTGCACCACCGGGAGAATCCGCTGAGCGAGGAGACGGATCCGTCGCGCACGCGCTCGGTGGAGGTGGAGTTCGACACCACCCTGCCCGAACAGGAGTAGGGCCGGGAAAAAGGAACCGGCGCCCGCCCTCTGTTCGCCTGCAAGCAGGTTCCCACAGGCGAACAAAGCGGGGCGGGCTCCGGTTTTACGGCACTCGGCTTACATCAGATCGAAGCGATCGGCGTTCATCACCTTGTTCCAGGCATCGACGAAGTCCCAGACGAACTTCTCCGCCGCGTCGTCCTGAGCATAGGCCTCGGCCAGGGCCCGCAGCTGCGAGTTGGAGCCGAACACCAGGTCCACGCGGGTCCCGGTCCACTTCACCTCGCCGGTGGCGCGGTCACGTCCCTCGAAGCGGTCGGACTCCTCGCCCACGGGCTGCCACTCGATGCCCATGTCGACCAGGTTCACGAAGAAATCGTTGGTCAGCTGTCCGGGACGCTCGGTCAGCACGCCATCCTTCGAGCCCCCGTGGTTGGCATCCAGTGCCCGCATGCCGCCTACCAGCACCGTCATCTCGGGGGCCGTCAGACCCAGCAGCTGGGCACGGTCCAGCAGCATCTCCTCTTCGGCCACGGTGAAGCGCGCCCGGCGGTAATTGCGGAAACCATCGGCTTCGGGCTTCATCGGCTCGAAGGACTCGGCGTCGGTCTGCTCCTCGGTCGCATCCGTGCGTCCGGGGAGGAACGGCACGTACACCGGGTGCCCGGCATCCGCCGCCGCCTTCTCGATGGCGGCCGCCCCGCCCAGCACGATCATGTCGGCCAGGGAGATGCGCTTGTCGCCATACTGCTCGTCGTTGAAGGCCTTGCGCACGCCCTCCAGCCGGTCCAGCACCTTCGCCAGCTGCTGCGGCTCGAACGCCTCCCAGTCCTTCTGCGGCGCCAGGCGGATACGCGCCCCGTTGGCCCCGCCACGCTTGTCCGACTGACGGAAGGTGCACGCCGAACACCAGGCGGTGGCCACCAGCTCCTGCACCGTCAGTCCGGTCGCGAGGATCCCGGCCTTCAGCCGGTCGGCATCCTGCGCATCGATCAGCACGTGATCCACCGGTGGCACCGGATCCTGCCAGATCAGGTCCTCGGCGGGGACTTCCGGTCCGAGATAGCGATCCTTCGGCCCCATGTCACGGTGCGTCAGCTTGAACCAGGCGCGGGCGAAGGCATCCGCGAACTCCTCCGGGTTCTCCTTGAAGTGCAGGGCGATCCTGCGGTACTCGGGATCCTCGCGCATCGCCATGTCGGCGGTGGTCATCATGATGCCCACCTTCTGCGACGGGTCCTCCGCGTCCGGGGCGTGGTCCTCGTCGGCGAGGTTCTTCGGCACCCACTGCCAGGCCCCGGCCGGGCTCTTCGACAGCTCCCAGTCGTACTTGAACAGCACCTCCAGGTAGCTCATGTCCCACTGGCGCGGGGTCGGGGTCCAGGCACCCTCCAGCCCGCTGGTGATGGTGTCGCGGCCCTTGCCGGAACCATAGCTGCTCTTCCAGCCCAGACCCATCTCCTCCAGCGGCGCGGCCTCCGGCTCCGGTCCCACGTGGGCGGCGTCGCCCGCGCCGTGCACCTTGCCGAAGGTGTGTCCGCCGGCGGTCAGGGCCACCGTCTCGTAGTCGTTCATCGCCATGCGCTCGAAGGTCTCGCGGATGTCGTGCGCCGACTTGAGCGGATCGGGGTTGCCGTCCGGACCCTCGGGGTTCACGTAGATCAGGCCCATCTGTACCGCGGCCAGCGGGTTCTCGAGTTCACGTTCGCCGGAATAGCGGCTCTTCGCGTGATCGCTGGTCGCCAGCCACTCGTCCTCGGCACCCCAGTAGATGTCCTCTTCCGGCGCCCAGATGTCCTCGCGCCCGCCGCCGAAGCCGAAGGTCTCGAAGCCCATGGACTCCAGCGCCACGTTGCCGGCCAGGATGTACAGGTCGGCCCAGGAGATCTTGTTGCCGTATTTCTGCTTGATCGGCCACAGCAGACGCCGCGCCTTGTCGAGGTTGGCGTTGTCCGGCCAGCTGTTGATGGGGGCGAACCGCTGGTTGCCCGTGGACGCCCCGCCCCGGCCGTCGGCGGTGCGATAGGTCCCGGCGGCGTGCCAGGCCATGCGGATCAGCAACGGGCCGTAATGGCCGTAGTCGGCCGGCCACCAGTCCTGCGAGTCGGTCATCAGATCGGCCAGATCCTGTTTGACCGCCTTCAGGTCCAGCTGGCTGAACGCCTCGGCGTAGTCAAACTCCGGCCCCAGCGGGTCGGACTCGATCCCGTGCTGGTGCAGGATGCCCAGATTCAGCTGGTGGGGCCACCAGTCACGCGGGCCACCGCCGCCGGCATCGTTGCGGGTACGGCTTCCGTGCATCACCGGGCACTTGCCTTCGGCGTTCGCTTTGTCTCCTGCCATCTCTCTCTCCTTCTTGCGTTGTATTCGTGGACACGCACGCAAGCGATCTCGTTCGATCCATGCGTATCCCTGTCCTGAGGTATAGCAGGAGCAGCCATAAAAGCCATTATCGACTTCACATGGCCTTGATAGAGGTCACCTATTGGGGATCAGAGCCGGGCCCGGGCCCGCTGCACCAGACCGGCCGGGTCGCGCAGGCCGGGCACCACCTTCGCGTGCCCGTCGGCATCCACCACCGTGACCTTGCCGAAGCCCAGGCGCCGACCCAGCCAGTGCTGCTTCACGCCGATGTCGCCGACTCTCTTGAGATCGAAGCGCACCGCGCGCTGCCACAGGAGCCCGCTCGCAACGTGGAGGTAACGATCGGTCAGCACCGCCTCGGAGTTGACGAAACTGGCCAGCCCCCGAATCGCCAGCCCCGGCAGGATCACCAGGTAGAGCACCGCGGCCGCGCCCAGCCCCCACACCCCGAGCGGGCCGATGGCCAGCAGCGCCGTGAGCCCCAGCACCCCCAGCGTCGGCAGAAACACCGCCCAGTGGGCATTGGTCTCCAGCTCCACATGCGCCCCGGGCTCCAGCTCTTCGCGCAGTTCGATGGAACGCCGCCCCAGGATCACCAGCAGGCTGATCAGCACCGCCGGCGGCAACAGCAGGATGCCCGCGACCAGCAGCATGTTGCCGACGCGCGCCCCGGACCAGGCCACACCCGCCACCAGGGTGATGACCGCGGAGAGCATCAGCGCCACCGCCAGCATCCACAGGGCGCGGCGCACGCGCTCGCCACGACAGACCTCGCGGGCCGAGCGCCCGCCCGGCCACCAGCGTATCAGCATCGCCGCCAGTGTCAGCGGCAGCAGCACCACGAACGCCGCCACGAACCCGAGTGAACTCCCGCCACGCACCAGCATGGCCCCCAGCAGCGAGATCACCGTTGCCACCGCCAGGATCAGCGGCATCTGCCGCCCCAGTCGTGCCCAGAAACCCTGCGCCATCACGCCCTCTTGCGGTTATCCGTATCCGGAAAAGGCGCCAGTCTATCAGCGAACGGCTTATTCCTCGGCGGCCGGCGGCTCGGCCGCGCCCGAGAACCCTGGTCCGCGCACGTCCTCGATGTCCCAGCCACGGTCCATGTCGCGTCCGGTCACCCACCAGTCGTGGACGTGCAGGCGCAGCGGGCCACGCACCCGTTCCTCGAAGCGCGACGGCAGGACATACGGCCCGACCTCCTCGTACTCCAGGAACGTGGTGTCCACGTGCGCGCCCTGCGTGCGCTCGAAGCCCTCCAGCGTGATGTGCACGCGGTACAGCCGGTCGGTCTCCGGATGGATCCACATCACCACCTCGTCGCGTTCGGCAAAGCCGAAGCCCGGTTCGATGGTCGCCAGCACCCGGTGGTAGTCCACCCCGTCCTCGCGCCGGTCCGGCAGGCGCTGCAGATCGGTGGCGCGGTGCTTCACGAAACTGGGGCCGAAATGGAACAGCTCGCCGGCGTCGATGGTCATCGCGGTGGCGGCGACCCGGTCCGGATCGGTCTCGAACTCCCCGTTGTAGTACACGCTGATCGTGCCCTCGTGGCGGAACACGTGCTTTACGCCCTCGGGCCCGGTGTACTCGCGGACATACAGCGAATCCGCCGGCCGGTAGCGTTCTTCCGAGCGACCGCGGAATCCGGTGTCCGCCACCAGCGGCTGGATGCGCTGGATCATGCGTCCCCATTCGCCGTCGGTGGCCATGTTGAAGTCGCGCGGATCCTCGCGCAGGTCGCCCCCGTGCGCCTCCAGCGTTCGCTCGAACAGGGTCTCGGCCGACAGCCCGTCGGCGAACTCCCGATCCGGCGCCGGCTCCGGAAAGGCGCGCCCGCAGCCCGCCAGCAACACGATCAATCCCGCCACGCCCGCAAGCCGCCAGCCTGCGGCCACTGTCCGTCCCGTCCGTACCATGGCCATCCTCCCCTGCGTGCGACGCCGGGCCCTGCGGCCCGGTATCCGTCTACTCGGGATCCGGGGGCACGCCAGAAAGTTCCACGTGCTCGGACCCCACGAACTCCCACAGCTCCGGCATCAGCCGTTCCATGCGTTGCTGGATCGCATCGGACACCAGCAGCGTGTGGTCGATCCCCTCGGTCCGGCCGAAGATCGAATGGGTCAGCTCCTCGCGGGTACGCACGCGGTTGCGGATATCGTCCAGCAGCCGCTGGAACTCCGATGGCGTGGGCTGCACACCCAGCGCCCGGAACAGCTCCCCGAGCCCGTTCATCAGCCCTTCGGCCTCCGGCCCCAGGCCAAAGTCCTCCGGGCGGTAATCCGCCTCGCCCACCGAGGCACGCGGCACCCACACGCTGAAACCGACCTTCTTCAACGAATGATAGACCGGTTCCTCGGAGATCAGGACCAGCATCAGCCGCTCCCGACTGGCCACGAACGACGCCCCGCCCATGGACCACTCGCCATCCACCACGAAGCGGTACAGCCGCAGATGCTCGCGGAAGTCCGCCGCCTGCAGCTGATCCAGGATCAGGATGGTGCGTTCGCCCTCGGAGTACGCACAGGCACTGGAGACCTCGCGGTCGAAGGCCGGGATCGGCGGTTCCTCGACTCCGTCCTCCTCCGGATTGGACGGCGGCTGCGCCGTCGGTGCCGGATCATGCGCCTGGGTGAAATCGTGATACAGCACGTGCGGGACTTCCAGTGCCGCGGCCAGGGCGTTGGCGAAAGCGGTCTTGCGCCGCCCCGAGTCCCCCTCCACGTTCAGTGTGGGGATCGCTCCGCCCGCCTGGGCCAGCACACAGTCCACATGATGGGCATAGTCGATATTCGATTCGAAGCCGTTGTCGGCCATCCGTTCGCGCAGCGTCTTCATGGGCCTTCCTCGTGGCCTGCCTTCCCCTCAAGGATACTTTCCCGCTGGCCGGCAGGGATATGGAACCGGTCCCCCGGCAGACGTCGAGCAGCCGCAGCGTGTTCCAGTCGACAGAACGAACCCGACACAATCCATGAACCTGGTTCACAAACCGTTCCGGGTTCGCTAGCCTGCCGCCTCATGGGAACCGAAGACCGCAAGCAACGCGAGCGCCAGGCACGCGAACAGCTGTTCATCGACAAGGCCCACGAGCTGATCCGCACGGACGGCCTGCTGGCCCTGCAGATGTCGAAGCTGGCGGCCGCCTGCGAATACGCCACCGGCACGCTGTACCAGCACTTCGCCTCCAAGGAGGATCTGCTGGCCGCGGTGGCGACACGCACCACCATCCAGCACGCCGAACGCTTCCGCCGGCTGCCGGAGCTGCCCCTGGGCACACGCTCGCAGATGCTGGCGATCGTACTGACCGACCTCGATTTCGCCGCCGCCAACCCGGACCACTACCGCCTGATGCAGTACCTGCTCACCGAGGCGGTCTGGGCGCAGATCTCGCAGGAACGCCGGGAGGCCCTGCTCACGGCCGCCCAGCCCATCAGCGATGCCGTGAGTGGCGTGGTGGAAAGGGCCCGCGAAAACGGCGACCTGCCCCCGCCCAAGGAGATCTCCGCCGAAGAGATGGGGCTCGGCCCCTGGGCCCTGAACCTGGGCATGCAGAACCTCGCGAACGCGCGCGGCCTGCTGGAGGCGTATGACATCGGCCAGCCGCTGGATCACCTGCTCCGCCATTTCCACGCCCTGATGACCGGCTGGCGCTGGGAGCCGCGCGTGGACCCCGACGAACCCTCGGTGGTGCGCGCGGAGAGCGAGCGCGTACGCGCCGTGCTGCAGGAGGCCTTCCAGTGAGTCGCCGTTTCTTCTACATGCTGTTCGGCGTGGCCGTGGTGCTGGGCGGGATCTTCGGATTCAAGGCCTTCATCGACCAGCAGATCGCCGAATATTTCGAGGAGATGCCCGAACCCGAGGCCACCATCAACGCAGCCACCGTCGAGACCGACGCGTGGACACCCGAGACCCGCGCCATCGGCAGTCTCGAGGCGGTGCGCGGCGCGACCCTGAGCTTCCAGAGCCAGGGCCTGGTGGATCGCATCCTGTTCTCCAGTGGCACCGAAGTGGTCGAAGGCGAGACCCTGGTGGAGCTGGACACCGCCCTCGACCGCGCCGAGCTGGAGAGCCTGCAGGCCGCGGCCATGCTGGCCGAAAGCGAGCTGCAGCGCGCCCGCGGGCTGGCCGAGCGCGACAGCATCTCCGACTCCGAACTGCAGCGCCGGCAGACCGAAGCGGAACAGGCCCGCGCCGCCGTGCGCTCGCAGGAAGAGCGCATCCGGCAGAAGCGCCTGCACGCGCCGTTCGACGGCCAGCTGGGCATCCGCCAGATCGACGAGGGCCAGTTCGTCGGCCCCGGCGACCCGGTGGTCGAACTGCAGACCCTGGATCCGATCCACCTCAACTTCACCCTGCCCGAACGACGCCTGAGCGAAGTCGAACCGGGCCAGGAAGTGCGTATCCGCACCGATGCGCACGACGCCGTTGTCACCGGTGTCATCACCGCCATCGAGCCGCGGGTGCGTCCCGCGTCGCGCATGTTCCGCGTGCAGGCCACCCTCGACAACGAGGACCACCGCCTGCGCCCGGGACAGTTCGCCCGCGTGACGCTGCAACGCGGCGAGGCCGAGGAAGGACTGGTGGTGCCGCAGACCGCCATCCGCCACGCCCCGTGGGGCCAGTCGGCGTTCGTGGTGTTCGAGGACGATGACGGGCAGAAGCGGGTGGAACAGCGTCTGGTCGAGACCGGCGAACGGCGCGGCGACCTGATCCGCATCCGCGACGGGCTGGAGGAAGGCGAGACCGTGGCCGCCAGCGGCCTGCTCAAGCTGCAGAACGACACCCCGGTGAACATCACCGAAGACGCCCAGCCGGATGCCGAGCGCGACCCGCGCCCGGACACTCGCTGAGCCGGACCGCGACCATGCGTTTCACCGACGTCTTCATTCAGAAACCGGTGCTGGCCACGGTGGTCAGCCTGTTCATCCTGCTGTTCGGCATCCGCGCGGTGGTGGACCTGAACGTCCGCCAGTTCCCCGAGGTGCAGAACGCGGTGGTGACCGTCAGCACCTCGTACATCGGCGCGGAAGCCGATCTGGTCGAGGGCTTCATCACCACCCCGATGGAGCGCGAGGTCGCCGAGGCCGAGGGCATCGACTACATCGTCTCCTCCAGCATGGCGGGCACCAGCACGGTGCAGGCGCACCTGGAGCTGGACTACGACCCCAACGAGGCGCTGACCCAGATCTCCGCACAGGTCGACAAGATCCGCTCCGAACTCCCGGCCGAGGCCGAGGACCCGGTGGTGGACCTGTCGGTGGGCGACGACGTCGCGGCGATGTACCTGTCGTTCTATTCCGAACAGCTCGACAACAACCAGATCACCGACTACCTCGTGCGCGAGGTGCAGCCGGAGCTGTCCACCGTCAACGGCGTGCAGCGCGCCGAGATCCTCGGCGGCGAGCCCTTTGCCATGCGGGCCTGGCTGGACGCGGACCGCATGGCCTCCTACGGGGTCAGCGGGCGCGACGTGCGCCAGGCGCTGGAGGGCAACAACGTGCTCTCCGCGGTCGGCCAGACCCGGGGTTCGATGGTCAGCCTCGACCTCACCGCCGACACCGACCTGCAGAGCGTCGAGGAATTCGAGCAGCTGGTGCTGTTCGAGGCCGATGGCGATCTGGTGCGCCTGGCCGACGTGGCCGAGGTGGAACTGGGCTCGGAGACCTACGACTCCTCGGTGCGCTTCAACGGTCAGGCGGCCACCTTCATGGGGATCGAGCTGGCGCCGGACGCCAACGCCCTGGACGTGATCGCCGAGGTGCGCGAGGTCTTCGACGAGCGCGTGGAACCACGGCTGCCGTCGGGTCTGAACGGCGAGATCGTCTACGACTCCACCGACTACATCGAGAGCGCGATCAACGAGGTGCTGATCACCATCGCCCTCGCGCTCCTGATCGTGCTGGCGGTGATCTACCTCTTCCTGGGCTCGCTGCGCAGCGTGATCATCCCCGCGGTGGCCGTGCCGCTGTCGCTGGTCGGCACCTTCATGCTGATGCTGCTGATGGGGTTCTCGCTCAACCTCCTGACCCTGCTGGCGATGGTCCTGGCGATCGGCATCGTGGTGGACGACGCGATCATCATGCTGGAGAACATCTCGCGGCACATCGAGGAGGGGATGTCGCGCATGGAGGCCGCGCTGCAGGGCGCGCGCGAGCTGGCCTGGCCGATCGTGGCGATGTCCACCACGCTGGTCGCGGTGTTCCTGCCGCTGGGCTTCATCGGCGGGCTGACCGGCACGCTGTTCATCGAGTTCGCCTTCACCCTGGCGGCCACCGTGGTGATCTCGGGGATCGTCGCCATCACCCTGTCGCCGATGATGTGTTCGAAGATCCTGCGCCACGGCGACGGCCAGCAGCGCGGACGCATCGAGACCTGGCTGGACGACCGCTTCGACGGTCTGCGCCGGCGCTACCGGCGGCGCCTGCACGGGGCCCTCAACGACCGCTTCACCATCGCGATGTTCGGCGCGATCGTGCTGGTCTCGTGCTATTTCCTGTTCGTCACCTCGCAGTCGGAACTGGAACCGCCCGAGGACCAGGGCTTCGCCTTCTCCATCATGGAGGGCGACCCGCACATGGGCATCGACCACCTGGAACGGAACACGGCCCTGACCGACCGCCTGTTCGACGAGATCCCGGAGATGGACAACATCTTCATCGTCAACGGCTTCGGCGGCGGTCCGGGCATGGCCGGCGCGACCAACCAGGCGCTGGGCGGCTTCGTGATGAGCCCATGGGAGGAACGCGAGCGCGACACCGACACGATCCTGGAAGAAGACCTGCAGCCGGCACTGGACCGCATCCCGGGACTGGAGGTGTTCGCGGTCCAGCCACCGCAGCTGCCGACCCCGGGCGACGGCGCCCCGGTCAGCGTGGTGTTCAACTCCACGGCCTCGTTCGAGGAGCTGGAGACCTTCAGTGACGAGATCACCGAACGCGCGATGGACACCGGGCGCTTCATCTTCCTGGATACCGATCTCGACTTCGACAAGCCGCGGGTGGACCTGAAGATCGACCGCGAGCGCGCGGCCCAGCTCGGCATCGACATGACCACGCTGAACGCCGACCTCGCCACGTTCCTCTCCGGGGGCTACACCGGCCGCTTCGCGATGGAGAACCGCAGCTACCGCGTGATCCCCCAGGTGCAGCGCACCGACCGCCTGACCCCGGAGCAGCTGGAGGAGCTGTTCACCCGCACCGCCGACGGCACACCGGTGCCGCTGTCGAGCATCGTGACCCTGGAGGAAACCGTCACGCCACGCGAGCTGAACCGCTTCCAGCAGCTCAACGCGGTGACCCTGCAGGGCGTGCCGGCCCCGGGCGTGACCCTCGGCGAGGCGCTGGCCCTGATCGACGAGATCGCCGCCGAAGTACTGCCGCCGGACGTAAACGTGGACTACGCAGGTGAATCCCGCCAGCTGAAGGCCGAGGGCGGCGACCTGGTGGTGACGTTCTTCTTCGCCCTGCTCGTGATCTTCCTGGTGCTGGCCGCGCAGTTCGAGTCGTTCCGCGACCCGCTGATCATCCTGACCACCGTGCCGATGTCCATCGCCGGCGCGCTGATCTTCATCAGCCTGGGCGTGACCTCGCTGAACATCTACACCCAGGTGGGCCTGCTGACGCTGATCGGCCTGATCGCCAAGCACGGCATCCTGATCGTGGAGTTCGCCAACCAGCTGCAGCGCCAGGGGCATCCGCTGCGCGAGGCGATCGAGGAGGCCGCCAGCCTGCGCCTGCGGCCGATCCTGATGACTACCACCGCCACCGTGGTGGCCATGGTGCCGCTGCTGATGTCCACCGGCGCCGGCGCCGGCTCGCGCTTCGCCATGGGGCTGGTCATCGCCGCCGGCATGGCCATCGGCACGCTGTTCACCCTGTTCGTGGTCCCGGCGATCTACACCTACCTCGCCCGCGACCACTACGCCGACAGCCTCGCCGCCGGGGAGACGGACCACTCGCCCGCCTGACCGACACGCCTGACCTGGCATGGCGGCAACCATTTGCCGCCATGCGGCTAAAGTTTGCCGCCCGCCAGCCGTTACCTCCGGGAAGTTGTGTACCCGGAGGGCCACCGCCCATGCGCATCGCAGAACATTCCCTGGAACTTTCAAGCCAGCGCGTCGCCTTCGAGGCCACGCACCGCTCGGCACGTGTCACCGCCACCCGCGCCGCCGCCGCGAACCTGCCAGCACCGCCGGCAGCCCCCGCAGCAATCGCGGCAACCGGCGAATCCCCCCGGGCCCTGCCATCGTTGTCAGCCCCGGCCGCCACCCCGCACACCGAAGCCCGCTCCACGGTCGGCGCGGCACCCGCGGATGCCGAACTCACCCCGCTGGACAACATGCGCATGGAGCTGCTGCGCCTGATCGTGGAACGCCTGACCGGCCGGGAGATCGAGGTCCTGGACCCGTCCGAGCTGCGCCCGGACCCGGCCGAGGATGCCGAGGCGGTCGAATTCTCGCCGCCCGCCGCTCACGCACGGGGACCGGCCCCGGTGGCCCGTGCCGGCATCGCCTGGTCGGTGGAGGAAACCCGTATCGAAGTCGAGCACACGTCCTTCGAGGCCCGGGGCATGGTGCGCACCGCCGACGGTCAGGCGATCGACATCGACCTCTCCGTCAGCATGAGCCGCGAGTTCATGCAGCACACCCGCGTCAGCGCCGGCATGGACGCCGAGCTGCACGATCCGCTGGTCATCAACTTCGATGCACCGGCGGCCGCCCTCACCGACACCCGTTTCGAGTTCGACCTGGATGCCGACGGCCACGAACAGCAGGTGGCCTTTCTCCAGCCCGGCAGCGGGTTCCTGGCCATCGACCGCTCCGGCAGCGGCAAGGTGGACGACGGCTCGGAGTTGTTCGGCCCGCTCACCGGCGACGGCTTTGCCGAGCTGCGCCGCCACGACCACGACGGCAACGGCTGGATCGACGCGGACGACCCGGTCTACGACCGCCTGCGCGTGTGGACGCGCGACGAACAGGGGCGCGACCAGCTACTCGCCCTGGGAGAGGTCGGGGTCGGCGCCATCTACCTGGGCCACGTCAGCACCCCGTTCGACCTGCGGCACAGCGGAGACAACACCCTGCTCGGCCAGGTCGAGTCCACCGGACTGTGGATCAACGAAGACGGGGAAACCGGCAGCGTCCAGCAGATCGACCTGACCGCCTGAGCGGGGAACCGCGGAGCCCGTATTACTCCGTCAGTTCCTTGAGGATGCGTGCGTGGATGTCGCGGTCCTCGTCCTTGCTCAGCACGAAGCGGATGTAGCGCACCGATTCCAGATGCGGGGTCCGGTGCACCACCGTCTCCAGGGCCACCCGCGCCGCGTCCTCGATGGGGTAGCCGAACGCCCCGGTGGACAGCGCCGGGAACGCGATGCTGAAGATCCCCGCCTCCTCGGCGCGCGCCAGGGCCTCGCGATAGCACGAGGCCAGCAGGCGACTGGCCGGTTCGTCACGCCCGTACACCGGCCCGAGGCAATGGATCACGTAACGGTTGCGCAGCCGGTGCCCGTCCGTCAGCACGGCCTGACCCGGTTCGATGGGGGCCAGCGCCTGGCATTCACGCTCCAGCTCCGGCCCTGCCGCATGATGGATGGCCCCGGCCACGCCCCCGCCCGGGCGCAGCCAGGCATTGGCCGCGTTGACGATGGCGTCCATGTCGTGCTGCTCGACGATGTTGCCGGTCACGCACTCGATCTTCACTCCCCGGACCACAACCTGCATCATTCTTCCCCCATCTTTCCCTGATCATTTCCGTCTCAAGCATAGGCCAGCCAACCGGCCCCGTACACGCCACCCCGGTCCCGTAGGAGGCCAGCCCCTGGCCGACCCGGCGCAGGAGATTCCCCGAACGCACAATCGGCCGGAGGGCCGGCCTCCTACCGGGGGCAGGGCCTCATCTGTCGTAGGAGGCCAGCCCCCTGGCCGACCCGACACCCCGCAGGAGGCCAGCCCCCTGGCCGATCCGGCGTCACGTCCGGAGCAGCAATTCCACCGGCCGCCGGGGCGTCGCCCGCGGCGTCCCGTCCGGGCGCCCCAGTGCGAACAGCAGCTGCGGATGCCCGCCACTCAGCGGCTCTGCCAGCTCCGCGCGTCGCTCCGGCAGCTGCAGCGGCTGATTCAGGTAGCGCGCGCAGAACCCGTGACGCGCGGCCTCCAGCAGCACCCGCTGCAGCCCCTGCCCGGCCGCCAGCGACTGCATCGGCCCGTCGATCCCCGTCCCCAGCGCCAGCAGGACCGGCGCCCGGCTCGCCACCCGAGCCTCGGCACGGGCCATCCGCCGGGGCGACACCAACCGGCGCACCGCCCAGCGGGTCAGACCGCCGGTCAGACGGCCCACCGGCAGCCCGTCGCCTGCAGCCGCCGGGCGCATCCAGTGCGCCAGCTCGGCACGCCAGGCCGGGTTGCGCCACTGCTCGCGCGTCGCCTCCCGCACCAGCCGCACGACCTCGCGGCGCGACTCCGTCCCGGTCACCGGCCGCAGCCAGACGCCCTCCTGGCGCGCCACGGCGACCAGCGCATCCATCACCTCCGGCGGCACCGGGTCCGGGCGGAAGCGTCCGCGCCACGAACGCCGCCGCGAGATCCACTCCTTCAGCGGCGGCAGCGTCTGCAGATCGGCGCCTGCGTGAGAGGTGGTCAGCAGGCGCACGTACGGTCCGGCACCGGCCTGTTCCGGGCGCGCGTTCAGCCCCCGGCCATCGGCCGCCGCGGCCACCCGCAGGTTCATCACCGCGCAGCCCACGCTGATCACCCGCTCGCGCCCGCCGGGGTCGGAGACCGGCAGGGCCCGCTCCGGGTCGGTCCAGACCTCGATCCCGTCGCGCGCCACGCGGAACCGCCACGGCTGGCTGTTGTGCGACGACGGGGCCTGGGCGGCAAGCTCCAGCCAGTTCCGGATGACGGGGTCGAGATCCATGAAGTCATGCCTCTTCGATCAGGGAACGCGTGCGCGCCGCGATGGCATCGGCCGGATGCGCCATGGCCTCCTCCAGAGACAGGCTCCCGTCACACAGGGCGCGCGCATCGGTCAGGCCCAGCGCGGCCAGTTCGTCCGCATCGGCATCCACGGAACCGGCCACCGCCGCCACCGGCACGCCCAGCCCCCCGGCGCGACGCAGCACCTCGGCCACCACCTTGCCATGCGCGGTCTGGCCATCCAGCCGGCCCTCGCCGGTGATCACCCGGTCCGCCTCGCGCATCGCCGCATCCAGACCGATCAGGTCGGCCACGTACATCGCCCCCATGCGCGCGGTCCCGCCCAGCACGCAGCCCAGTGCGAAGCCCAGCCCGCCGGCCGCCCCGGCGCCCGGGGCATCCACCGGCCGCCGCAGCCACCCGGCCGCTTCGATGGCCCCTGCCAGCCGCTGCATGCACGCATCCATCGCCGCGACGTCGTCCACCGCCAGGCCCTTCTGCGGTCCGAACACCGCCGCCGCCCCCTGCGGGCCGATCAGCGGGTTGTCCACGTCGCTCAGCAGCGTGATATCGACCTCGCCCAGGCAAGGATCCAGCTCCGCGAAATCGGCCTGCGCGACGGCGCCCAGTGCCGCCGGATGCGGCGCGAGCGCACATCCGTCCGCATCCCGGAACCGCACGCCCAGTGCTGCCAGCAGGCCCGCGCCCCCGTCCACCGTGCCACTGCCGCCCAGGCCCACCAGCAGATGCCGGGCCCCCGCATCCAGCGCCGCGCGCATCAGTTCGCCCACGCCCCGGGTATCCAGCTGCCAGGGATCGCGGCGCCCCGCGGGGATCCGGTCGAGACCGCAGGCCGCGGCGACGTCCAGCACCGCCCGGCGACCCTGCGGGTCCAGTCCCCAGCCGGCCTGCAGCGCCGTTCCGTCGGGGCCGGTGACCCGCGCCTGGCGCCATTCCCAGCCCGCCGCCCGGCTTACACGCCATGCGGTGCCCTCGCCGCCATCGGCCATCGGCAGGGCGCGCACCCGGGCGTCCGGCCGCGCCGCAAGCACCCCGCGCACCATCGCCGCGGCCACCTCCTCCGCCGCCAGACTGCCCTTGAAACTGTCCGGGCACACCACCACCCGCAGCGGCTCCGCCAAGCTCCCCTCCCGGGTCCGCAACCTGTCACGTCCGTCCGTTGCCACACCCCCTCATTATGGACGATAGCGGAACGAAACCTTCGCCTGACCCACGGCTCGAACGTACATGGACATCCCGCTGCTGATCATCGGCCTGCTGCTGCTCGCCACCCTCGCCGCCTTCTTCGCCGGCGTGCTGCCGTATCCCGTCGGCTGGATCATCCTCGGGATCGCATTCATCGGCCGGCTGCTCCATCTGCGGACCCGCGGCGGAAACTGATACGTTGTTCCCATCGAATTCACCATACGGTCAACGACACGGAGAAACGACATGAGTGGTCTGGAAGGCAAGGTCATCGCCATCACCGGCGGCGCCGGGGGCATCGGTGAGAGCACGGCGCGCAAGCTGTACGAACAGGGCGCCAGCCTGGTCATCACCGACCGCGAGGCGGGCCCGGTTGAAGACATCGCCCGCTCGCTCGGCGAGCGCGCGGTGGGCCTGGCCGTCGACGTGACGCGGCGCGAGGACAACGAACGCATGGTCGCCACCGCCGTGGATCGCTTCGGCCGCCTCGATGGCGTGTTCCTCAACGCCGGGATCGAGGGCGAGATCGGCCCGTTCGACAGCCGCACCGATGCCGCCTGGGACAAGGTCTTCGCCGTCAACGTGCAGGGCGTGCGCCTTGGCGCGGAAGCGGCCCTGCCGGCACTGCGCCGGGGCAACGGCGGCAGCATCGTCATCACCTCCAGCGTGGCCGGACTGCGCGGCTTCGGCGGCCTCTCGCCGTACGTATCCAGCAAGCATGCGGTGGTGGGCATGATGAAGTGCCTGGCCGCCGAACTCGGGCCGGAAAACATCCGCGTCAACACGCTCAACCCGGGTCCGGTCGCCAACCGCATGATGGAATCCATCGAGGAACAGGCGAACCCCGGCCATGCCGACGAGGTGCACCAGTCCTTCGAGGCGCGCATCCCGCTGGGGCGCTACGTCAACAACGAGGAATGCGCCGGCATGGCCGCGTTCCTGCTGTCCGACGCCGCCTCCGGCTGCACCGGCAACACCTACGTCGTCGACGGCGGCCTCTGCGCGCAGTAGCCCGGGACCCTACCCCGTCGCGCGCATGCCGCCGCCCCCGCCACCGCCCGGTGGCGGGGTCCAGACGTTGCGAAAGGCCTGGTGGGTGTTCTGCGGGAGATCGCGGGAGAAACGCAGCTGAACGCCGCCATCCGCGCGTACCGCATGGATCCGCCCGCGCTGGAGGCGGTACTGGCGTGCCACGTCCTCGCAGCCGCGCAGGAACGCCCTCGGCGGCTTGCCGCGCCGCACCCGGGCCGTTCCGTCACGCAGCTCCACCGTAAACACCAGCCGTGCGTGCCACAGCATCAGCGCGACCCCCAGGGCCAGCACGGCGAACATGAACAGCAACGTCAGCAACATGATGGATACGCCACGGGCGTGGAACACGTGCCCAGTGTAGCCCCGATGCGGCCTACCGCACGCTGCGAACGCGCCAATCCGTGCTAGCGTCAGGGGATCACTCGCCAACCGAGGCACACAACATGCACTGGACCCGGATTCTGGGACTCGCCCTTCTGGCAGGAGGGATCATCCTCCTGGTCATGGGCTTCAACGCCACCGAAAGCCTGACCGAGGAACTGCACCAGGAATTCACCGGCCGCTACACCGATGACACGCGCCTGTACCTGATCCTTGGCGGGATAATGACCGTCGTCGGCCTCGTCCTGGCGATCTTCGGCGTGCGCCGCTGAGGTCGCCAACCAGCTTCCATGTCACCAATCCAGCTCCTCGTCGCATTCATCCGCCGGGGTCTCCATCCCCTCGCGGATCGACTCGCGCATACCCGGCACCGATAGCAGGTACAGGGTCTCCTGAATGGCCGACCAGTCCGACTCGGATAGCAGGACTGCGTTGTTCCGTTTGCCAGTGATCACGATTGGCTCATGGGATTCCGCCGTTTCGTCGATCAACCGGTAGAGGTTGCTGCGCGCCTCTGTAGCCGTATTCCCCGTCATGGCACACCTCGCGCGTGTGTGGGCTCCGATTAAGAGTACGCCTTGACGTACGTCCCGCAAACCGTACGCTTGATCTCCGCGCCTTCGCCGAGGCCGATCGCCAGCGGGAACATGCCGAGCACCGTGGTCAGGGTGGTCATCAGGATCGGACGCAGGCGCAGCGCGCCGGCCTCCACCACCGCCCGTTCCCCACCGCGGGCTGGGGCCTGACCACCGCAGGAGGCCAGCCCCCTGGCCGATCAGGCGCGTCCAACACCCCATCGCCCAGAGGGCTGGGCTCCCACGTGTTTAGAAATAGTCGTCCTCGCGCTGGTGCCGGAACGCCAGCAGGGTGACCGTCTCGGCATCGTCGATTTCGAACAGGGCGACATAACCCGAGCGGCCAAACGGGATCAGGAGTTCGCGGATGCGGGGGTAGGAGGCGTCGAGCATGCGGCAGCTCAGCGGAAAGCGCTCCAGTAGCGACACCGCCTCGCCGATGGCGGTTCGGGCATGGGCCGCGGCTGCCGGGTCGCTCTCCGAGAGGAACGCGACAAGCCGCAGGAGATCTTCGCGTGCCTGCGCTGTAAATCGTACCGAGTAACTCATCCTTGAGACTCCAGAGGGTCGGCTACTGCTTGCTTAAGAGACGGTCGACATCGTCGAGGACCGACTGGGCCGGGTAATACTCATCCGTTTCCCGGGCATTGCGCGCGGACTCCAGGCCTCGCGCCAGGAACTCGGCCCGGGCCTGTCGGCGGTCAATCTCGTGGCGAACGGCATCCTCGATAAAGGCCGACAGCGTTTCTCCCTCGCCAAGGGCCTGCTCCACCTGATGCCGAAAACCATCGCTGACCCGCAGGGCCGGTAACGTCGTGTTTTTCATACCGCGTCTCCGCAAGAACCTCCTCGGAGTGTATCGCAAATGCAATACAGCGCCCATCGGTGGACCCGTCCGCGCCGCTCGACGCAGCCTGACCCGGCTGATGGGCCACGGGTAACCACTCTGGCCTGTCTCCGTCATTGCGAGGCCTCGCAGAGGCCGCGGCAATCGACCGTCGCTCGGTACCGTTGGTGGCCCTTGTGACCGACCGCAATGATCGACGATCCGGGCTTGCTGGCCTATACTTATGGCAAAGATTGCCAAACCGAGACGCGGAGGCCTCCATGGCCACAATGAACATTTCGCTACCCGATCCCATGAAATCCTGGGTAGAAGAACAGGCGCAATCCGGCCAATACAGCAACAGCAGTGATTACGTGCGAGACCTGATCCGCCGCGACCGGGAGCGGGCGCTGAAGATCGCGCACATGCAGGCGATCACCACGGAAGGCCTGGAAAGCGGCCGTGGCGAGCGAACGATGGAAGAGCTGAAGTCAGCCGCCAGGAACGACCCCGAAGACTAAAAGCATGCCCTATGCCCTGACCTGCAAGGCAGAAGACGACGTCATCGAGGTCTTCCGCAGTGGCGTCGAGCAATTCGGCCCGCAACAGGCAGAGCGCTACCACAGCCTGCTGGCTGCAACCTTCGAGTTTCTGGCGGAAAACCCTCGTGCAGCGCGTGAGCGTAAGGAAATCTCACCACCCGTTCGGGTTCACCCCGTCGGCGCACACATCGTGCTGTTCCAGATCGAAGGTGATGAAATCCTGATCATCCGTGTTCGCCACGCGCACGAGGACTGGGAGGGAAACGAGTCGTAGGCAATGCGAAGGGACAAGACCAGACGCCGGAGCCCGCGCGCAGGATCCTGCTTGCAAGCGCCTGCGGGCTTTCGGTGTTCTGAATGGGCGATCATCCCGTAAACCGCGCAGCGGTTATGCGGGATCGTGCACTCGGGTTACTCGTAATGGCTCCATAAACGGATCACCTTGACCACCCTCTCGTCCTCGAGCACCTGGTACACCAGCCGGTGCTGAATATTGATGCGCCGCGAGTACGCGCCGGAGAGATCACCCACCAGCTTCTCGAAAGGCGGGGGCTTCCGATACGGGTCCTCCGCGAGCAGCGTCAGCAGTTCCCGTGCCTCCGGCCTCAGGCCACTCGCCGCCAGCTTCCTCGCATCCTTTTGAGCCTGTCGGGTGTAGACCAGCGTCCATGTCACCAATCCAGCTCCTCGTCGCATTCATCCGCCGGGGTCTCCATCCCCTCGCGGATCGACTCGCGCATACCCGGCACCGATAGCAGGTACAGGGTCTCCTGAATGGCCGACCAGTCCGACTCGGATAGCAGGACTGCGTTGTTCCGTTTGCCGGTAATGACAATCGGCTCATGGGATTCCGCCGTTTCGTCGATCAGCCGGTAGAGGTTGCTGCGCGCCTCTGTAGCCGTAATCCCCGTCATGGCGCACCTCGCGCGTGTGTGGGCTCCGATTAAGAGTACGCCGTGACGTACGTCCCGTAAACCGTACGCTTGATCTCCGCGCCTGCGCCGAGGCCGATCGCCAGCGGCAACATGCCGAGCACCGTGGTCAGGTTGGTCATCAGGATCGGACGCAGGCGCAGCGCGCCGGCCTCCACCACCGCCCGTTCCCCACCGCGGGCTTGGGGCCCGACCACCGCAGGAGGCCAGCCCCCTGGCCGATCAGGTGCGTCCAGGTCCCCATCGCCCAGAGGGCTGGGCTCCCACGTGTTTAGTAGGAGGCCAGCCCCCTGGCCGATCAGGCGCGTCCAACACCCCATCGCCCAGAGGGCTTGGCTCCCGATTTGATCGACCTGTTAACGGTTGGCTGTACCGTTCGATCGAGATCTGACACGTATCCTGCGGCCTTGACCGGCGTTGTGCCGGTATTTGGGGCTGACCGAGTTCGGTACGATGCCGGCAGGCAAGAACGGAACAGGCGAGGGATCGATGAGTACGGAGTCACGAACCTCAACGGAGCTGGATGATCTGGCGGGCCGCCTGGAGGCGTTCGTTCGGGAGCGCGACTGGGAGCAGTTTCATTCGCCGAAGAACCTGTCGATGGCACTTGCGGGCGAGGTGGGAGAGTTGATCGAGCACTTCCAGTGGCTGACGGAGGAACGGTCTCGTGAGCTGTCGGATGCGGAGCGGGAGGCCGTTCAGGCGGAAATCGCGGACGTGCAGATCTATCTGCTGTTGCTGGCGCGGGGGCTGGGAATCGACGTGGTTCAGGCAGCGAACGAAAAGCTGACCGTGAACGAGCAGAAGTATCCGGTCGACAAGGCGCGGGGCAGTGCGCGCAAGTACACGGATCTGTAGCCAAAAGGCAAGTCACGATGCTGATCTATACCGCTGACAAGCGCCGTTTCGTCGAGCATGTCCGGCACAACCAGATCGAGGATCGCATCCTGGCCGGGATGCTGGGTGCCGGCAAGGGCAAGCCCTCGCCCAACGAGATCACTTCGTGGCGCAACTCGATGCAGTACATGGAGAACGTGCTCAGCGCATCGGGGATCCCGGATGATGCCGGTGTCGCCATCGAGTACATGATCCCGCAGACCTCCAAGCGGGTGGACTTCATCCTGACCGGACGCAATGACGATGGCCGGGATACGGCGGTGATCGTCGAACTGAAGCAGTGGGAGCAGGTCGAGGCGACCGAGAAGGACGCGATCGTGCGCACCTTCGTGGGCGGCAAGGAACGCGAGGTGACGCATCCCTCCTACCAGGCGTGGTCGTATGCGGCGCTGCTGGAGGACTACAACGAGACCGTGCAGACCGACGGCATCGGGCTGCACCCGTGTGCCTATCTCCACAACAGCGTGTCGGGCGCGATTTCCGATGCGCGGTACCACGAGCACCTGGAGCGCGCGCCGGCCTTTCTGAAGGCGGATGCCGAAAAGCTCGCTCGTTTTCTCGGCCAGCATGTGCGCAAGGGGGATACCAACGACATCCTCTACCGGGTCGAGCATGGCCGGATTCGCCCCTCGAAGTCGCTCGCGGACCATCTGGCGTCGCTGCTGCAGGGGAACGCCGAGTTCGTGATGGTCGATGACCAGAAGCTGGTCTTCGAAAGCGCGCTGGAGCTTTCCGACATTGCCGAGGGACACGGCAAGCAAGTGCTGATCGTGGAGGGCGGGCCGGGAACCGGGAAATCCGTGGTAGCCGTGAACCTGCTCGGGGAACTGACTCGCCGGGAAAAGGTTGCACAGTATGTGACCCGCAATGCAGCCCCACGGGCGGTCTACGAGGCCAGGTTGACCGGCACGATGAAGAAGAGCCGGATCAGCAACCTGTTCCGTAGCTCCGGTGCATTTCACCAAACCGACGCGGACACCTTCGACACCCTGCTGGTGGACGAGGCACACCGCCTGAACGAGAAGTCGGGGATCTTCCAGAACCTGGGCGAGAACCAGACCAAGGAGATCATTAACGCGGCGCGTACGGCGGTGTTCTTCCTGGACGAGGATCAGCGGATTCACTGGAAGGACACCGGGTCACGGGAGGAGATCGAGCGCTGGGCACAGGCGGCGGGCGCTACCGTGCACTACGCCGAGCTGCGCTCGCAGTTCCGTTGTGCCGGGTCCGACGGCTACCTGGCCTGGCTCGATCAGGCGCTGCAGATTCGCGAGACGGCGAACGAGGATCTGGATGAACTGGATTATTCGGTCGAGGTAGTCGACTCGCCGACCGCCATGCGCGACCGGATCTTCGCGCTGAACGTGCACGCCAACCGTGCACGGATGCTGGCGGGCTACTGCTGGGACTGGGAGAGCAAGAAGGATGGACAGGCCATGGACATCCGCTTTCCCGAACACGACTTCGCCATGCAGTGGAACCTCGACAAGGACGGTTCCACCTGGATGATCCAGCCGGACTCGGTCCACCAGATCGGCTGTATCCATACCAGTCAGGGGCTGGAGCTGGACTATGTAGGCGTAATCATCGGGCCCGACCTTATCGTGCGGGACGGCAAAGTGATCACGGTGCCCGAAGCGCGTTCGAAGAATGACGCCTCCATCAAGGGCTACAAGAAGGCCCTGAAGGAGGATCCGGATGCGGCCCGAGCCAAGGCCGACCGGATCATCAAGAACACCTATCGCACACTGATGAGTCGCGGGATGAAGGGATGCCTCATCTGGTCGGCGGATGCGGAGACGCACGCCTACTTCCGCGCGCTGATCGGCCAGCACACACCCGAGCCGCAGTCTGCCCCGGCAGAGGCCGCACCGGCGGATGTCCTGCCGTTCGAGAAGATGGCGCCGGAGGAGGTCGAGCCATTCGTGAATGCATTGCCGGTGGTGCCGATCAAGGCGGCGGCGGGCAGTTTCAGTGACCTTCAGACCGTGGACCAGAACCCGGATGCATTCGACTGGGTCATGCCCCCGGACTTCATTACGCCTCAACCGGGGATGTTCATCGCTCAGGTGGTCGGCGAGTCAATGAACCGCCGTATCGCGAACGGGGCATGGTGTCTGTTCCGGGCGCCGGGCGGCGGAACGCGCGAAGGCAAGATCGTGCTGGTGCAGCACCGCGACATCAATGACCCGGACACCGGCGCCAGCTTCAGCATCAAGCGCTATCACAGCGAGAAGACGGCGGACCCGGACACTGAGTGGCGCCACCAGCGAATCATCCTGAAACCGGAATCCAGCCTTCCCGGCTACGAGTCCATCATCCTGGAAGAAGACAGCGCGTCCGAGCTGGTCGTGGTCGGCGAGTACGTCGCCCAACTGGAACATTGACGGAGCGCCCGATCGGCCAGAGGGCTGGCCTCCTGCGCGGGGTGGGCGGCCCTCCGGCCGATTCGGCCGGGTGGGTCGTCCGGGCCCCGATCGGCCAGAGGGCTGGCCTCCTGCGCGGGGTGGGCGGCCCTCCGGCCGATTCGGCCGGGTGGGTCGTCCGGGCCCCGGTCGGCCAGGGGGCTGGCCTCCTACGGGCGGGGGTAGTCGGTAGGCCGGCCCTCCGGCCGATTCGTGCCGGGCGTTACAACCAGCCACGGCGGCGGAAGAAATAGAGCATGCCGGCGACCACGCCGAGCATGACGAGCCAGACCACGGGGTAGCCGTAGTAGGTGTAGAGCTCGGGCATCGACCAGGGGCTCTCGGGGTGGTCAAAGTTCATGCCGTAGATCCCCACCACGAACGTGAGCGGGATGAAGATGGTGGCGATGATGGTGAGCACGCGCATCACGTCGTTGGAGCGCTGGTTGATCGCGGACATGTAGGCCTCGATCAGGGTGGCGGCCATTTCGCGGTAGGACTCCAGCAGATCCACGATCTGGATGGCGTGGTCGTGCACGTCGCGCAGGTACGGAAACAGCTCGACGGTAAACGGTTCCAGGTCGTCGCGCATCAGCCGCGCCACCACGTCGCGGGCAGGCCAGAGCTGGCGACGCAGCACCAGGAGTTCCCGGCGCAGCCGGTGGATCTCGGCCAGGGTGCTGGCGTCGGGCCGCTCGAGTACCTCGTCTTCGAGGCGTTCCAGCCACTCGCTGATCTCTTCCAGCACCGGGAAGCCCTGGTCCACCACGGCGTCCATCAGCGCGTAGGCCAGGTACGCGGCGCCCAGGCGGTTGAAGTTGCGGTTGGCGCTGCGCATGCGATCGCGCACGGGCTCGAAGGGATCCTGCTCGCCACCGTGGATGCTGATGATCAGGCCGGGGGCCACGAACAGGCTGAACTGGTGGAGTTCGATGCGGCCCTGTTCGTGCCGGGGGTGGCTCAGGATGACCATCAGCGCGTTGTCGAAGAAATCGACCTTGGGGCGCTGGCCCTGGTGACGAATGTCTTCCAGCACCAGCGGATGCAGACCGAAGGCATTGCCCAGGGCACGGAGCTGCTCGGGCCCCGGCATACCCTGCAGGTGCAGCCACATGAAACCCTCGCCGGTGTCACCCGCACCTCCGGACAGGATGCGGTCGGCATCGAGCTCCGTCAGCCGCTCATGGCCGTAATGCCATGCACAAGCCCGGGCGCCCTCGCCCACGTCTTCGCGTGCATGGGCCCCGTGGCCGGGTGCCGCGCCGGGCTCGGGGTAGGTTTTCTCGAACAGCCGGCTCATGACGCCTCCCGCAGAAATGGGCCTCGAGTATAGCCCGTGCGCGCCCCCGCCCGTGGGAGCGTGCTCGCACGCGAACCCATTCGCGGCCAGGGCCCGGCGCAGCCGTTCGGCGATCTGGCAGGCCTCTTCGGCATCGGCGCCGGGCAACAGGACCGGGCATTGCACCCCATGCATTCATGCGGGGCACGGCGAGCGTGCCGTGCCTATACTCGGGCTGAATGCACAGCCCTCCGCAATCCAGGAAGGAGATCAGCATGGCCAGGCGTGGTTACGGGCCGGCGGCCCAGTGGCAACCGAACGACCCCTCACCGAACGCGGCTTCCGGGGTTGCCGAAGCGCCCTCGGGGCCCGGATCCCCGCCGCCGGGAGAGGAAAGCCCGGTAGAGGGGCAGCTGGAGTTCGTGAAGATCTCGCCGCTCAAGCGCTTGCCGTTTTTTGGCGAAAAGACCAGCAGCATCGCGGAACTGCGCCAGGCCGGCACGCCGATCGCCCGGCTGCGTCGGCCCTCGGACGGGCTCGCGGCCTGGTTCGGCAGGCCGGAGCTGCATTTCGCCACCACGCGCATGCGCCTGGCCGACCCGCCGGACGCGGGGTTCTTCCAGCAGATTCAGCGCAATGTCGGCTTCTTCGGGATGCCGCAGCGCCAGGAGGTCTGGCGTGCCGGCGCGGGCACGGTCACGCAGATCGAGGAGACCAGCACCGACCGCAAGACGCTGAGCGGGCTGTTCAGCTATCGCGACGATCACTACCAGCTCAACGGCGAACGCACCGACCGGCGCGGGCTGTTCAGCTACACCCTGCGCGACCACCGCGACATGGTCGCCACCTTCCGCCCCAAGCAGGAAACCGGCCTGACCGGCGGCTGGTTCGTCGAGGTCATCCATCCGCGTCCGGTCGGGGCCATCGCCATTGCCTGCCATATGGCCATGTGGCTGGAACAAAGCACCGGCGACTCGAGCGTCGCCGCCGGAGGGGCCGCCGGAGGCGGTGGTGGCGGTGGCGGCGGCTGCTGACCCCGCGCCGATCAGCCGGTCGCCCTGTTCGGAAACCGCTCCGGGTGCTCAATGATCTCCTGCGTCAGGTCGACATCAATATCGGGCCAGTAGAAATGTCCCGGGGATGGTTCTTCGACATTCACGATGGCCCTGACCGGCTGGTCACGGAACCAGGGGAATTCGTCGTAGGGCATGAACAGTTCCTGGCCTCGCACGAGCAGCCAGAGACCATGCCCCGAAATGTTCGTGACCTCAACTTCCGAAATAGCGTTGCCATGCGCTGACAAGCTCATGATGGTGCTCCTCGATCAGCCACTCGATCTCTTTCAGCTGCGCCCGGTTGTATCGCCATGACTGCGCCAGCTGTAGCTCCGGTTCCAGCCAGAATTTTGCTTCGCCCTCCGCCGAAACCACATGGACGTGCTTGCGCGTTTCTTCTCGCGAGAAGAAAAAGAATCTATACCCCTTCTCTCTGAATACGGTTGGACTCATCGTTGGTATCAGACCTGGCTTCGAGGGTAGCAGTATAGTCGAGACACGTCCCTTTCAGCCGCGGCGCACGGAGGCCTGGTGGAGTTCGTCGCGGGCGATGCCGACGAAGTCCTGCATGAAGGCGAGGCCTTCGTCTTCGCGGCGGATGGCCAGGCGCAGGGTGCTCCACAGGCCATCGGGGCCCATGCGCAGACGCGCGATGGCGGAACGCCCGGGGCCACGCGAACCGGTGCCGGCGCCCTGCATCTGTGCCTCCAGTTCCGGCAGGGCCCATTCCGGTAGCGAGGCCACGCCGCGCCCGCTGGCGACCAGCTGCAGCAGCATGGCCGTCACCTCGGTGGTGCGCCGGGGCAGCGAGATGCCCGCCGGGTGCAGGAAATGCCGGCAGATATCCAGGCGCTCCTCCTCCACCGGGTAGGTGATCAGGGTCTCGCCCTGGAGGTCGGCGGGCTCCACGTAGCTCGCCCCTTCCAGACGATGACCGCGCGGCACGATCAGCAGGTTCTCGTACTCCAGCAGGTCCAGCGCGATCAGCTCCGGGTCCTCCACCGGATCCGGCGATACCGCCGCGTCGACCTCGCGTTCGCGCAGGGCATCCAAGGCATCAAAGCCATGACTCAGGCTCAGGTCCAGCTCCACCTCGGGCCAGTGTTCGCGGAAGGCCGCCAGCGAGGGCATCAGCCACTGGAAGCAACTGTGGCATTCCAGCGCGAGGTACAGCCGCCCGCCGCGGCCGTCGCGGATGCGGGCGATGTCGCGCTCGGCCGCGGCCACCTCCGGCAGCACGCGCTCGGCGGCCTGCACCAGGCGCGTGCCCGCCGGCGACAGCCGCACCGGCGAGCTGCGCCGTTCGAACAGCACCACGTCCATGCGCTCTTCCAGCTGCCGCAGCTGGTGCGACAGCGCCGACTGGGTCACGCAAAGCGACTCGGCCGCCGCCGTCACGCTGCCCAGGCGCACGATCTCGTGCAGTGCCCGCAAATGCCGGATCTCCAGCATGCCGCCCTCCCTCATGAGTCCGATTCACATACTACGTGACAAAAACTTGTTTTACTCATGCGTGGACAGGGTAGAAACTAACCCTCGTGCTCACCCGCCGTGGCGCCTTCATCGGGGCACCGGGCCGGCAGAGCCTGCCACGCGGCTGACATGCTGCTGTATCTGCGTGACATCTCCGTTGGACCGGCACGTCGGGGTGGTGTCCCGACACGCCGCGGGAAGGGAGTCCCCCGCCGCATCGACGCTTTTTCTTGGCTGGGTGTCGATGCGGCTTTTTTGTGCGCGCTCTCCCCCCGGCACCGCTGCCCCGTGGGAGCCTGCTTGCAGGCGAAAGGGCCTTGTTCGCTTGTAGGAGCGCAGCCCTCTGCGCGATCCGGCGTTTCTATTCGGGGCCGGGCTGGCCGGTGAGGCGGCGGTAGAGGGCGAAGCCGGCGTCGCGGTCGGCGCTGCGCAGGATGGCGGATCGGCCCGGGGTCGAGGGATCGGGCTTCAGGTCGACACCGGTATCTTCGGCGGCGCGGAAATCGGCGTCGGTCAGTTCGACCTCGCCGAAGACCGAGATGATGTAGCCACCGGGGATCGGCGGGGGTGGCGTGAACGACTCGCCGTCCGCCAGCGCGACCCAGGCCGGGATGAAGGCCGGGCCGTAGAAGTCGAAGAAGCCGTTGGAGCCGCGCAGATGGGCCTCGATCGGCCGGCCGCCGATCAGCTCGATGTTGCAGATGCCGCTGTAACCGGTCAGGTTGCGCCGCACCCAGTCGGCGATCCACGGCTCCACTTCGGGCACGGCGGCGCCCACCTCCCAGTAGATCGGGCGCGCGGCGTCCTTTTCGTCCGAGCCGCGGGTGTGGGCGAACCAGCGCACCTCGCCGTTCTCCACCAGGCAGTCAGTGCTGGTGTGGGCTCCCTCCAGGCGCTGGCACCAGAAACTGCCGGGCTCGGCCGGCACCTCGCCAGCGGACAGGGCGCGGGCATCCAGCCCCATGCCGGCGAGGTTGGTGATCGGCTTCACGAACACAGTGTCCGCCGCGTCCAGCCCCAGGTCCGTGGGCGCGACCCCGCAGGGCGCGGCGGTCAGGCCCGCATCCAGGGCCAGGCGCAGCTTGTCGTAGACGTGTCGATGCCCGGGGTTCAGGCGCCAGGCGGCCGCGTCCGACACCGCCACCTCGCGCCGCGGCTCGGGCCGGAAGATGTGCCGGCGCTCGGGGAGGACGCCAACGAACGGCAAGGTCAGCCCGCCTCCGGCAGGCGTTGTCCGTGCCCGGCGTGCAGGCGTTCCACCTCGCACAGCAGCGACTTGAATGCGGGGAAGCCGCTGATCGGGTCGAGGTTGCGGTCGTCGGTCAGCTCGTTGATGTTGGCGTGGTTCCAGCCGTGCTGGCAGTGCGCCACGCCGGGCTTGATGCGGTCGGTGACCTTCGCCACGAAGGTGACCCGCCCGCGCGGCGAGCGCACCTCCACGGTGTCGCCATCGGCGATGCCGCGCGCCGCGGCGTCCTGCGGGTGCAGCTCCACCAGCGGCTCCGGCATCGCCCGACGCATGCGCTCCAGATACTGGTGCTGCGAGTGGGTGGCGTGCTTGTGGCGCGCGCCGCTGGTCAGCACCAGCGGATAGTCGCGCGCCAGCTCCGGCGTGGACAGCGGGCTCTCGGCCGGCTCGCGCCAGACCGGCAGGCCGTCGTGCCCGGCCTCGCGCAGCTCGGCGGCGTCGAATTCCACCTTGCCGCTGACCGAGCGGAAGCCGTGCAGCCGGTACTGGCGGTCACCCTCCTCGAAGCCGTGCTCGACCAGATCATCCAGCGCCTTCGCGAACACGGTCACGCCGTCCGGGTCGTTGTACACCTGCTCTCGGATGGTCTCGGGGATGCCGTCGGCGGCCTCGGCCCAACTGGCCTCCAGGTCGCCGTTCCAGAACTGCTCCGCCATCCCGAGGCGCACGCCCAGCTCGAGGAACACCTCGGCGTCGGCGCGTGCCTCGCCGCGCGGGGCCACCGCCTGATGCCGGTAACGCAGCTCGCCACGGAAGTTGCAGCCGGGATAGGCGATCAGCGCCGGGCGTTCGAGGCTGGTGGCGGCCGGCAGCACAATGTCCGCCATGCGCGTGGCCGGGTTGTGGAAAAAGTCCGACACGGCGAAGAAATCCAGCGCGCCCAGCGCCTGTTCCATGCGCTTCGAGTTCGGCCACATGGCGGTGTTGATGCCCATCGCCAGCAGCGAGCGAACCTGCTGCGGCCGGCCGTCGAGGATCGCGTCCGGCAGCAGCATGCTCTGCGCCGCCGGCCAGTGCGCCGTCCACACCGGGAAGGTCTCGTCGCCGATGCGCGGCGGCAGGTTTTCCTTGCAGTGGTCGAACAGGTCGATCGGCTTCGGCGTGACCTTGTCGTTGAAGAAGCGGTTGCCGCCCTCGCGGTCGATATTGCCGGTGACCGCCGCCAGCAGGGTCACCGCGCGGTGATTCTGGAAGCCGTTGGAGTGCTGCACGGTGGCGGTGGGCGAGAGCATGATCTGCGCCGGGCTACGGGTCGCGTAGAGCTCGGCGGCACGCTTCAGGTCGGCCTCCTCGATGCCGCAGATCGCCGCCACCCGCTCCGGCGGGAATTCGGCCACGTATTCGCGGAAGGCCTCCACGCCGCTGCCCCATTCGTCGAGGAAGGTCTGGTCCTGCCAGCCGTTCTCGAAGATCAGGTGGTGCATGCCCAGCGCCAGCGCCCCGTCCGTACCCGGGCGGATCTGCAGATGCACCTCGGCCTGTTCCGCCAGCGGCGTCACCCGCGGGTCGACCACCACGGTGGCGCAGCCGGGGCGCGCCGCGGCCAGCGCATGCTGATGGAACAGCGGGATGGAGCCGCGCGGGTTGGTCGACCACACCAGCAGGCAGCGGGTCGCATCCGAGGCCACGGTGGAGGAGGTCTTGATCTTGGTGCCGAAGGTCACTTCCTCCGCCACCTTGGTGGAGGAGAAGCAGCAACCGCTCTCGGTCAGGTAATTGGGCGAGCCGAAGGCATGCGCCAGGCGCTGCAGCTGCGGCCGAGCCTCCTTGGTGTAGCCGGCGAAGAAGGCGGCCGCCGGGGCGCCGTGCTCCTCGCGGGTCGCGCGCAGGCGCTCGGCGATGGTGTCCAGTGCCTCGTCCCAGGAGATGCGCTCGAACTCGCCGCTGCCGCGCGGTCCGGTGCGCCGCAGCGGGTACAGCAGGCGTTCGGGATGGTTGCGCCGATCGAGCTGCACGTAGCAGCGCGGACAGTCGGGGCCGTCGATCTTCACCGGCTCGCCGGCGTTATCAAGGGTCACGTCGATCGCGCAGTTGGCGTCGCATTCGTAGCAGGTGCTTTTCACGGTCGCCATGGGGTCGGCTTACCTCGCGCGGACATTCGGTCGATGTATCCCGATTATGCGCACGGCGCCCGCCGCCCTCGAACAACGTCATGCGCCCCGGGGCATTGCCCCCGCGTAGGAGGCCAGCCCCCTGGCCGATCCAGCGTCGAACATGATCGGCCGGAGGGCCGGCCTCCTACGGGCGGGTTACCGGGATTCGTCGTCGGGATCGGGGAAATCGAATTCCCAGTCATCCTCTTCTTTTTCCGAGGCCTGCGGGATTTCCGCCTCGTCGGAGGAATCGTCGAACGCCGGTTCTTCGTCCGAGCCGGGTTCTGCCTCGGGTTCTGCCTCGGGTTCCGCCTCGGGTTCCGCCTCGGGTTCCGCCTCGGGTTCCGCCTCGGGTTCCGCCTCGGGTTCGGGCTCGGGCTCGGGTTCGGGCTCGGGTTCGGGCTCGGGTTCGGGTTCGGGTTCGGGTTCGGGCTCGGGTTCGGGCTCGGGCTCGGGCTCGGCGCCCGCAGCCACACCCGCTGCAGCTGCGGCGCCGCCGGCGGCTCCGGCGGCCGCGGCGGCCGCGGCGCCGGAGCCTTCTTCAGCCGGGATTTGCGGTTCGGCTTCGTCCCCGCGGGCCGAACGGCCCTCGCCCGACTTCGCCTGCGCGCTTCCCTTCTTGCCGCCGGAAGCGGACTTGCCCCCGCCCCCGGTCTGACGGCGCCCCAGCATGATGCCGGCCACCAGGAACAGACCCAGACCCAGCGCCATGGACCCCAGTGCAACCAGCACCGGCGGACGGGTCAGCTGTTCGGTCAGCGGCACCTCGTCCGGGCCCGGCCGGCTTTCCACCTCGACCAGGCGTTCCTCGACTTCGACCAGGCGGTCGCGCAGCTGATCACGCTCGGTGCGCAGGGTGTCCAGGTCCTGTTCCATCTGCTGGCGCAGTTCTTCGGCCGCGGCGTCGGTCCCCGCATCCAGACGCTCCGACTCCAGCAGGAACCGCAGCTCTTCCACGGCCTCGCGCAGTTCGTCGATCTCGGCATCGCGCGAGGCCAGACGTTCTTCGATCGCGGCACGCGACATGCCTTCGCGGCCCTCGTCCACCGCTTCGAAGCGGTCCTCCACGGGCACGGCGCCGGGGTCCCAGTTCTCGATGTGGCGCAGGACCTCGGCACGGGCACTGTCCCGATCACGCCGGGCGAACGCCGACTCCGGCGGCCGCTCCAGTACCGTCCCGGCCCGCAGCGTATTCACGTTCTGTTCGGCGAAGGCCTCGGGATTGGCCTCGAGGAAGGCAAGCATGGCTTCGTTGACCGACACGCCCGGGGGCAGATCAAAGGTCTGCACGATGCTGTACAGGGTGTCGCCGCGCTGAACCTCGTGCGTCGGCCGGTCGGGCGATTCGGCCAGCACCGGCGTCACGCCCGCAGCGGCCAGGCCGAGCGTCAGGGTCAGGCCGCGCACGGTGCCCGCCAGTCCGGAGCCATTGCGGCTGTGTTCCACCCGTCGATCCAAACCTGAACCCTCTGTTGAAATCCGCTGGCCACGAAGCGTGGCCTCGAGGAGGGTAACGGCCCGTGCAAGCCGTGCTGAAGGGATCCCCCGCCGGCAGGGTGCAAGCCGACCCCGTTTGACTCACAATCCCGGCTTGCGAACAAAAACATGCTGGAGGAGAAGATGCAGAAACGTTTTGCCCCCGGACTGGCCCTGGCCGGCCTGTTCACCCTGGGCCTTGCCGGGCCCGCTTCGGCGCTGGAAGTCGGCATCACCCCGGACCTGCAATCGCTGGAGGTCCCGCACGGTGACGAGACCGTCACCATCCAGCGCATCCAGGACACCGAGAACCGGCTGGACAACGAATTCGCGAAGACCTCGCGCCCCTGCCCGCCGTTCTGCGTCCAGCCCATGGATCTGGGCCGCGGCGTGGAAACCCTCGGCGAGGCGGAGTTCCTCGAGTATCTCGGCCAGCTTGGCGAGCGCGACGACCTGCTGATCATCGATTCGCGCGGTCCCGACGACTACGCCCGCGGCACCATCCCCGGGGCCATCAACATCCCGTGGCAGGAGCTGAACATCGACGGCGACGCCGAGCCCGCGGACGTACGCGACATCATGCTCGACAAGTTCAGCGTGATGGATCACTGGGACCTGCTGGACTTCTCCAACGCGAAGACCCTGGTGCTGTTCTGCAACGGCCCGTGGTGCGGCCAGTCGCCCACCAACATCCGCACGCTGACCAACCTCGGGTACCCGGGCCACAAGATCAAGTGGTACCGCGGCGGCATGCAGATGTGGCACACCCTGGGCCTGACCACCGTCGAAGGCCGGTAGGAGGCCGGCCCTCCGGCCGATTTGCCCCGGTGGGTCGTCGGCCCCGATCGGCCAGGGGGCTGGCCTCCTACGGGGCGGGGGAACGGCAGGAGGCCGGCCCTCCGGCCGATTTTCGCGCCGATTCGGCCAGAGGCTGGCCTCCCACGGTTACATCCGGCCGGTGGGAGGCCGGGCCTCAGGCCGTACACCCCCGATTGCGCCCGCCACGCTTGGCGCGATAAAGCGCCTGGTCGGCGCGCTCCTCGAGCCGCCGCAGGCTCTCTCCCCGCTCCGCACCAGCCACCCCGAGACTGACCGTTACCCCGCCCACGGTTTCGAACGGCTTGTCCTCGACCACCCGACGGATGCGTTCGGCCAGGGTCCAGGCACCCTCGGCGTCGGTATGCGTCGCCAGCACCAGGAACTCTTCCCCGCCCCAGCGCGCGAAGTGATCGGTGGAACGCAGCACCGTGCGCACCCGGTCGGCCAGCTCGCGCAGCACGCTGTCCCCGGCCAGATGCCCCCAGGTATCGTTGACCGATTTGAAATGGTCGACATCGAACATGATCAGGGAGAATGCCGTTTCGTAGCGCTCCCGCTCGGCATGAGCCTGCTCCAGCAGCGCGTGCAGCTTGGCCCGATTGTAGATCTCGGTCAGGCGATCGTGGGTGGCGAAGCGCTCCAGCTCCGCCTCCAGGCGTTTCTGTTCGGTAATCTCATGGAACACCGCCACGTAGTGCTCCAGCTCGCCCGCGTCGTTGTACACCGCGGTGATGGACTCCCACTGCGGATACACCTCGCCGTTGCGCCGCCGGTTCCATACCTCGCCCTGCCAGCGGCCCTCGGCCTGCAGGCGGGTCCACATCTCGCGGTAGAACTCGGCGTCGTGCCGCCCGGACGAGAGGATCGCCGGAGTCGCCCCGATGACCTCCTCCGGGGCATAACCGGTGGTCTCGGTGAAGGCCGGGTTGACCCGCTCGATGCGCCCGTCCGGGTCGCAGATCAGCAGCGCATGGGTGGTGTGGAAGGCGGTGGCCAGCAGCCGCTGCTCGACCTCCAGCGCGCGGCGCTCGGCGCGGTCGCTGATGTCGGCCAGGACCATGCTGACCATGTGCGGCGTATCCCCCGCCTCGCGGAAGACCGACGCCGCGACCTCCACCCACTGTTCGCGATCTTTCCGCGTCGGATGTTCCAGCCGCAGCTCCAGGCGCAGCTCCTCGTCGTTGCCGGCCTGCAGTTCATCCAGGGCGCGGTACAGCGCCGGCTGCCCGGGAAGATAGTCGGCCAGCGGGCAGCCGATCAGGGCCAGCGGATCGCGTCCCAGCAGGCGGCCGACCATGGGGTTGGCATCCTGGATGACGCCCGTCGAGTCGAGGATCAGCAGCGCCACCGGCGCGCGTTTGCGCACTTCCTCGAAGCGGCGTTCCTGACGCCGCGCCAGGCGCAGCTCATCGCGGGCCTGACGCAGGGCCTCGCCCAGCTCCTCCAGCAGCCGCGACTGGGTGGACGCCAGCAGCTCGGCGAATCCCACCAGTCCGAGCACCTCGCCGGACTCCGGATCGGTGATCCCCAGGCGGCGGATGCCGTGCTCCAGCATCATCTGGCGCGCACGGAACAGGCTTTCCTCGGTATCCACCGTCAGCAGCGGCCGACTGGCGACCTCCGCCACCGACGGATCCTCCGCCGCGCGCGTCAGCTGACGGACCACGTCGCGCTCGGTCAGGATGCCCGGCGGCCCGCCGTCGACCCAGGACACCACCGCCGCCGCCACCCCGACCCGCGACATCGCGCGGGTCGCATCGGACAACGGCTGTTCGGCCTCCAGCCGCAGCGGACGGCCCCCCAGTGCCGTGCCCACTTCGCGCAAACGCAGGTAGGCCTCGGCCCCGTGGCTGAGCGCCAGATCGGTCTGCGAGATGATGCCGAAAGGCCGGCCGTCGTCATCGATCACCAGCAGGTGGCGAATGCCCGCCTCGGTCATGATGCCGTGGGCCTCGGTCGCCGACACCGAGCCGGGGATGCTGCGCACCGGCGAGGTCATCACCGAGGCCATGGGGCGGTCGCGTTCTTCCATCCGCGCGGGATCCAGGCGCAGGGCGTCGCGCTCGGTCCAGATGCCCTGCGGGCGGTCATCCTCGCCCACGACCACCACCGAGCTGCAGCGCGCCCGGTGCATGCGCCGCGCCGCCTCGGCGACGCTCTCATCCGGGGCACAGCGCACCAGATCGCGCTGGGCGATCTCGCCCACCGGCACGGACGAAGACCCGGCGAAGGTCGCGGGGAGTACGGGCTGTCCTTCTGTATCGTTCACGGTATTCCATTCCCGGCTGGCGTTCGGCGTGCATGGCGGCACGCGGATCCCAGTATAGACACGGAAAACGCCCGCACGTTATGAGGTGACCACTACCATGAAAAGAACCGGGCCTCCGGTTTGCGGGAGACATCCATGAAGCGTCGTCTGCGCCTGACCCTGCTGGTGCTGATCGCCCTGCCCCTGTTCGCTCTGGGGGTCTGGGCGCTCTGGGGCGAATTTCAGCCCGAGCAGGAGCGGGAACTGCGCGTGGAGGTTCACGACCGCCTGGAGGAGTGGTTCCCCGAGGCCATGGAACTGCCCGACGAACTGCTCGGTTGGGTCCCGCGCTCGCAACGCTACCCGGACTCCGCGGCTCCGGATGCCATCCTGCTGCACGGACTGGACGAGCCCGGCAACATCTGGGACGAACTGGCGGTGGCGCTGGACGGGGCAGCCTTCAACCCCTGGGAGTTCCGCTACCCCAACGACCAGGCGATCGACCGCAGCACCGACCTGCTGGCGGAACACTGGGAAGACCTGGACGCCGATCATCCGGTCATCCTGATCGGCCATTCCATGGGTGGTCTGGTCATCCGCGATTTCATCACCCGCTGGCGGCACCCGGACGACGGCGAGCCGCGCATCGGGGGCCCGCCGGTGGACGGCGTGATCCTGATCGCCACGCCCAACCACGGCTCGGAATGGGCGCGGCTGCGCATGTGGCTGGAGCTGCGCGAATGGTTCGCCGATATCCGCGAGGAGCGGTTCTCGCTGTTCGCCGGGCTGCGCGACGGCACCGGCGCGGCCAAGATCGACCTGCGCCCGGACAGCCGGTTCCTGACCGAGCTCAACGCCCGCCCGTGGCCCGACGACATTCCGGTACGCATCATCGGCGGCGTGCTGGCCGAACCCACGCCCGCAATGGAACGCGGCCTGCAGCAGATGGGGGAACAGCTGGACGCCCCCGAGCTGCCCCGGCGCATCGCCGACTGGCTGGGCCAGACCGGCGAAGGCCTGGGCGACGGCGTGGTCCCGGTCGACTCCCTGGCCCTGGAGGGGCACCCGGAACCGCTGGTCGTGGAAGGCTCGCACCGCGGCCTGCTGGTACCCACCCCGCTCACGGACACCCCGCCGGCGATCGAGCCCGTGCTGGAGATCCTGGAGCAGTGGCGCGGAGAACCGGATGATGCCCGCGCGCTGGCGGGCCTGGACGAGGCCCGTATGGTCTGGGACATCACCAACGAGCGCCCGGAGCACCTGATCGCGCGCATCAGCATTATCGAGAAGACCCTGGAGTCCGTGCGTGCGCAGGACGTGCGCGCGGACATGATCCTGAGCTTTCGCGATGCGGCCACCGCCCTGCTGGTCACGCGCGACGACCACCTCCCGCTGGAAGACGCCACCGCGGCCGGCCACGTGCGCGACCGCCTGGCGCGGCTGGCCGCGCAGGACGGCGTACGGCTGAAGGCCGATGCCGCGAGCCTGCGCCGCCTGGACCTGGCCCCGGAGGACCTGCCGGACTTCATACGGCCGGTGGAACAGGCCCCGATCGCCATGCTGCGCTGGCGCGCCGAGGGCTACACCATCCTCGACGCCACCTATTGATAGAACGAACCTAGCCCGGCAGGTCCGCCTGGTTGTGGCGCAGGAGGGAACGCCAGTAGCGGTTGGCGTCGGACAGGATGTGCGTCGCCGCGCCCACCAGCTCGCGCAGTTCCTCGGTGCGCATCCAGCGGGTCTGCTCCACGGCGTAGTCCGCCTGCACCTGCTTGTGCAGGGCGAAGGCCTCCTCGAGGGTACGAAGCTGGCGCCACACCTGGCCGGACATCGCCGACATGCGCACGACCTCGTTCTGCGCGAGGATGCCGTGGATGGCCGCGCCCCAGGCGGGGAAGAACGCGGTAAAGAACAGGCTCCACGGAAGGTGGAAAAAGAAATGCAGCGTGACCACCAGGAAGGTCGCGAAGAACAGCGTGAACGCAAGCCGGTGCAGGTACTTGTGGTTCATCTCCAGGTTGTGGGCCGAGCGGCGGTAATACTCGCGATGCTCGTCCAGCACGTCGTGGATGTAATCCAGCGCCGCCTCGTTGTGCTCGCTCATCCGGTAGGGCACGCGGCCACGGCGGTCCTGCGGCATGCCCTCGGCCACCAGCAGACGCTGCAGCACCCACAGTTCGGCGCTCTCCAGCTCCGAATGCAGTTCCAGGGGGCGGCCCTCGGGACGGCGGTTCTCCGGCCGCCAGTACGGTGCGGAAAACGTCTTCGGGAGCACCAGTAACGGATACCCCAGACGCAGATAACGCAGCTGCTCGGCGAGGAAGCGAAAGCGGATCCAGTGTCCGTGATGATCGCGGTAACGGGCCTTCAGCACGCGCCGCACGATGAAATGCAGCAGCACGAACTCCACCGCGATCCAGAAATAAGGCACCTCGCCGGGCGTCGCCGGCCACACCTGCAGGGCCCCGGCCACCGCGGCGAACACCGCCATCGCCGCCGCGTAGTAGATCATCCAGGTGTCGTCCTGGTGGCGCGTGGCAAAGATGCCCGCCTGCTCGTCGGACCAGTTGAAGAAGTGCTCGAACGCCGGTTCGCGGATCGGGTGCTCGGCCTCGCGCTCGGGACTCGGACGCACCGCGTTGTAGCGGTTGCCCCGGGACGGCGCCGGGCGCAGGGCCCGCAGTGCCCCGCGGAGGTCGAGCATGGCCAGCGCGGAGGATGCCGCATGCAGACGGTTCACCACCCAGTGGCGGCGCACTTCGTCACGGGCATCGGTCTGCAGCAGTTCCACCACACGCGAGGGCTGGCTGCGCGCCGGGGGCTCCAGCATCGCGTGCAGCCACATCCAGCTGCCGGTCACCCAGTTCCATAACCCCGGCGGACGCCGGCGACGTCGGGCCAGCCCCACCAGGCCCAGCAGCCACAGCCCCCACCAGACCACGTAGTGCCCCACCCCCACCTGGTCATCGATCCGCCGGATCAGGCGATTCTCGGTGGTGGTCTCGTCGAGGGCCGGGGTGAACGGACACAGGATGCGTTCCAGCCACTCGTCGATCCGGCGGGAGTCGAGCTCCACCGGGTCGAACAGCGACAGCAGCGCCGCCGGGGTCACTTCCATCACGTCCAGGCGGGTCAGCGCCGCGTCGGTCACCCGGGCCGCCGTCAGCATCATCAGCTGTGGCGTGTCCTGCTCCGGGTCCAGATACAGCAGCAGGACCCCCTGTCGGCGCATCACCGCGTCGCGGATCATCTGCCCCGCGCCACTGGTGACCTCGTGGGGTTCCTGACCGTCCCACACGGCCACCAGCATGTCCGAAAACGTCAGCGCCAGGTCATCCCGCAGGCGGTGCACCGACTCGGGCGGGTCCTCCGCACCATGAACGGGCTCGGCCCCCAGCACCACGCCACGGCGGGCATGCGCTCCCGGCTCGCCGGCCGTCTCGGGGCTGGTGGACATCAGATGCAGGTCCACATCCAGGCGCGCGGCCGCGGACCGCGCCAGCTCGTTGGTCCCGGTGGCACGCCCGGTGATCAGCCGCATCACCGGCGATACGTCCGCGTACACCGCATCGGTACTGGCGAAACGTTCCGCGGCCGCGCCGTACAGCCGCCGCAGCACCCGCTCCAGGGTGGCCTGCAGACTGGCCCGGCGGGCTTCGGTATCTCCGTGCGACAGCCAGTTGCGCTCCAGCCGCTGCCCGCGGTGCCCCCCCACCAGTACGGAGAACGCCGGGGTCAGCCGGACCTTGTACGGGTCTTCCCCGCCCCCTGTTTCCGCTGCCAACGCATATCCTCCGGGACGAAAACTGTGAAACCATATCACCGTGGCCGTCAGCCGACTGCCCCGCCCCGCCGGAATCTGCTATACGGCTGGAAGGTCGGGCGGGCCGACCGAACCGTTAAGGGAGCAACCATGTTTGAACGAATCATGATCCCGGTGGATCTCGAACACACCGACAAGCTGCAGAACAGCCTCGAAATCGCGGCCAGGATGGCACGGGAGTACGACGCCACGGTGTACTACGTGACGGTTTCGGGGAGCCTGGCCAACCGTGCCGCCCGGACCCCGGAGGAAATGGAAAGGCATCTGGCGGACTTCGCCCGCGAACAGGGCGAGAAATACGGCATTCGCACCGATTCGAAGCTGATGCACAGCAACGACGTGGCGGTGGAGCTGGATGACAAGCTGGCTCAGGCGCAGAAGGAACTGGATGCCAACCTGGTGGTGATGGCCTCGCACATCCCGGGCGTGGCCGACCGGTTGCATCTGATCAGTTCGAATGCGGGTGAGCTCGCCCGGCGCCTCCCGGTTTCGGTCTTCGTGCTGCGCTGATGATGTTTATCGCCTTTGTGCTGATGATCGGCTTTCTGATCATCGCCGCCGTTCTGCTGGTATGGCAGGTGAGCATCCTCTTCAGCGTGGTGATCGAAGAAGACGGCAGCGTGCACACCACCCGCGGGGATCCGCCGCGCAATTTCCTGCACGCGGTGCGCGAGGTGGTCAGCCGCCACGGGCTGCAGGGCGGCAGGATCACCGCGGTGCGTGGCCGCGACGGCGTTCGCGTGCGCTGTTCGCGCCGTGTGCCGGAAGAGGCCCGTGCGCATCTGCAGGCGGCGGCGGAGCGGGTCAAGGTCGGCCGCCGCCGGCGCGGGCGCAAGAAGCGCCGCTGAAACCGGCCCTCCCCGGTACGGGCAGGGCCGGATAATGCACCGTCAGAGCAGATCGTCCTGGATGGCGTCGATCGCATCCATGGCGCACTGGTGGTCGACCTCGCCGCTGGGACTGCCCGACACCCCGATGCCCGCGACGATGCGCCCGTCGGAGGTGACCTGAGCGCCGCCGCCGAGGATGGTGACGTTGGGCAGGTGCTGGATGCCGTAGCTGACCTCGCCCGGGAAGGCATCATCGCGCAGCTCCAGCGTATCGGTACGGAAGCTGACCGCCGTCCAGGCCTTGCTCTGTGCAGTGCCAACGGTGTGCGGACCGGCGAACCGATCCCGCTTGAGGGCCTGGGTCGTCCCGAAGCGGTCGACCACCGCCGCGGTCACCTGTGCGTTGCGACACGACAGGCATCTACCGCGGCCTCGACGGCCTTGGTCGCGATTTCGGGTGTCAGGCTGGGGGTGTTGAACGTGGCCGAATCGGCATGAACGGGCGCGGCGGCCAGAGTCATCAGGCCGCCGGCCAACAGTGCTGAACGCATGGATGGGGACATATCAACCTCCAGGGTTGTGTGGACTCCACCCATTCTTGTAGGCCCCGTACGGGGATTTGGCAAGCTCCGTTTCGGGACGCCCGCCACGTTCCGGTCCGGCTCAACGGTTTCCGCAACCGGCGCGGCCGACCGCCATCAGGCCACCCGGCCGACCCGCTCGGACACCGCATCATCGGCTATCACCGGCGGGTACTGGCGAGCGAGCTCGCGCGCCGCCAGCACGAAGGTGTTCACCTGCGTGGCGTGCTCGCGCAGCTTGTGCGCCAGACCCGGGTCCTCGCTGACCTCGTCCACCACCACGCCGTCCGGGCGCTCTTCCACGTGCACTTCGATGCGCCCGCGCTGCTCGAAAAGGGTGCGGTACAGCGGATCACGGTCGCGCAAGTGTGCGCTCTCGCGCAGCCGCCGATGCAGTTCCGGCACGTGCACCCGCAGCAGCGCGGCCAGTTCAGGGTCCGTTGCCGTCGTCACTGTCCGGGTACCACCCTCGATGAACTCCAGCTCCCTCCGGATTGCGTCGTGGGACTCCAGCAGGCGCTGAAAGACCACCTGCTCACGCTCGTGCTGCTTGCGGGCTTCGGCGTCCAGGTGACCGCCGCAATCGATCATTCTCAGGTGCATCGTCATGGTCTGTCGGCCTCTTGCTGATGATCCTGCCCGGAAGAAGCAATCTCCCTGCCAACTCGTATTTCCCGCCATGACGCGGCCACATGCCGATGCCGCCGATCCGGTCACGCCCTGAACTGCGAATATTGGCAGCTGCTAATACAAGAAAATGCCACCCGTGACACCCGAACGCTCGCAAGTTACTGTCAAAAGGGGAAAATCATCTCCAAAAAATTTTCGAATATGTATTGATTCCAATTTGCGGCCGTGTATAATTCCCATTGTCGAGTCGACGGCAGCTCAGCGTCGGTTCGCCATGCAGGGGCCCCCTGGCCCCTTCTCTCCTCCATCTCTTCTGGATTTTGCCGTCGGCTCTCGGTGCCCCCGCACCGACCCGGCGGCCCTTTTTTAAATCCGTCCGATCGGATCCCGAAGCAAACCACATGCCAGGCACTGGCCGCCGCGACCGTGGGTCACCCGGACACTGTTGGTTTGACACCACACATTAGTTCTCACTAATATTCCGTCTCCCCCGGGTGCTTCGTCGCCATCCCGACGACGAGTGAAACGGGAAGTCCGGTGCGTGCCCGGCCTCGACCTGCGCACAAGTCCGGCGCTGCCCCCGCAACGGTAGGCGGGTCACGGCAGACCCTCGCGAACCACTGCGAAGAACGCGTCCGTTCAGGGCGTACTTCGCGGGAAGGTGGTCTGCCCCGGAGCCAACGGCTCCAGCCCGCGAGCCCGGAGGACAACGGAGAACCGCGGGGAGCGGTATCACCGGGCGGATCGGCATCGCCGGCGACCTGCGCCTGGGCGGACTTCAAGTCTCAGGTGGAGCTGCGCTTGGGGGGGGGGCACCTGGATGGATGCGATCGATCGGGAAAGCGGGGAGACCCTGACCGACACGCCGGAACTCACCATGGTGGCGAGCGCACTGTGGACGCCCACGGAAGAATTGCGCCTGCAGCTGCGCAGCCGCTACGTGGATGAGGTACGCGTGGCCGGGGACGAATGGGATCGCTCGTTCACCCTGACCAGTCTGAACGTGGAGTACGCGCCGGCGGCCTGGGAGGACGTCACCCTGCGCGGTGGGATCGACAACCTGTTCGATGCCGACAATGAAAGTTCGCTGGCGGCGGATCCCGGCCGCTTCCTCCACGCCGGGGTCCGGTACGACTTCTAGGACGTCCGGTCCGGGGACCGGGAGGGCTGCCTTGATGGGCAGTTCTTCCCCCGGTTTTCATGTCGTTTCTGTCACCACATTGCTCATACGGAGGACTACCCCGGGTGCGGACTGGAACCGGACTCCGCGCAGTATTCCTGCCAGGCTGCCGATCCGCCGCGCAGCACGCGAGCGTCGATGTCCATCGCGCGCAGGCTCTCGGCCACCAGATGGGAGCGCCCGCGCCCGCCACAGAACACCACCACGGGCTGCGCCGGATCCTCCAGATGGGACTCGATGCTGGCCTCCAGCCTGGGCCGGGGGATGTTCACGGCCCCCTCGATGGACCCGGCCTCCACCTCCTCCGGCTGGCGCACGTCCACCAGCAGCAGCGGTTCGCCGGCCTCCCGCCAGCGCGCCAGCTCCGCCGGCTCCACGTGCGGCAGGGTCTGTTCCAGACGGGTGATGCGTTCTTCGAAACGGCTCATGACGATTCCTCGGGTATGATGGAGAGGTAATTCGAGCTTGCCGGCAGGCCGCCGGAGACCGCAACCTGAGCGGTACTCGTGCGCGATACCTCCGGTGGTGCCAACATGACCGACACTTCCGACGTCCGCAGGCCGGGCTTCGTCGCCCACATGGCGACGGTCTTCATCAACGCCCTCAACGACAACTTCTTCCGCCTGGTCGTCATCTTCATCGCCCTGCGCGAGTTCGTTGCCGAGGGCGAAGGCACGTTCTATTACAGCCTGGTCGGGTTCGTGTTTCTGCTGCCGTTCGTGCTGTTCTCGCCGTGGGCCGGCTACATCGCCGACCGTTACAGCAAGAAGGCGGTGATCGTCGCCACCCGCTCGGCCGAGGCCGTGGTGCTGCTGACCGCCGCGCTCATGCTGATCATCGACTACTTCCCCGGACTGCTGGTGACCGTGTTCCTGATGGGCCTGCAGAGCACCTTCTTCAGCCCGGTGAAGTTCGGCATCCTCCCGGAGATCGTGCGCTACGCGCAGCTGTCGCGCGCGAACGGGCATATCCAGCTGTGGACCTTCCTGGCGATCATCCTCGGCACCGCGCTGGCCGGCTTCGTGATGGAGTTCGCCGGCGAGGCGCTGTGGATCCCGGCGGCGGTGATCGTGGCGCTGTCGCTCACCGGCCTGATCACCAGCTTCTTCGTCACCCCCACCCGCGCGATCAACAATCCGGCGCCCTTCCGGCTGAACCCGTTCGCCACCGTGGTGCAGTCGATCGCCGAGATCCGGCCGCAGCGGGTGCTGTTCCTGGTGGTCCTCGGCATCGCGTGGTTCTGGGCCCTGGGCACGTTGTACCAGCTCAACGTCCCGCTGTTCGCCGAGATGCACCTGGGCCTGGGCGAGCTGGCCACCGGCATCATCCTGACGACCCTGGCCCTGGGCATCGGCACCGGCAGCATCCTCGCCGGCTATCTGTCGCGCGGCGGCATCGCCATGCACCATGCCCCGGCCGGCATGATCGCGGCCGCCCTGATCAGCGCGTTGCTGTATTTCACGACCGACAGTTACCCGGCCACCCTGGTGCTGATGGCCCTGCTCGGCGTTGCCTCCGGGTTCTTCATCGTGCCGATCACCGCCTACCTGCAGGGCCACAGCCCGGAGGAACGGCGCGGGCGTTTCATCGCCGCGAGCAACTTCCTGTCGTTCGGGGCGATGCTGCTGGCACCGGTGCTGTTCTGGGTACTCACCGGACCGGCGGGCGCCAGCCCCGGCCAGGTGTTCATCATCGGCGGGGCCGCCTCGCTGCTGGTCGGGCTCGCGGCCCTGCGCCTGTACCGCCGCCACCGCGCGGAGGCGGATGCCTGACCCCCGAAGGCCCCGGCCGCGCGACCGAACCCCAGCATCCGGTGCGAACGTCTATCTTCGAAGGAAGAACTTGCCAGAGGGGCGAACCCGGGAGGCCATCATGAGCAACAACATGGCCGATGTAACCATTCACATCGACGAGACCATCGACGCCGAGGCCCGCGAACGCATCCAGGACGAGCTGCGCGGGATGAGCGGCGTGATGGCGGCATCCAGCCACGAGGAGAAGCCGCACCTGGTCGTGGTCGAATACGACCCGGAGCGGATCAACAGCCATCGCCTGCTCGACACGGTCACCGCCAGCGGCGTGCACGCCCAGCTGATCGGCCTGTAGTCGGCGGCAAGCCTTTCAGGCTCAAGAGGCTCACGGACGGTGGCGGCTCGCCCCGTCGGTCACCCCGCCGGCGATCATGTGCGCGACGCGCAGGGCCTCCGGCAGGTGGCTGTGGACGCGCTGGTCCTCCAGCAGCTGCCGCGCCGCTTCGGGTTCGATCCCGCAGCGCTGGACATGGACCCCCGCCAGCGGTTCCATCGCGCCGGCGGCCTCGATCAGCCGCCACTTGCGGGCCCCTCCGGGGACATGGTCGAGCAACGCCCGTCGAACGGCCTCCATGTCGGGTTGCCGGCGTGCCACGACCATCACGGGCAGGCCGGTCCGTTCGTGCAGGGCCTGCAGGTCCACCACGTTGAAGCCGGCAAAGGCGATCCCCTGCAGCAGGATCGCGTGCAGCTGCGGGGCGAACGGGCTGTCCAGCACGCATGCGGCCAGACGTTTGGTTGCATTGGCGCCGTCGCGCCGCACCCGGCTCGACACTACGCCGTCCAGCCGCGTGCCGGCGAACACCGCGCCCACCACCAGCACGTCGCCACGATACGTCCGCGCGAACGGCGCATCATCAAAACCCGCCACGTGCGATAGATGTCCCGGCATGCGTATCCCCGTTTGCCCGCGCCGTCGTACAGCTCCACGTTCTCATACACACGAAGCCCAGCAGAAGGAGGCTCCCGATGGACCCGGATCAGGTCACGGTATTTGGCGGCACCGGCTTTCTCGGCCGCATGATCGTGTACCAGCTGCTCGACGCCGGACACGCCGTGCGCATCGCCTCCCGCCGCCCCGCACTACCGGCCGACCTGCAACGGCACGAGCGGGTGGAACACTGCAGCGCCGACATCCGCAACGATGACGACGTGGCCAGGGCCGTGGCGGGTTCGCGTGGTGCGGTGAATGCCGTCAGCCTGTACGTGGAGCAGCGCGACCTGCGCTTCACCACCATCCACGTGGAGGGAGCCGCCCGGCTCGCCCGGGCGGCGAGCGAGGCCGGCCTGGAACACCTGGTGCACATCTCCGGCATCGGCGCCGATCCCGCCTCGCGTTCGGCATACATCCGAGCGCGGGGCGAAGGCGAGGCCGCGGTGACCACCGAGTTCCGCGACGCCCTGATGGTGCGGCCCAGCGTGCTGTTCGGCCCGGGCGATGCGTTCCTGCGCAACCTCGCGACCCTCGCGCGGCTGCCGATGGTGCCGCTGTTCGGCCGCGGCGACACCCGCCTGCAACCGGTGCACGTGGCGGATGTCGCGCAGGCCGTGGCCACCCTGTTCAACGAACCGCCGGCCGGACACCGGGTGTTCGAGCTCGGCGGTCCGGACATCCTGACTTACCGCCAGATCGTGAACCAGGTGCTGGAGCACCTGGGACAGCCGCGGGTGTTCGTGCCGGTACCGTTTTTCCTCTGGCACCTCGCCGCCGGGCTGACCTCATGGCTGCCCCGCGCACCCCTGACCCGGGACCAGATCTACCTCATGCAGCAGGACACGGTTACCGACAGCACCTGCGCGACCTTCGCCGACCTCGGCATCACGCCGCGCTCGCTGGAGGCCTCCCTGCCCGAGTGCCTGCCGACGAACCAGACGAACTAGCCGCAGCTACAGGCTGTGGGTGGCGAGGTTCTGCGAGATCAGGCGTTCCCACAGAGAACCGGCCTGCGCGAGGTGATGGAGGGCGATGGCCTCGGCGCGGGGCGCCAGAGCCGCCGCCTGTTCCGCGGATTCGGCGCGCAGGCGGATATCGGCGATCTGCGGCTGGTCCACCGGCATGCCGATCTGGCTGACCAGCACCACCTGCGCATCCGACACTTCGTCGATCTCCGCCACGATCGCCTCGGCGATATGGGTGGCCGTCACGTTGTACAGCTTGCCGACGTGGGTAATCGGGTTCTTGCCGGCGAAGGATTCGATGGTCATCGGACGCGACGGGGTGATCAGCCCGTTGGCCCGATTGCCGCGCCCGGTCTGGCCGTCGTCACCGGCCTCGGCCGAGGTGCCGGTGACCGTCAGATACACGCTGTCCGCGTCGGGATCGTCGGCGGTGTTAACCGACACGTCCGGCTCGCGGCCCAGGGCCTCGGTGGCCACGCGCCGCACCTGCCCGGTCGCATCCGAACGCGCGGCCAGATAGGCGTCCGCGTCCGCCAGGGGCGCCCCGATGAAGGCGCAGGCGACCATCAGGGACACGTCCTCGCCGCTGCGCACCCCCATCACCTTGACGTCCTGACCACGCGCCGCGGGCGCCTCCGGCCACAGGCTCATGTCCGCCGCGAACACCGCCCGCTCCAGCGGGCTCAGGGGCGCATAACCCACCCCCAGCGAGGTGTCGTTCGCCAGCTGCGGCACGCCATCCCGACGCTGGCGCTCGAACAGCTCCACCAGGTCCTGCGATCCGGGACGGATGAGCGAGTGCACCCGCACGTGGCGCTCGACATCCAGCGCGGGCATGTGCGTGGCCAGCCATGCACGGCAGGCCTCCACCGCCAGCTCGTCCACCGCCACGGTCGCGCCGCGATACTCGCGCGTGGCCCGCCCGGCGATGTACAGCTCGATCGGCTCGTCCACCTCGCCCCCGCCGAAGGCCGGGCGGGCGGCGCCGCCGCGCAGCAGGACCTTGTCCACGTTGTGGTGCAGCACGAAGTCGAAGCGCTCGCGGTATTCGCGCGACAGCGCCAGACTCACCTCCTCCGCCAGCGCATCACACAGCGTGTCCGGATGCCCCAGTCCCTTGCGTTCCACCACCTCGACAGGCTGCAGGCCCGCGGGCCGCCCCTCGAGTTCACTGACCATGATCTTCACGCTTCCCCCCTCCGGCGACGGTCGTGACGGCGATCTTCTCACTGGTGGCCGGCCGTCGCCACATGCAGGCCGCAGCCAAGCTGCCCCGCGATCCTGCGCGGTTTCAGTCGCTGCGCGGCTGCGGCGGAACGGCTTTCGCCTGCAGACTCGAATGGAGGCTCAGACCCGTCACGGTCAGCAGGATCAGCGCCATGCCGAAGAGCTGGACCGCCGCCAGGGATTCATCCAGGAACACCACACCGAACAGCGACGCGGTCACCGGCTCGACCATGGCCACGATGGAGGCCACCGCCGGCGCCGTGTAGTTCAGACCGACGATGTAGAAGATGAACGACAGACCGGCGCCCAGCACGCCGAGGATCACGAACAGGGGCCAGCTCGAGGTGCTCAGCACGTCCACCATCTGCCCCGGATCACCAAGCGAGAAAAGGATGAGGACCAGGACCGCGAACGCGATCACCAGGATCGCCTGCGGGCTGCCATGGGGCGCGGCAAACTTGAAACCGAAGATGAACACCGCGTAGGACAGGCCGGAGGCCAGACCGGCACCCGCGGCGATCAGGGTCACGTCCCCGGCGCCGATGTCGTAGATCCCGGTCAGCAGCACCACGCCCAGCAGGACCATGACGATCGCCACCCACTTGAACAGCGTGGGCCGCTCAAGCCCCAGCGCAAACGAAACCAGGTACACGAACACCGGCGCGCAGTACATCAGCGTCGCGGCCACGGCCACGCTGCCTTCCGCGATACTCAGGAAATAGAACGTGAAGTTGCCGGCCACGCCCAGGCCGGCCACCGCCGACCAGAGCCACATGCGACCGCTGCCCAGTCCGCTGCCCTGCGGACGCAATGCCAGCCAGGCGAGCACGAACAGCAGCCCGATCGCACCGCGATAAAACGACACCACCACGGGATCCCAGCCCTGCCCCGTAAGAATGCCGCCGATCCCGCCGGATAACCCCCATGAAAACGCCGCCAGCACGACGAGCAGGGTACTCAGCCCGGCCAGTTTTTCGTTCGTAAGGGATTTCAGCGGGTTCGGTGAGGCATTGGGCATTCACTATCCTTTCATCGGTCGATGATGCGAGAAAACAAGGGACGTAAGTGTAACAGCCCCTCGCAAACTGCCCCGGCGCATCCACTCGATGTGGGAGAACACCCGGGCGCTGCCCCTGCCCTTGCTCGCCACGGACGACCTCGATCAGCGTGTCGAGGGCATCGCTGGCGGTGACGGGATCGGAGTTCTCCGTGCCCCCCTCACATTCCTTGCCGCCGACCGCGCAGGACGCACGGGTGTGTGACCTGCGTCGATTGCCGCACCCGAGGGGAAGGCCTAACGTCACAGGTGAGCACCCATCCCCCTGTGTGCTCGGCGCCCCGTCCTCTCCCGGAGGTCGGGGCGTTTTCGGTTGCGAGCGTCCGGACCGTGAAGAGGCCGCACTTCCGGGCGGCACACGGCGAACTCAGACATTCGGCTGATGGAAAGGCCCCACCGCTTCGCTATCTTCCGAAGTACACGCATGCACATTCGGGAGATTCGCCATGAACACCACCACCGAACAGAAGATCATCGCCGCAACCTCGGCGGTGGCCCGGCTCACCGCCCTGCACCACTGGCTGGGCGATCCCGCCGATGCACCCGGGCATATTTTGCCGGCGCCGGTGGTCCATGCCTGGGCCAAACGCGGCGAGCCGGGGAGCCAGCACGAGGCCCTGGCCGGGGCGATCGGACGCGGCTGGATCCGGGTCACCCCCGATGGCTATTGCCTCACGAGGGACGGTCTCGCCGCGCTGCAGACCTACGTGCCGCATTTTCGCCGCCTGGCCCGCCAGGACGCCGAAGACCGCCGCCCCGGGCACCGCACCCACCCGCTTCTGAGCGGCGACGCAACGGCGTGAGCGCAACCGAGAATGTGAGGCAATGCGACCTGCATCAAACTGTCCTCCATACGTTCAACCCTCGAGCCGATGACCCTGTTTGCACGAGCGCCGCGGGGCTGCTCCGATGGACCAACGTTGTACGGTCTGTGGCTGGACTGCATGGTTCGGACCACCGGAGCCGCGGATGAAAAGCCGCCTGATTATCGCCGCCCTGACGATTGCCACGCTGCTCGCCGCACCGGCCCTGCAGGGCGCGGAGAAACAGCCCGAGCGGCCGAGCATCGGTCTCGCACTCGGCTCCGGTGGCGCCGGGGGGCTGGCCCATATCGCCATCCTGCAGGTCTTCGACGACCTGGGCATCGAACCCGACCACATCAGCGGTACCAGCATCGGTGCCGTGATCGGCGGGCTGTACGCGGCCGGCCTCAGCGCCGAGGAGATCCTGGACGTCTTCGACGACTTCGGTGGCTCGCGCATCGACGCCCTTTCCGGGCTGGTCGAGTCCGATGTGCAACTCACCGAGCTGATCCCGCTGCGCCTCGGGCGCAACGCCGTGCTCGACTCAAGCGAATTCCTCGAATTCCTCGCCAAACACACCGATGCCCGGACTTTTGACGATCTGCGCATCCCCCTGTCGGTGGTAGCCACCGACTACTGGAGCGGCGAACCGGTGGTCCTCCACGAGGGCGAACTGTTCACCGCGATCGAGGCGAGCATGGCCGTCCCCGGCCTGTTCGAACCGGTGCCGCAGGGCGACTACCGGCTGCTGATCGACGGCGGCACGTCCAACCCGCTCCCCTGGAATCTGCTGCAGGAAGAGCACGACTTCGTGATCGCCGTCGACGTCTCCGCCAGCCGCAAACAGACCCCCAACGATCCACCGGGCCTGACCGATCTGCTGTTCACCACCTTCAGCATCATGCAGCGCTCGCAGATCCGCCACATGCGCGAACACGACCCGCCCGATCTCTTCCTCGAGGCCGGCAGCGCGGGCATCCGCCTGCTCGACTTCAACCGGGTCGAGGAGATCGTGGAAAAGGCGCAGCCCAGTGCCGAAAGACTGCGCGAGGCACTCGAGACCCGGCTCGATCCACCCGCGCAGACAAGCCCGTAGGCGGCCTGCCCGACTGCAGCGCGGCCGGGCTCAGATATGCCGGGAGAAATCCCCGTGGCGGCAATGACCAAGCAGGTTGCGAAACGCCGGGCCGTCCAGCCGAATCAGCGAGACGTGGTCACCCCCCTCCACATAGATCCTGTCCTGCGCCGCGAGCGATTCATCCAGGAGGACCTCCAGCCCCCATGCGGTACCCAGCGCCGACACTGCCCCGTGTTCGCAGTCCGGGAACACCGACCGCACCTCCTCTTCGGTCGCCAGCCCCACATGCTCCCCGAGCATGTAGTGCAGCTTGCCGAACTGCAGCCGGCGCGTGGCCGGCAGGACCGCCAGCATGTAATGGCCGGCGTCCTCCACCAGCACACCCTTGGTCAGTTCATCGCCGGGTACGTGGGCGGCCTCGGCCGTACGGCTGGCGGAATCCGCACGCGGATGCCCCACGACTTGATAATTCACGTCCCGCTCGTCGAGAAATTCCTGCAATGTAGTGCTGATCGTCATCGTTCTGCCCCTCTCGCCGCGGCCGGGTCACGCAAACGCGGATCCATGCCTTCAACCCGAGGATAGACAGGCAGAAGGCCACGAGCTCGCCACTTTCCACCACCGGGGCTCGCTGGGGCCCTTCGACGGGCTGCCCCGGTGAGGGAAAGTCAGTTTTCCAGCTGCTGCTTCAGATGGTTCAGGGTCTCGCAGTGCTCGTGCTGCGGGCTGAAGAGGATGATCTCGGCGTCCTCTTCCACCCGGAGGGTGTGCCCGGGAGGCCAGTAGAAGAGATCCCCGGCGGCTGTGGCCTCCTCGTTACCATCCCGGTAGGTCATGATCAGGCGGCCCTGAATCATGTAACCCCAGTGGGGTGACTGGCAGAGATCCTCCTTCAAACCGTGGAGCAGCGGGGTGATGTCGGTGCCCGCATCCAGCGAGAAATACTCCCCCGTCATCTCCGTGTAACCGGACGCGTCGCCGAACTCCAGGGCCTGACGCGCGACGGCCCCCGGGGCACTGAACACCTCGGGCACGTCGGACTTCGCGATGCGCATGACCTGCCTCCTTCCCGTCCAGCGGGGCTTGCTTCCAGACCACAAGGCCTTGCATGGAGTCTAGAAGGGTCCGCGGCCCTGTCCACGCGGGGCTGCCCCCGGAGTGACGGGAACAGGGCATGCTTCACATCGCAGCGGGGAGTTGCAGGGGGTTGCAGGGCCCTGCACGCCCGGGGCCGGAAGTCCGCCGGTGTGGCGGAGGTCACTGACCTGGCCCGCATGTCATTCGTTTTCGTCGGGCACGAAGACCATGGTGCCGTCTTCCAGCTGATACGTCGTACCGGCACGCACGCCCTGTCCTTCACCGATTTCGCCGCTGCTCTCGTAGCGGTCCAGTTCCTCCATGGTCTCCGGAACCACCTCACCCTGCTCCGCTGAGTCCACGTCCTGAATCTCACTGGCGGCACTCTGGGCGACCATGATCAGCAACACCACGATGATCACCAGGAACACGTCAACGATGTTGACGACGGAAAGGATGGGATCGGCCTCTTCCTCGGAATCCAGGAATCGGCTCATGTGACCGTCTCCTGCCGTTCGACCTGCTTGAGAGCGGTAAGCAGCCAGCGGCGCCGGACGGTCAGCACCCAGAAGGTGATCGAGGCGGTGATGAGTGCAAGGATCACCGCCGCGAAGGCCACCACGAGTTGTTCACCGACGGTGGCCAGATCCCCGTCACCCAGGGCCAGCAGTGCGGGCCCGAGCGGGATCATGGTGGCCACCAGTCCGAGCATGGGTGCCGTCCGCGAGACCACCCGCAAGGGCTCCAGTTGACGCAGGACCACCAGCTCCAGTTCCTCGCTGTCGGCACTCCCGAACCGGTTCCGATAATCCTGCAGGGGACAGGGTGCGACATCCCTGCGCCGCTGCCAGGCTTCGAACGCGAAGGCGCCCAGTGCATAAAAGGCGTACGCAAACAGCGCCATGATGATGAGCAGCACCGGGACGAGAAACAGGCGTCCCAGCTCGTACATGGCCATTTCCAGTGCAGTCATGATTCCGCTCCCGTTCGATGTTGGGATCCGGTGGATGATCGGCGCCCGCGCAGAGCCTGGTGGACCACACCCGCCAGGAAGAGCAAGACGAGCATTGCGATGTACACGAGGACCTGCCACGGAGGTGCGCCGGACTCTGCTTCCGGCTCCGGTTCCGCCACCGGCTCCATGACACTACCGCTGACGGTTACGGGGTCGCTCGCTCCGCTGGCATCGGCATCCGGAACCGCCACGGTATTCATGCCAAAGCCGGCCGCCGTTTCGGCCACATAGGCGTCGCGATCCTCGCTGGTCCCCGTTTCTCCATGCTCGCCAGTCCACTCCTGATGCTGCTCCACCAGGGTTTCCAGTACGGCCTCGTCCGGCGTCCAGTGGCCGGTCCGCGCCGCGTCCAGCATGCGTTCGGTGATACGGGTCAGCGCCTCCGGATTGTGCTGTTCGAACCACTCCTCGAGCCCCAGTTCGTAGGCGTCATTTACGTAGATGTCGAAAAAACGATCCCACTGGTCGTCACGCACCATCTCCGGCGCGGTCGCCTGCCAGCCCCACAGGTTCTCCACCGTGTCCTGGAGCGTGGTCGTGCCGGAGTAGCCTTCGTCCACCATGCTCTGCAACCAGCGCGGGTGGTGATAGCGCGTGCGGATCTCCCGCGAGAGGAACTGATCCGCCCGCTCCATCCTGGCGTCCACCGGGTCGCGCAGATTGCTGATATAGAGTTCCGGCCGCTCGCCACCGGCCGTCTGCACCCCCAGGGAAAGTCCGCCCAGATACTGGAACGGGTCGTCGGACGAGAGTAGCCCGAAGACGTTGGAACTGCGGGCGAAGACCGCTGCATCCACGCTCCCGAGCTGTCGCTCGAACAGGTTGATCCCCGGTACGGTCTCGCCCCAGTGGTCGGGGTCCGGTCCGTACGCGTGTTCCAGACGGTCCAGGAAAACCCGACCCATGTAATCCTCATCCAGGGTCTCGCCCTCGGACCAGGCGTCCACATCGGCCACGGCGCCTTCCAGACCGGTACCATACTGACCAATGTCCGCAGAGAAGGCACGGGTACGGCTCAGGCGTTGTACCGCGTCGGCGTCCAGATCGGTGCCTTCCAGTAGCTCCGCAAGCGTACGGGTCATCGCGTGGACGGGGTTATCCGGTTCTTCACGTCCGGCCACCTCGGCGGCGGCACGGGACAGCAGCTCGAGGGTACCGGCGAAGGCATCGCGGTAGAGCCCGCTGGCCTGCAGGACCACGTCGACCCGAGGACGATCGAGTTCATCCCGGGGAATGACCTCGTAGCCCTCCAGGCGACCACGGTCGTTCCAGACCGGCTCGACGCCCAGCGCTTTCATCACCTGACCCTCGACCACACCGTGGTGGCGCATCACCTCCATCGACCAGAGCGTAAACGCCAGACGTTCCGGCGGTTCCCCGTGCTCCTCCTTGTGATCGCGGATCAGCCCCTCCATGAGCTCGGCGCCGGTCTCGTACGCTGCACGGGTCGGCACCCGTGACGGATCAAAGCCATAGAGATTGCGCCCTGTGGGCAGCGAATCCGGGTTGCGCAGGGGGTCTCCACCCACCGATGGTTCGACGAAAACTCCGTTCAGGGCGTTAATCAGTCCCTCGGTCTCGCCGCCAGCCTCGCGCAGGGCATCGAGGTGGACCTGCCCGTGCTCCAGATATTCCGTCACATCGGAGTCCGCATCTTCGAGCGGGCTCCCGTCCAGCAGATGCTTCTTCAGCAGACGATACGGCTCGGACTCCACCACCGCGGTCTCGAAATCCCCCGCGAAAAGCTCCTCGGGATCCACCGTCGTCGCCTTGTGGTAGTCCTCCCCCAGCATCTGCATGACGGTCGACAGCAGATGCTCATCGTCCGCGGGACGCCCGAAGGTGTGCAGGCCAATGGGCTCGCTCTGTTGCGCCAGCTCGTGGATGTAATCGTGGGCGGCGTGCACGTAATCGTGGAAACGGCTGGCCAGCTCTTCGTCACCAAAGCCGAGATCCTTGTGCATGTCCAGCTCGCGACTGGCCTCGACGATCTGCTCTTCCACCCGCTCGCGGGTGCGCCCGTCGTCCAGTTCCTCCCAGTCGTGGATCAGATCATGGAGGTCGACCAGCTCGTGATACAGCGCCGCCGGGGCGAAGGGCGGTGTCTGATGCGACACCATGGTCGCCCGCGTCCGCCGTTTGGCGATCGTGGCCTCGGCCAGGTTGTCGACGATGTAGGGGTAGACATGAGGAAGTTCGCCAACCACCGCGTGAGGATCGTCCTCCAGGGCCAGACCGCGGCTCTTGCCCACCCCGTACTCCGCCGAGCCATGCGTGCCGAAGTGCACCAGGGCATCGGCCTCGTGGCCCTGGTGCAGCCAGGCGTAGCTGGCCAGGTAATCGTGGCTGAAGGGAAGGTCGGTATCGTGGTACTTCCCTTCTCGTTCCGGGTCACCCGGCATGGCCCGGGGCGGCTGCGGCAGCACCGCCATGTGGCCTATCTCCAGCCGCGGGACGACAAAGTGCGGCTCACCTTCGTGCTCGACGACGGTGGGCGCAGCTTCCGGCTCGCCCCACTCCTCCTTTACCCGCGCACGCAACGCCTCGCCTCGCGTCGCCAGCCATTCGCGGTAGGCACTCACCGGGTACAACTCGGCCAGGTCATCGTCGACCAGCGCTTGCAGATCCGCATCCCGATAGTAGGCCCCCACCAGGCGTTTCCCGGCCTCACTGATTTGATCAGCGTCGACGGCATCCACGGTGTAACCGGAATCGGCCAAGTCCGCGAGAGTGGCTGCCAGACTCTCCGGGACGTTCATGTTGGAGGCGGAGAAATTGGTCTCGCCAGTCGGATAGTTGTAGATGTACACACCCAGGCGCTTGTCGGCGTTGGGCTTGCGCTGCAGATCCACCGCGTTGAAGGCCCGCTGCACAAGTGCATCCAGCTCCGGGCGGATCGCCACCACCTGCTGGTCGCCGGAGCGTTCCGCGGCGACCACGGTCGGATCGGTGGCCCCTGCCATTTCCGCCATGGAAAAGTAGAACGGCGTGCTGCCGCGGGGAAAGCCCACGTCATCGCCCCGCCAGTCGGCCTCGGAGCCATCCCGGTAAATCAGGCCCTGCAGTACTGGCACGCCCAGGGAAGCAAAGTCCTCGCGGCGGTCATCCGGGTTGAGCATGACCCGGTAGAACAGCAACGCGTCGATGGCCGGTTCGCCCTCCCGAGCCACCAACGGCTGCATGCCCTCGGCGTCATTCACCGGACTAAAAAACGGCAGGGCCACGCCTCCCTCGGCTTCGATCAGCTCGACGGTGGTGTCGATCCAGTCCGTGAGGGTATGGCGCACGTGGCTGTCGTGGATCGCGATACCAATCACGGGCCGCTCACCAAAATCCCCGCGCCAAGCCTCGTACTCGTCCAGATCCTCGAACACCAGACCCTCGTAGTCCGGGTGGTAAATCCCCCGGTCCGGGTATCGCACGGGATCGGGCACGGCTTCGGCGTGGCGACCGAATACCGCCGCGTCCAGGTAGGCAAAGGCGTGTTCGAAGTTGCGCGCACCGCCCTCGGTCAGGTACGCAGCGATGCGTCTGGCTGTATCGTCATCAAGGCCGTCGGCATCCGCCTGACCGCGATGGACGACAACCACTGGCGTACCGGCGTCCGCGAGGGCCTCCCGCAACGCGGCGACATGGTCCGGGTTGGCGATCGCGTGGCTCGGGGCAAAGACGATCGCCAAATCCCGGTCATGCACCCGACCGGGATCCGGCTCGGCCTCCAGGTCCTCAACCCGACCCGTATCCACATGGATGCCCTGCTCCTCGCCGATATGTTCGAACTCCTGAAGCACCCCGGGGCGCACGGTTTCATTGCCAAGGAGCAGCATGCGGGGTGTATCTGCGGCTGCCGCCGACGCGACACCCGCCAGGATGAGGAACGCAAGAGAGCGCGACCACCGGGCCAGGTCTCCTCGAAGGATCCTCATGGTCAAAACTCCCAACTGGCAGAGACGTAGTAGAAGCGACCGCGGATCTCACGGCTGAAGGCCTCGTCGATATCCCCCAGCCGCTGATCGGTGACGTTCTCGATACCCGCCTGCACCGAAAACCCGTCGGCCAGTTCCTGACTCATGCCCAGGTGGAACAGCGTGTAGTCGCGCGTGCGCTCACTCCCCCGCCGCTGGGAACCGATGTATTCAGCGCGCAGGTTTGCAGTGGCCCCGGGCCAGACAGCCGCCTCGGTGAGGAGGTTGAAACGCTGCCGTGGCCGGTTTTCCAGGGTCTTGCCTGTGTCCCGGTCCTCGGTGTCCAGATACGTGTAGTTGGCGCGGACGATGCCGGACTCGCCGAACCGGTACCCGGCCTCAAGCTCCACGCCCTGAGTCAATGCGCTGTCGACGTTCTGATACTGTCGAACCTCGGGATTAGCCGGGGTCCGGAAGTCGCAGTTTTCGATGCAGCGGGTATTGATGAGGTCCTCGATCTCGTTACGAAACAGGGTCACGCCGAACTCGCGCTGGCCGTCATCGTGCTCGAAACCCAGGCTGTAACTGTCACTGCGTTCGGGCTCCAGGTCCTCATTGCCGATGATTACGAGGGTCGGGATAGGGGGGCCACCCTCAAAGGTATCCGTCGAGCGACGCAGGTCCGGCGCACTGAAGCCGCGGCCGTAATCCGCCTTCACCCGCGTAGTGTCGGTGAAGTTGTAGACCACGCCGGCACTCGGGGTGATCTCACCGGTGTAATTGGTGTGGTCGTCGAAGCGCGTACCCAGCGTGACAATCAGTCGGTCTTCCAGCAGGTAGCTGCGGTTCTGCACAAACGCACCGCGGTGGGTTACCGTGTCGCCGAATTCGCGTTCACCCCCGCGCTCGCGCCAGAAACTCTCGCGCCGATAATCGGCGCCCGCCGTGACTTCCTGTCCTTGCCCCCAGTGACGGGAGGCGCTCACGTCGATGACATCGTCGGTGTGCTCGTCTTCCCGATCCACATGCCGCGACTCGCTCTCGCTTCGGGAGCGGTATGCGTCGAAGCGGGCATCCCATGGACCGATTTCCACGTCGTAACGGATCCCGGCGCTGTAGCGAAGGAGGTCCAGCCGACGTTCGCCGTCCTCGCCCAGATTCGCACGACGCTGGTCATCAGCGACGTTGAAGAACACCTCGATCTCGTGGCCCGCAGCCGGCCGGTGGAAAAGACTGCCATACCCGGTAACCGCTTCCCGACCCTCGATCTCATCCACGCCCTCCTCATCGGGATTGCGAGAAGCGTTCCGGTTCAGGAAATCGAGGCTCAGCAGCGCACCCGTGCGCTCTCCCAGCGGACCGGCGGTGTACAGCGAAAGATTGCGCTCTTCGCCGCCCGGGCGGGGATCCGTGACACCGACACGTGTCCGGACTCGCCCGGTCCATTCATCCTCCGGCGGACGAATGATCGCATTGACCACGCCACCAAGGGCATCCGCCCCGTACAGAGAGGACAGGGGCCCGCGCACCACCTCGAGGCGCTCAATGGCTGCCGTCGGGAGCTGTGTCAGGCGGAAATTACTGTGGCCCACCAGCGCATCGGTGTTGTTGATCCGGCGACCATTGACGAGCATCAGCGTCTGCGATGGTTCGAACCCGCGGATCCGAATCTGACTACGCCCGTCCCGCTCGTTATCCACGGCAACGCCCGGCAGATCGCCCAGCAGATCCGCCAGGGACGTGGCCGGCTTGCGTTCCACATCGTCACGCGTGACCTCGGTGTAACCCGAGGGAGCTTCTTCCTTGCGGATGGCGGAACGGGTTGCCGTTACCACCACCGGCTCAATGGAGGGCGTCGATGCGGTCTCGTGATCATCTTCCGTCTGCGCCACGGCCGGAAAAGCAAGCATGAAGGAGCCGGTCAGTAACGGCGCGAAAATCGGGTGGGATGTTTTCATTATTGGCCTCGAACCTGAGCACAAAGATAACGTTATATCGTTTCTTTTTTGGGGCGCAGACGACACTCGGACCCGGCGAGGGAAACCGATGCGAGGGAGATAGAAGCCCACGCCAGACAGGGAGCGGTGCGTCACGCGAGACGCGGGAGCTGCAGGGGTCCCGCATCCCGATTAACGAAACGTTATCTTATACCATCCCAATTCCGCAAGCGGGACTGACGGCGGCAAGGACGCCCAGGGACGCATCCGGCCGGCGACGTGAACGTTTACGGACTCGTCACCCCCGGGCGGCAACGCGTCGATTGCCCCATACTCCCGAGGCAGCAAGTCCGGACTGACGGGAGAAGGGCATGCTTCGCATCGCGGCTGTGCTGTTGCTGGGCCTGGTGATGTTCGCGGGCTGGATCGCCGCGCAGAGCTGGGAGGCCATGCGCGTGCTCCAGGACATCGAGGCCGGCGCGGGGCCGAGCGCGCTGAAGGAGCGCACCCCCGAGCCCGCGCGCGAAACGCTGTCGCTCACGACGGACGAAGGTGACATCGCGGCCGACCTGTACCATCCCCGACAGGAGGTGGGCGCGCGCATCGTCCTGGTACCGGGCTTCACGCCACAGGGCAAGGACGACCCGCGGCTGGTGCAGCTCGCCCATACGCTGGCGCGGGCGCGGTTTCTGGTGCTGGTTCCCGACCTGCAGGGCTCACGAGCGCTCCGAGTGCGCAGCGAGGATGCCGCGGCCATCGCCGACGCCGCCGCCCTGCTCGCCCGCCTGGAGCCGGAACACGCTCCCGACGACCAGAACGTGGGGGTGGCCGCCATCTCCTACGCCGTGGGCCTGGCCGTGCTGGCCACACTCAAGCCGGAGGGGAAGGGAGCCATCGACTTCCTGGTCGGGATCGGCGGCTACTACGACACCGAAAACGTCGTCACCTTCGCCACCACCGGGGCCTACCGGGAACCCGACTCCAGCCGGTGGCAGAAACGCACGCCCGATCCGCTGGCGAAGTGGTTCTTCCTGCGCGGCAACCTGCATGTGCTCGATGACCGCGCGGACCGCGCGCTACTCGACGAAATCGCCCGCCGGCGCGCCGCCGACCCCGAGGTCCCCATCGACGACCTGAGCGACCCGCTCGGCGAGGAGGGCCGAAGCCTGCTGGCGCTGATCCTGAACGATAACCACGAGCGGGTACCGCAGCTGCTGGATGACCTGCCGGCCGGCGCGCGGGAAGCCATCGAGTCCTGGTCCCTCGCCGAGCACGATCTCTCGCATCTTTCCGGCCGCGCCCTCCTCATCCACGGCCGGGACGACAGGATGATCCCGCATACCGAAAGCACGCACCTCGCCCGTGCCATCGGCGACACCGACCTGCACCGCATCGACGGCTTCTCCCACATCGACCCGCATGGCGTCGGGCTCATCGGCCAGTGGCAGCTCCTGCGCGCGATGACGGACCTGCTGGCATGGCGCGACGATGGCGCCGTACACTCCGAAAACCGAACCCCGCGAACCGAGGACTTGCCATGAAGGGCTTCACGAAACCGTTGCTGATGCTCGCGCTTTTCCTGCCGCTGCTGGCCGCGCCCGCGCACGCGCTGGACGGCGACACGATCGACCGCTGGCTGGCGGCGACCCAGGAACTCAACGAGTGGAGCGCGCAACAACCCGAGGTGCAGGAACCGGCGATGGGCGCGCAGGACGACGAAGCCTCGATGGCGGAGGTCCGCCAGGCCATCGAAGAGGTGGCGCGCATGGAGCAGGAGGTGGAGGAGATCGCCGCGCGTCACGGCTTCGACAGCAGCCACGAACTGACCGAGATCGGCTCGCAGATCTTCAACGCCCGGCATGCGCTGGAGATGGAGCGCCGGCTCCCGGAAATGGAGCGCGAGCTGGACGAAAGCCTGCAGCGCATCGAGGACGATCCGGACATGCCGGCGGAACAGAAGGCGACCATGCGCGACGCCCTGGAGCAGCAGCGCGAGATGCTGCACAACGTCGCGCCCGACGTGCCCGAGCAGGACATGGAGGCGGTGCGCAGCCGCGAGGACGAGCTGGAGGCCCTCTTCAGCAACTGATACCGGCATACCCCCTCGTTTGGAGGGGGTGCATCTCCGCGGACGGTGCCATATTGAGTCTGTTGAGCATGCAACAGGACCGTCCGGATCCAGGAGATGTTCGATGCCCGCGAAGACCCGTTTCCGCAGCCGTTCGCTGGTGCTGGCCCTCGGCCTGCCCGCACTGGCGATCCCCGCGTTCACCGCTTCGGCGGATGAGTCGCCGATCCAGCTCGAACCCCTCGTCCTCGACGGCGGGGGCGATCACTACCGCTACGGCGTCCTGACCGACATCCAGGGCGACGAGATCCGCTGGACGGTGACCCAGGGCCCGGAGATCACCCGCATCCATCCCGACGAGGACTACCGTTCCGGCCTCGGCGGGCGCGAGGACCTGTTCACCGGCCCCGCCCTGGATGGCGAGTTGTATCGCAAGGAGCAGGAGCTGGGGGTTCTGCTGCCGGTGTTCGAAGGCGAACAGGTGGAGCCGCCGCACACGTTCCAGGACATGTTCGACAACCAGCGGCGCGTAGAAGAATATCGCGTACACGTGGCCGAAACCGGCGAGACGCGCGAGATCGCCGGGGAGACGGCACAGGGCTACCGCCTGGCCGCGGTCACCGAGATGACCAACCTCGACAGCGACGATGAAGAGGCCCTGTTCTCCGTAAACCACGGAACGGTGTGGGTGTACGAGGACGAGCCCTTCTCGTCGGCGTTGCTGCAGCTGAGCCCCGGGATGTTCCGCATGGCCATCGGACCCAGCGTCCCGGACGGCCTCGAGGCCCATTACCTCCACACCCTCGGCGAGGCCCTGGAACCGCTTGGCATGCCGGCCGGCCTGCAGCTTCAGGGCTTCCATACCTCGGCCGACACCCTGGAAACCATGGAGGCCCAGGACTGGGCACTGGAAGAAGACCAGTCACCCGGCCAGGCCTCGGGCATCGCCTACCGGATCGAGGTCACCGAATTCAGCGACGACGCCGACGCACCGGATTACGCCGCCCTGCAGGAGTACCCACGCGCCAGCGCGGCCGCCTTCGAATACCTGCGGACCCCGCCGGTGCTGGCGGAGATGCTGGATGCCTGCCCCCCTCTGCCCGACGACATTCCCCGCGACGAGCTGGCTTCGATGCTGGACGAGAACGCGACCTTCGACGGCGCCATGGTGGAAGGGGCCCACTCGGGTCCACTGCTCGGGCAGGCGGCCTGGGGCGGCCAGGAGGACCCGCAGCAGGGCGACGGATTCGTCCTGGTGGTGGAGGGCCTCCTGCCGGAGCTGGAGACCACCGCCTGCATGATCTTCACCCGGGTGGGTGCGGGCATCCCCGATGACACTGACACTCTGGAGGTCGCCGCCGACCCGCACAGCGCCGAGGCCGAGGGCCAGCTGGCCGCGCACCTGCTGGTGGGGGATGTCAGCGAAGCCGGCGACATCGCCTTCCTGACCGTCGGCCAGGGCCTGAGCGGAGAGGTCCGGCTGGATTCCTCCACCCCGGACGGCGCGTTCCACGGCCATCTGGACGTCGAGGGCACGGCCACCCCGCTGGACGACCTGGGTGCCAGCGACGGGTTCCGCCTCGAGGGCGAGTTCTCGGCCATGCAGTACTGGGACCGCGTCCCGGTCGCCCGCTGAGGCCCCGGACGTTCACCTGCTAGAACCGGGCGAGGAATAACCGCCCGCGCGGGATCGGACAGCCCTGCCCGGGCCCCGGTCCCGCCCGGCTTCAGCCCTTCAGCGCCGCGATGGCCCGGACCGTGTTCTCCTTCACCGGGCGCGGGCGCTCCGGGCGGAAGCGGCGGATGTAGTCCACCAGCTCCGGCCCCGTCAGCACCGGGACCGACAGGTCGTCCGAACGCCCCAGCGACACCTCCGGGTGCGTGAACAGCACGATCGGCTGGATCCAGCGCTTGGCCTTGCGGCCCTTGAGGTACTCGCTCAGCAGCCACACCTGCTTCTTCACCTGCCGCACCGGGTTGCGCATCTGCTTGGTGTAACGGCTGCCGCGCCGCCCGGTCTTGCTCACCGTCCACTGCGAGGCCTGCTCGTCGCAGTCGATGGCCCCGCTGTTGTGCTTCACCTCGATCACGAACAGCGCCTCCGGCCCCGCCACCACCAGATCCGCCTCCGCCACACCCGTGCGCGAACGCTCGTCCGGCAGGTCCACCTGATTGAAGATCGTAAATGAGTCCGGCAGCTCCGCCAGATACTCCAGCGCCGCATCCTCCCCTCGCGCCCCCGCCTCGATCACCGCGCTGCCGCCCACCAGGCCCACCAGCACGACCACCCCCGCCAGCGTCACCAGCCCCACCAGCGGATGCACGAAGAACGCCCCCAGCGCCACCGGCAACCCCAGAAACAGCGCCAGGGTGCGCCCGCGCCTCTGGATCGCCTGCGACTCTTCAGTCAGCCGGTTTGCAGTGACGTAGCGAGTGTCTGCCATGGATGCCCCAGCCTGCCAACGTCCGGGATCAACCGCGCACTTTAACCCGTCGGCCCTGTAACAGGGCGTGGCGTACCCCTTTGCAGTCGCCCCCTATGGCCACTCCGTGACGCGCGGGTTGCTAGCGCTTGACCTCCATGTGGATTTCGATGGTGCACAGGAGCTTCTGGCGGTCGATCCATCCGATGGCCCGGCCGGATTCCTCCAGCACCGGGATCTGGTTGAGGTTGTGCTCACTCATGAGCCGCAGGATGTCCTCGGCCTGCGTATCCGGCCCGACATAGCTCAGCGAATCCGCGGGGGTCATGATATCGGCGATCCGGGTGGTCACCCACTGCTCCCGCGGCACCTTGCGGCTGTCACTCAGGGTCACCAGCCCCTGCACCCGCTCCGGCTCGCCGACCAGGAACGAACGGCACCCGCCCGGTAGAACGCCCTGGTCGATCCACTCCTGGATGGATGCATCCGGACTGACGAAAGGCGGCTCCGGATCCGCCAGATCCCGCGCCTGCACATCCACCAGCCGCTCGCGCATCTCGTACATCCGCCCCTGCCCTTCGGCCATGGTCAGCAGGAACCAGGCGATCAGCATGATCCAGACGCCGCCGATCAGGTTGCCGATCACCAGGAGGTTCCAGAAGCCGAAGCCGAACAGGAGATACGCCACCATCCGACCGCCCCAGACGGCGGCATCCACCGCCCTGCGCGGGTCGCCGGTGAACTTCCACACCAGCGCGCGGAACACCCGCCCCCCGTCCAGCGGAAAACCGGGGATGAGATTGAATATCGCCACCACCAGATTGATGAACGCCAGCCAGCCCATGACCACCGACACCGGTTCGTACCAGCCGGCGGTGACCAGCGCGAGCCCCCCGAAGATCAACGCCAGGGCCACACTGACCGCCGGCCCGGCGATCGCGATCCAGAACTCGTCGTCCGCGCGCTCGGCATCCCCGCCCATCTGGGCCAGCCCGCCGAAGATGAACAAGGTGATGGACTCCACCGGAACGCCCCGCCGGATGGCCACCACGCTGTGGCCCAGCTCATGAGCCAGGATGGACACGAAGAACAGCAGGGCCGTCACCGCCGCGGTGCCCACCACCATCGGCAGGGTCCACTCCGGAAACTGGTAGTGGAAGCCGGTGCTCATGGCCGTCAGCAGCAACAGCAGGATGAACACCCAGCTCACGTGGATCTGGATGCGGATGCCGCTGATGTGGCCGAGGACCAGGACCCTCTTGAACATACTTCCACTCCTTGCAGTGGGCGCGGCCCCGTGTCGAACTGCCGGAACCACCTGACGCCCATTATGTGGCCCCGCAGCACCTCCCAGACAGGGGAACTCGACGCAGGCCCGGGGCGGAGCAAGACAACCGACTGCATCCGCCGGCATTACCCCGTGCCAGTCCTCCGCACTCGCAGCCGGTGGAATCCCGACTTTGACGGGGACCCTGCCACATCGGGGACTATCGGGTTGATTATGCCGGCCATGCCGCTGGTGCAGACGCTGGGGGTGGGAGGACCCTCATGGCGGTTGCTAAGTGACACCTGCCCGGTTTCGCGGTCCGCCTGTCTTGTCCGGGGGTGAACGGCAAAGTGATCGATACACATCGTGCGCCCGGGGATTGCCTCAGTTCGGCAACCCGGATGCGCTGCTTCTCTTGCACGCGGTGGGCATCGGCCGATGATCCGACACCTTCGGCAGGTGTCCTCGCCGGCCACACGTTCCGCCCTCCGTTTACTTCACCTTTTCCGCAGGTTACCTTTCACCCCCGTCATAGCCGAACAGCGGTCACCCGACGGCAGCCGCGGGCCCACCCCTGGCCCGGTCGTCGCAAGCCATACACCGCATACAAGGACGCCCCACCCATGATGCTCTCCCGGCTTCGGCGATGGTTCGCTCGCGCGAGAGACAACAGCCAGCCGGCCCCCGGCCGCGCACCGAAGTCGGACGCCCGCGAAGGCACTGCCAGCAGCGACGCAGTGCGAGGAGGCGACGGCACGGAACCGCTCCTCTCGGAACGGGAACTCTCCTCACGGTACTGCGCCGGACTGTTCGCCACCCGACACCAGTCCGAAGGCTCGCCCGGCCCCGAGGAGCGCGCCTGGCTGCGCGAGCATCGAGAGCGGCTCATGGAGGATCCCACCGCATTCACCGCCAGGGTGCCGCGGCTTCCCCGGATCGCGCCCCGACTCATGGCCACCCTGCGCGATCCCGAGCAATACGGATCGAAAGAGATCGCGAAGATGGTCGAAAGCGATCCCGTTCTGGCCGGCAACATGCTCAAGGTCGTCAACAGTCCGTCCGTACGACCGAACCGCAAGGAGATTGTGAGCATCGAGCAGGCCGTGACGATTCTGGGCAACCGGGGCATGCGCGAAGTGGTAGCCGCCGCCATCATCAGTCCCATCGCTCAATTCGGGCAGGATCGTCGCCTCAACTCGGAAGGCCTGCGGCAGATCTGGCCGGAGACGCTGCAAACCGCCATGAACGTGAAGGTCGGCGCCCGGCACATCGGCGGCGGGGTCGAAGGGTTCGCGCTCCATCTCTCGGCCCTGACTCACAGCAGCGGACTCATGGTTCTGCTGCGCAACCTGGACACCCTCGAGGTTCCCACCGTGTCATCCGGGTTCATCGACGAGCTGGAAAGCCTCGCACGAAACGCCTCCGTCGCCATCGCGCAGCACTGGGATTTCGACGAAGACAGCGTCCGCATGCTGCAGGGCTGGGCCGATTCCGATCGCTCGACCCTCGAAACCGCGCTGCTGATCGATGCCATCGGTTTTACCCGGATCAACAACCTCTGCAGGCGCGGCGAGCTGGGATCCAGCTCCTGCCAGGTCTACCTCGACGCCCTGCCGCGCTTCGCGAACGAGTGGAAAACCTCCCCCTCGCAGCCCGGCTAGACAGGCCCGGCACTTCCCGGGACTGGCTTCGTCATCAGGACCCAGTGGCCGGAATGCCGACAACCGGGCCAGGGGAACAGCGGCCTGCGCGCCACGTCGGCATAACCGAGCCGTTCGTAAAGCCGCCGTGCACCCCGGTTTTCTTCCGCCACGATCAGGCTGAGCACCTCCGCACCGGTCGCGGCCGCCACGTCCTCCGCGCGCTGCATCAGTGCGCTTCCCACGCCGCGGCCGCGCCAGGCCGGATCGGCCGCCACGGCGTTCACGTACCAGGACCCCGGGGCCAGCGCCTCCAGCTCCAGCAACGGACGCACCACGACCGGGGCCTCGCTCAACGGCTCGACGTCGTGCGGATCGGGCAGACGGTACCCGAGCAGCATCCCGACGACCTCGTCCCCGATCTCGGCCACATGGGCATTCACGTAACTGAAGCCGCCGTCTGTCCCGCTTACGGTGCGCGCCCCGAACTCCAGGGGATCCCCCTCCGGACCGGCGGACTCCCGCCACAGATAAATCGGAATCCCCTCGCCTGCGAAGTCCATGAGCTCCGCCAGTCGCCGCGCATCCCCGATCTCTGCCGCACGTATCTTCAGATCCATCTCGCATCCCCTCCCTGCGCCCCAGAGATCCCTTCCCCGCGACAGAACGACGTCGCTCAGCACGCAGGGCTGCAACGGCGACGCCCCCGATACACCCGGCCCCACAAAGTCGGCGGACCGGACTCCAACATAACCCTCTGCCTGCGACACCGACGCGTGGCATGCCGGCCGTGACCGGTTCTCTTAACTGGAGGATAGCCCACAGACGGGCGCCCCCACCCGCCCGCGATCAACCGCGCACCTTGACGCGTCGGCCCTATTGCAGGGCCCTGGTCCCGCGGCACGCGGGATATTGCGAGCAGCCCCAGAACTCCTGGCCGGCGCTGGCACCCTGGCGCGCTTTTCGTTTCACCATCGGACTGCCGCATTTCGGACAAACGGGTGCCGCGGGCGCCGAGTGGCGCTCCCGCAGACCCTCCACGTGCGCCCGGCGAGTGTGGCGCGAACGCTCGAGGCATCAGGCCCCGCCAGTGTCACCAGCCCCACCAGCGGATGCACGAAGAACGCCCCGAGCGCCAGCGGCAACCCCAGGAGCAGCACCAGGTTGCGCCCGCGCCTCTGGATCGCCTGCGACTCTTCGGTCAGACGGTTGGCGGTGATGTAACGGGTATCAGCCATGAGTACGGAAGCAATTCCTATTGCCTGGGCGGGTCAGCTGCACTTGCAGACATGCTAAGGCCCAACGGTGTTCTGGCGCCAAGGCAGCACAGCATCAAGCACGTTGCTGATTCACCCCCCCTTCAAGGCGTCCGAATGCTTCCGAACACGCGCAGTTCGACATCCGGCGCATCGGGATCCAGCGGCGCCACCACGCGAAGTTCCAGCTCCGAGCTTGCGCCCGGAGCCAGCGCGGGCACGATGGGGCGTAGCCCGTCCGGCCCGGGAAAGATCTCCGCCACCGAGACCCGCCAGTCGGAACCGAAGACCGACCGTACCTCCGGGTGCCTGACTCGTCCTGCCCCCACCAGTACGGGCTCGGCCTCGGCGGAGAAACCGATGACCAGATGGAGGAGGCCGACCAGCGCCATGTCGGAGTGGTTGGTCATCCGGACGGTCTGACGAAGCGCAAAGCCACCGGACGGCCCCGGTTCGCGAGTGCCCCCGACTTCAAAGGTCACCTGATCGGTCACATCGACAGGCGTGGAATCCGCCTCGTCTTCATCCGAAACACGAACGCCGATCCACTGCGTGGCCGCGCCCGCACGGATCTCCACGGCACTGGCGCCGGGCGCGCGAGACCTCAGCGCCCAGCGATCCCCCTCGGGCGCTCGCACGACCTCCACGACCGAGGCGTCCGTGACACGCACGCGGCTCCCCTGGCCCGGTCGCGACAGGTTCGAACGAGTGCCCGGGAACGTCCGCCCGTGCAACTCCAGCGTTCGTATCTCGTCGGGGCCCAGATAAAGCCCGTTGGGGCGCACTTCGAGAGATCGGGGCTGACCGAGAACACCCAACGCCGCGAGCCCCGCCCGGGTGGCAAGGGGCTCCTCGAGTGCCCGACGAACCTCGCCAGTCCCGGCGTTCGAACTCGACCGCACCGCGTCCGCCACCGGGAAATGCGCGCCCCAGCCGAGAGTACCCGCGACCAGCGCCACGCCGAGCAGAGCAGGACCACCGGAGCCCCGGGGACGCAACATGAGCCCCACAAGCCCCGCCAGCAGCAGGGCCGGCCATGGCCATCCTCCGAAAAGCGTCCCCATTTTCAGGCCCAGGTCGCCCAGCCACCCCGCGGGGATCCCCAGCGCGGCCCGGACCCAGAAAAGCCCCGTGAGCAGAAAACCGGCCAGCCCGACGGCCACCAGCAGCCGCGCTCGCGGAGGGTTCGTCAGAGCGGGGGCCAATCGCCGGCCCTGCCAGGCATTCGCCAGAGCAAGCCCCCAGGCGCAGGCGACCAGAACAACGACACCCCATCCCCACCGACCCCAGATTTCGGCCGGAGGCAGCGCCACGAGGAGCAGGATTGCCCCGCTCGCTACCGCAAACGCACTCCATCCGGGCGCACCCGCGCGCCCCCGGGCTGGCCCCGTCGTCACCTCTGCGCGACCCACCAGACACCCCCCCACAAGAAAAGAATCAATGCCGAAATCACGGGTATCATCCTTCTCCACGGTCGGAAACAGGCCAGCCCCCAGATGTCTTGCGGCCAGGGCCGTACAAGTGAGACCGCAGTAGCCGGTTCCTTACCATGAGGATACTGGCTTTTACCTTGGGGGTACTCGAATCACATGGGAGCCAACAGCGTCCGGAGCTAGTCGAAGGGAGATTGCCAGGCGAAGACCGCCGACTCTGCTTTCCCGGGTCGCCTCAGACACAGATGCAGTTCCTGGTCATTGCGCCATTGCATGGCGTAGACGGCGCCGCTGAGCAGTTGCACGGGCTCGGCGTCGACAGCCGTCAGCCAGGCATGCGACAGCCCACCCCAGCTTCCACGCAACTCGCGAACCACGTAGGCAAGCTGCGTCTGATCGGGTGACCAGGCGTGATCGGATACCATCAGCGAGCGCGTACTCCAGCGAACGGGTCGGTGTTCACCCAGCACGCGGCCACCCGATAGTTCCAGCCTGATCAGGCGCGGATCCACCTTCTTGACTTGCACCTTGCCCAGTTGGGTCCAGTCATCCCAATACGAATACGGCGCCTGAAATCGCCAGTGACCGATGTCTTCGGCACCACATGCAGCGGTATCGGCAAGTTCCATTCGATCGGGCCGGTCAAGGTCGATTGCGTGAACCACAGCCGGTCGTTGCTGGCCACGCGGTGTCACTTTCAACGACGCGAAGGACTGCTGCACGGGCGTCGCCTCGTTGGCGTCGGGAGGCAACACACCGGTCAGCAGGCGTTGTCCATCACGACTCCAGCAAAGCTTGTCGATTCGCGGTGCGGCGGTTGCCGCGTCGCCGCTGCTGTCGCGCCCATCGGGTTCCGGCAGATGGCGGATGCCAGTGTCCAGATCGAGCAAGGCCAGCCGATGCTCGGGAGGGGCATTTTCACCGCGATTGGTCCACAGCCAGAACGCCGACCATTGCCCATCGGGCGAATAACTCAGCGGCAGATGGTCGCCGCAATCGATGCCCTCGGTACCGGCTACCCTCTCACCGCCGGTACTGGCAGGTTCGGTGTTCGGGTGACATCCTGCCAGGCTAACAACCAGCAAACCGATCAGTGCCAGCCCCGCCAACGCCCGTTCGAAACACTGCATAGCCCCCCCAGAGCCCCCGACCGCAAAGCCGCCCTGAACGGCATGCCAGACTCTCAATAACAGCTGGCTCAGTTATTTCCAGGGCGGCTCAGCTGCGTCTGTAGACCTGCTTACGATGACCGACCTTCACAACCGTCACGACCAGGAGGTCATCCACCACTTCGTAAATGATTCGGTACACGCCTTGCCGGATGCGATAGCGCTCCTGTCCCGAGAGCTTTTCACTGCCGACCGGACGGGGATGATCCTGCAGCGCCTCCATGCGCTGAAGAATGCGAGCCACATCTTTGTTCGGGATTGAACGAAGGTCTTTGGCAACGGACTTCTTGAATACAAGCCTATATTTTTCCATGAGCCTTCAAATCATCGAGCAAGGCCTCATAGCTCATGGTTGGCTCGGAGACGCGCTCCTCGAACGCCGCCAGATCTTCCTGATCCTCGGCCAATGCTGCACGAACCGCCTCGTTGACGATATCCGACAAGGAACGATTTGTATGCGCAGCCTTCAGCCGCAGCGCCGCATGCAACTGAGGATCGAAATAAACCGTCGAACGTTTCGGTGTCTCGCTCATGGAGCTCCTCCACACAACCACACCAAGAGGTTTTAGCGTCAAGACATCAAAACGTCAAGACATCAAGCGCTGCCACATTGCGGACAACCGGGTGCCACCAGCGCCGCGTGACGCTCCCGCAAACCCTCCACGTACGCCCGTCGGGTCTGGCGCAACGGGTTCTGAAGCCGGAACGACCGCCGGTAGATCTTCCGGGTCCACTGGGCCTGAAGCTCACCGCCGAAGATCCAGCCCCCGCATGTTCTTCGTCTCGATGACGAAGATGCCGAACCGCGACACCAGCACATGAGCGATCTGCGTGGTGCCGACCGCGGTCTACAAGGCCCATGGCCCCCAGCCGCATGGCAGAGGAGGCAGCATTCATGGCTTGCCCTCCTTCCTGATCCGCTCCTCCAGCGCCTCCAGCTCCTGCAAGTCCTCGGCATCGGCCTCCGGTGCCTCGTCTCTGCGCCGCCGGGATCCTTCAGGCGCTGGTCGTCCATGACGAAGCCCTTGACCAGGTACTCCTCCATATGGGCAGTGGCCCACTGGCGAAACTGGGTGCCCCGGGGGGAACGCACCCGGTAGCCGACGGCCAGGATCATCGGCAGGCTGTAGACACTCACCTTGCGCCGCACCTGGCGCGCCCCTTCCTGACGAACCATTAAGTTTTCCTTAATAGTTGCCTCGGCGGACAGCTCGCCGCTCTCCAGGCTGTTCCTGACGTGGGTGTTGATCGGGTCACGCGCCGGATTGGAGCCAAGAAGCGGCGGACAATCGGTCGCTGTGTAGCCGGTGGTTATGTTTCGTCATCATCAAGGTCGGACATACGCAATATCTGACTACTGCGACGCACAGTCAGAATATCAAATTGATCCTTGATGCTATAAATCACCCGGTACGCCCCAAATATCAGCTCCCTTATACGAGGTGATCCCACCTCGGGAACCATGCGTCCACTTTTGGGGAAATCAGATAACCGCTCTACTGCGGCAAATAAATCATCAACCCACCGTACCGCAGCATCCGGACTATCTTCTGAAGTATACCGCGCTATGTCCTCGACACGCTCCAGCGCAAGCGGGGACCAGACGATCTTCATTGGGTCAGCCCATTCAAAACCCGCCGCTTCGCATCTTCATGCTCCGTACCATCCCCGGAAGCTATTTGTTCTTCCGCCTTGTACACTTCTTCTAGCATTTCCAGACGTTCTTGCATCTTCTCGTACTCGTGAACATCCACCAGTACTGCAACGCCACGACCTCTTTGTGTCAGCACCATAGGACGACGGGTTTCATGGAGCTGCTTTATGAATGTGGCCACCCCTGCACGAAATTCAGACAGAGGACGGATATCTTCATCGACTCGAACCCTTGACATGGAAACGCTTTGTACATTTTAATGTACATTAAAGAGTACAACCTCGCCTGAAGGCAAACAAGGTATCCGACGGAAGGAACAGCCGGGCTCAAGAGTCCCCGCAGTAGAACTACCCGATCACCCGCCCCTCCCGCACCCCACGCGCATACGCCTCCATGAAATGGTCGCTGACGAGGCGCCAGCGGGCGCGGGTCTTGCCGGGGAACAGGCGCAGCGGCTTCGGCAGCAGTTGCGCCGCGGCGATGGCGAGCACGGCCATGACGATGCCCTTCGCGTACCATGGCAGGGTCACCATGCCGAGCGCCTCCAGTCCGGTGAGGCCGCCCCATACCAGCAGCAGCGTGAGGCCGACCAGGACCGCCTGACGCCAGCCGACATCCTTGAAGACGCGCCACCAGGACGGGGCCTTGCGGATATCGCCGTTGCGCTCGATGTAGACGTTGCAGCCGGTGTGTCGGAACCCGATCACCACCGGCGGCACCCGGGGCACCAGGTCGGCGCCGTTGACGATCCGGAAATGGGGGTAAGGCGATGCGCGCTCCAGGTGCCTGGCCTGCTCGGCGCCGAACACTCTGGGAGAGCCGAAGGTGTAGACGGCCGCGAGCTGGCCGCCGTCGCCGAACAGGTCGCGGTGGAGGTAGAAGGCAGCGAGCTGGGCCAGTGCGCCGCCGAGGCTGTGTCCGGTGACCACGAGTCGGTCCTGTTCGCCGACTTCCCTGGCGATGATGTCCTGATAGTCGGCCTCGGTGCCCCGCCACGCCAGCACCCAGCGTCGGCCGCCCTCCCCCGGCGTTGAACCGCAGCGCTCCAGATAGGCGTTGGTGCCGCCGTCGCGGAAGATGACGACCCGGTCGTAGCCAGCGGCGGTGAGGGTTGTAACGATCTCGCGGTGGCCCTTGTAGACCAGGGTGGAGTGATCGGCCAGGCAGGAGGCCAGTTCGGCGTCGTACCGCCTGAGACCGGTGGCCTCGGGAAATGACAGACGGGTGGTGTCCATGTAGTTCATACCTCCTGTAAATCCGCGGGATACGACGCACAGCAGGGTCTATGCGAGATAACGCCAGCCATGAGCCGCGCGGGTGCGACAGCACCCGCGTCGCGCTCCGTGGCCTTGTTATGCAGCATCTAGCGGCTTGATGCGTTTCACTTCTTCCTTGACCGACTGGCCTGCAGCCCAAAGATCAACAGATCGCTGTGCATTCAGCCAGAATTCCGGAGAGTTACCAAACAAACGAGCAAGCCGAAGCGCCATTTCGGGACTGACAGCACGGCGCTCACGAAGCAATTCATTGACTGACTGGCGCGAAACGCCCAGAGACTCCGCCAACCCCGCAACTGTCAAGCCATAGTCCGGCAGGAAATCCTCTCTCAGCATTTCGCCAGGGTGAGTCGGCTTGCGCTGCA
>NZ_KB906452.1:0-348567 GCF_000381385.1 Thioalkalivibrio sp. ALE10
CGTCGTGTGCATCGTCTTCGGACGATGGGTCCGGTCTTCCACCTCGGTGCGCCGGCGGCGCCACTTGCGCACCGTCATGCGACTGATGCCGTAGCGCCGGGCCAGTTCCGGGTCGCTGACGCCGGCCGGCGCCTCCTGCAGTTCCTGCCGGATCCGGGGTGTGGTGCGGGCGTTGGAATGGATCGTACTCGCCATGCGGTCAGCCTCCCGTTCGCTCATCGGGCACAATACTCATCCACTCCCGGGCATGAAACAGGGGTGCCTTCTCTCGCGGTATGCAATCAGACGAGACCTGACATTTAGGTCAGATGTGCGATGGGTGCTGCGTTAAATTCGATTTCCCCAGTCGGATTTGCACGCGCCATGTCCATCGCCAAATACGAAATGAATCGACATCGTTTAGATCGCGCATAACGCAGCCAGCACGCGCGACTGCGGAATGGAGGCGAAGCCGCAACGTAGTAGGCGTCGCCGTGCCTGGCCTTGTTAAAAATTATCAGGAGTAAAAGCTTGCCAACTTCTTGATTGGATTAAAACGGCAGCCCTATTTGAGCGCCCCCAAATAGCACTATCTTTACCCCAATAGAAAAAGTGTGTTTTGCTTCCATTTTTATTTTCTCGAGTTTTATCACGACCACGTTTAGTGTAAAGAACAACTAGATCACCTTCAGATACATCTTTGTCAGGAAACCAATACGCGTCTTCTACCTCATTTGTGACCGACTCGTCCGCGTATCCCGTAGAAAGCAGGACGTAAGCTCCAATATCTATATTGCCTTTAACCCTAGCAACAACCCTTTCATTGGAAATCTCACCTAGCTCCTTTATTGCGATAATTTTTGCACTCATAAACGAACCACCTTAGCCCAAATTCCTGCAACGACTAAAATTCCGCCAAAAACTGCGACAATGGCTGCGGTGGTGACATCCTTTGATAAAGAAGGGACGTATCCTAATGCCGCCGCCCCGACAACAAGGCAACTATTAGAAATAATTTCTTGAGAGAGAACTCTTCTGTGGCGCTCCTCAAAGATTGATGCTTTTTTGTCAGCTTCGTGAAACTGCTCCCTGTAATAATCGAGATCTTGATTCTCGTCCTCTAATCTCTCCACTTCGTCGATGAGCAGTTTTTGAACCGCTGATGAGCCTAGCTCTTCGTCACTCAGCTCTCTCCTAGCTGCAGAAAGTGACCTTCGCAACCTCTTTTTCTTTGAAGTCGTCGGTACCGGTACGTCTTCGTTACCAACCAAATCTGAATCTACATCCTGAGTGTCATCTGTTGCCATATTAAATCCTGATTAGTGGCGGCCAGCATTGGATCCTATATTTTTAACAGTAGATTAGACAGAATCTGTCATATTGGTGATATGCAGAATCTGTATAGCACCTGATTCTCGCAGCGCCGGCCCTTGCTCTGGCAGCCGCTGTTCCTGCAGCATACCCCTGAGCGAATCATGGATAAACAAGGAGGTCGGCGGATGGCGACAGGAAGTCGTGCCGAAAGGGAGCGCCGTTTCTGGGAGCGATACCGGAATGTGGCGATTTCTCAAGGGGTTAAGCCAAAGGCGGTACGCTGGTACGTAGTCCGGGCGGAACGGTTTATCGCGGCGTATCCCGGTCGTCGCCTGGCGGAACTCGGGGCGGAGGACATCGCTCAGTATCTGACCAGCGAGGAGCAGAAAGCGTCGGTGCAGGGCTGGCAGTTCCGACAGACCGTCGATGCTATACGGATTCTGTATAGCATCGTGAAGCCAGAATGGACGACACCGCCGGACTGGGACTTCTGGCTGGATTCGGCGCGCACGCTGGAGGCGCAACATGCCACGACGGCACGGGAGTTTGCGCCGGTTTCGCCGGAAGATTACGCACAACGAGTTGGCGAGACGCGCTTTACTCCGCTCATCCGCAAGCATCTTGATCTCTTTGCACGGCTGGCCTCGGCCATTCGTACACGGGGTATGGCGTTCCGCACGGAGAAGGCCTATCTCGGCTGGGCCTGTCGCTTTCTTTGGCATTTCGAGGAGCGGTCCCCGGATGAGCTTGGCGGTGCGGAAGTGGCTGCGTTTCTGGAACATTTGGTAGTGGAACGGAATGTCGCGGCCAGCACCCAGAACCAGGCGCTCAATGCGCTGGTGTTCCTTTACGAGAAGGTGCTGGAGAAACCCCTGGGTGATCTGGGAGCGTTCAGGCGGTCTCGTCGGCCAAAACGGTTGCCGGTGGTTCTTTCGCGCGACGAGGTCAACCGTCTGCTGGCGGAGCTCGATGGCATGCACTGGCTCATCGCCTCCCTGCTCTACGGTTCGGGCATGCGGCTGATGGAGGCGCTTCGTCTGCGCGTCCAGGATGTGGAGTTCGATCAGGGGCTGATCGTGGTGCGGCGAGGCAAGGGCGACAAGGATCGTATCGTCCCGTTGCCGCAATCGCTGCTCGATCCACTTTCGAGGCATCTCGAGGAGGCCCGGGCACTGCATCAACGAGACCTGGATGCCGGTTTCGGGGAGGCCCTGCTTCCGGACGCCCTGGCCCGCAAGTACCCCGCGGCAGCGCGGGAGTGGCGCTGGCAGTTCGTGTTTCCGAGCGGACGGCTTTCCGTGGACCCGCGAAGCGGTGCAACGCGTCGGCATCACCTGCACGAGACGGCCGTGCAAAAGGCGGTGACGTCTGCGGCCCGACGGGCGGGTATCGCAAAGAAGGCGAGCTGCCACACCTTGCGCCACAGTTTTGCCACACATCTGCTTGAGGGCGGTTACGACATCCGCACGGTGCAGGAATTGCTGGGCCACAGCGATGTGTCCACGACCCAGATTTACACGCACGTGCTGAACCGGGGCGGCCTGGCGGTGCGCAGCCCGCTGGACCTGGCGTAACGTTCCACAAAAAAGGGCGCCGACTTTCGGCGCCCTCTTCTGTTGCTGCATGGCCATTTCCCTGGCTCCGCTTCTGTGGGTCTCGGCCTCGCCGGGTCAGTCCCAGCTCAGCGCGCCCCCGGTCTGGTATTCCGTTACCCGGGTCTCGAAGAAGTTCTTCTCCTTCTTCAGGTCGAGCACTTCGCTCATCCAGGGGAACGGGTTGTCGGCGCCGGGGTACAGTTCGGCCAGGCCGATCTGGGCGCAGCGGCGGTTGGCGATGAAGTGCAGGTACTCCTCGAACATGGGCGCGTTCATGCCGAGCACGCCGCGGGGCATGGTGTCGCGGGCGTACTGGGCTTCCAGTTCCACCGCGTCGGCGATCATGTTGCGCATTTCGTTCTTGAAGTCTTCGGTCCACAGGTGCGGGTTCTCGACCTTGATCTGGTTGATCACGTCGATGCCGAAGTTCATGTGCATGGATTCGTCGCGCAGGATGTACTGGAACTGCTCGGCCACGCCGGTCATCTTGTTGCGCCGGCCCATGGAGAGGATCTGCACGAAGCCCACGTAGAAGAAGATGCCCTCGAAGATCACGTAGAAGGCGATCAGTTCGCGCAGCAGCTTCTGGTCGTTCTCGGGGGTGCCGGTGCGGAAGTTCGGGTCGGCCAGGTGCTTGGTGAACGGCAGGGCCCACTCCGCCTTGGTAGCCACCGAGGGGACCTCGCGGTACATGTTGAAGATCTCGCCTTCATCCAGGCCCAGGCTTTCCACGCAGTACTGGTAGGCGTGGGTGTGCAGCGCTTCCTCGAAGGCCTGGCGCAGCAGGTACTGGCGGCACTCGGGGTTGGTGATGTGGCGGTACACGGCCAGCACCAGGTTGTTGGCCACCAGCGAGTCGGCGGTGGAGAAGAAGCCGAGGTTGCGCTTGACGATGGTGCGCTCGTCCTCAGTTAATCCATTCGGGTCCTTCCACAGGGCGATGTCCGCGTTCATGTTGATTTCCTGCGGCATCCAGTGGTTGGCGCAGCCGTCCAGGTACTTCTGCCACGCCCACTGATACTTGAACGGCACCAGCTGGTTGAGGTCGGCGTTGCAGTTGATGATCTGCTTGTCGTCCACGCGGATGCGGTCGGCACCCATCTCGATGTCTTCGAGGCCGGTGCCGGTCAGGGCTTCTTCATCGTAATCGGGCGCGGGGCCGCCGGCGTTCTCCGGTTCGGGCGAGACGCTGGGGGCGGCCCCGGCGGTGGTCATCAGGTCTTCGTTTTCCTGGAAGCCCATGCCCGGACGGACCTTGGGTTCCTGCTGGTTTTCGCCCTTGATGGCGGCGATCGGATCGTCCCAGGACAGCATGTGCGTTCTCCTTGTCGATTCGGTGTTACGTGTTCGGTGTTCGGTTGAGGTCGGAGGCCTGCCTTACTGGCAGGCCTCGCAGTCGGGGTCGAGTACGGAGCAGGCGGCCGGGGCATCGGAGCCCGCGGCGCTGTCACCGGGGCCGCCGCTCACGGCGTTGAGCTTGTTGGCGCGCGAGGAGTCGGCGACGGTGCTCTTCTCCACGTGGGTCGCACCCATGGAGCGCAGGTAGTAGGTGGTCTTGAGACCGCGCACCCAGGCCAGCTTGTACAGGGCGTCCAGCTTGGGCCCGGAGGGCTCGGCCATGTACAGGTTCAGGCTCTGCGCCTGGTCGATCCACTTCTGCCGGCGCGAGGCGGCCTCGACCAGCCAGCGGGTGTCCAGCTCGAAGGCGGTGGCGTACAGCGCCTTGAGGTCTTCGGGCACGCGGTCCAGCGGCTGCACCGAGCCGTCGTAGTACTTGAGGTCGTTGACCATCACCTCGTCCCACAGGCCGCGGTCCTTCAGGTCGTGGACCAGGTAGGGGTTGATGACGGTGAACTCGCCCGACAGGTTCGATTTGACGAACAGGTTCTGGTAGGTCGGCTCGATCGACTGGCTGACCCCGCAGATGTTGGAGATGGTCGCGGTGGGCGCGATGGCCATGGTGTTGGAGTTGCGCATGCCCATGGTCTTCACGCGCTCGCGCAGGCTCTCCCAGTCCATGCGCTGGGTGCGGTCCATCTGCAGGTAGTCACCGCGCGACTCGGCCAGCTTGTCGATCGAGTCGATCGGCAGGATGCCCTGGCTCCACAGGCTGCCGGGGAAGCTCTCGTAGCGGCCGCGTTCCTCGGCCAGGTCGGTGGAGGCCTTGATGGAGTACCAGGAGATGGCCTCCATGGACGTGTCGGCGAACTCCACGGCTTCTTCCGAGGCGTACGGGATGCGCTGCAGGTACAGGGCGTCCTGGAAGCCCATCACGCCCAGACCCACCGGGCGATGGCGCAGGTTGGAGCGCCGCGCCTGGGGCACGGAGTAGTAGTTGTAGTCGATCACGTTGTCGAGCATGCGCATGGCCGTGTTCACGGTCTTCTCGAGCTTGGCGTGATCGAACTGGCCGTTCTCGTCCACGTGCGCGGCCAGGTTGACCGAGCCCAGGTTGCACACCGCGATCTCGTCGTCCGAGGTGTTCAGGGTGATCTCGGTGCACAGGTTGGAGCTGTGGACCACGCCGGCGTGCTGCTGCGGGCTGCGCAGGTTGCACGGGTCCTTGAAGGTCATCCACGGATGGCCGGTCTCGAACAGCATGCCGAGCATCTTGCGCCACAGGTCGACCGCGTTGAGGGTCTTGTACACCTTGATCTCGCCGCGCGCGGCCTTCTCTTCGTACTCGCAGTAGCGCTTCTCGAACTCCTCGCCCACCAGGTCGTGCAGGTCGGGGGTCTCGTTGGGCGAGAACAGGGTCCACTGGCCCTCCTCGGCCACGCGCTTCATGAACAGGTCCGGGATCCAGTTGGCGCTGTTCATGTCGTGGGTGCGGCGGCGGTCGTCGCCGGTGTTCTTGCGCAGCTCGATGAACTCCTCGACATCGATGTGCCAGGTCTCGAGGTAGGCGCACACCGCGCCCTTGCGCTTGCCGCCCTGGTTCACGGCCACGGCGGTGTCGTTGGCCACCTTGAGGAACGGGACCACGCCCTGGGACTTGCCGTTGGTGCCCTTGATATGGGCGCCCATGCCGCGCACGCGGGTCCAGTCGTTGCCCAGCCCGCCGGCAAACTTGGACAGCAGCGCGTTGTCGCGGACGGCGCTGTAGATGCCGTCGAGGTCGTCCGGCACGCTGGTCAGGTAGCAGCTGGAGAGCTGCGGGCGCAGGGTGCCGGAGTTGAACAGCGTCGGCGTGGAGCTCATGAAGTCGAAGCTGGACAGCAGCTCGTAGAACTCGATGGCGCGCGCCTCGCGATCGATCTCGTTGATCGCCAGACCCATGGCCACGCGCATGAAGAACGCCTGCGGCAGTTCGAAGCGCACCTCGTCGCTGTGGATGAAGTAGCGGTCATACAGGGTCTGCAGGCCGAGATAGGTGAACTGCAGGTCGCGCTCGGGCTTGAGCGCGGCGCCCAGCTTGTCGAGGTCGTAGCGGGTCAGCTCGTCGTCCACCAGCTCGAGCTCGGCGGCGCGGCGGATATAGGCGCCGAAGTACTCCGGATAGCGCTCGGCGAGCTGCGCCTGGGTGGCCTCCTCGCGGCGGCCGGAGACAAAGCTCAGGGCCTCGCGCCGCAGGTTGTCCAGCAGCAGGCGGGCGGTAACCTCGGAGTAGTTGGGCTCCTGTTCGATCATTACGCGCGCGGCCATCACCAGCGCGGTGCCCACGTCCTTCTCGTGCACGCCGTCGAACAGGTTGCGGCGCGCTTCCTTGAGGATGCGCTCGCCTTCCACCTGGTCGATGCCGTCGCAGGCCTCGTCGACCACCGCCTTGAGGCGCTGCTCGTCCAGCGGCGAGCGGGTGCCGTCGGCGCGGGTCACGTGGACCACCGGCGCCTCGGCCTCCTCCGCCGGACCCTGCTCGGCGGCCTCGGCGGCGCGCTTCTGCGCCTGCTGCTCGCGGTACAGCACGTAGGCGCGGGCCACCTTGTGATGGCCGCCGCGCATCAGCGCCAGTTCCACCTGATCCTGGATGTCCTCGATGTGGACGGTGGTGCCCTGGGTGCCGGCGCGGCGGAACAGGTTGTCGCTCACCTGCGCGGACAGCTCCTTGACGATGTCGTGGATGCGCCGGCTGGCCGCGGCGTTGCCGCCTTCCACCGCGAGGAAGGCCTTGGTGATGGCGACCTCGATCTTGGCCGGGTCAAAGCTGGTGACCTTGCCGTTGCGGCGGATCACCTGATGCTGGCCGGGGCTGGTGGCCATCACTTCCGCCGAGGGCTCGGACTGCGGCGGATAGGTCGTGTCCTGTGCGGATTCGGCAGTCTGGGTGTCGCTGTACATGGGGGCAGGCCTCGCGCGAAACGGTCATCTGGAAAAATCTGGGGTCATCGCCCGGCGATGACGTGGAATACTATAGATCGGGGATCGAGCTCTTGCCAGCCACTACATATAGTACTCGGCGAAATAACAAGCGGGGAACAACCTGTGGACAACTTAGGGGATTCGGCGTCCTGCCGCGGCTGGCGCGAGGGCCGCGGTTGTCCACCGGCGGCCCCATGTAGTGATGGCCCGGGGTCACGATCGGGGCGGAACGGGTTCATGAAATTCGCTTATCGCAACGGGTGTTGGACAAGCCTGCCCCGCGCCCCAATAATCCCGCCCATACAACCGATTTCATGGAGCGAGCAAAATGAGTGACGAGAAGCAGCCCGCGGGCATCATGGCCGCCACCGGGGCGGTGCAGGTTTCCTCCGAGAGCGACGAAGCCGCCAGCAAGTCCGGCGGGAACGAGCGCCATTGCCCGCTGCTGATCCTGGGCTCCGGCCCGGCCGGCTGGACCGCCGCGGTGTACGCCGCCCGCGCCAACCTCAACCCGGTCGTCGTCACCGGTCTGGAACAGGGCGGCCAGCTGATGACCACCACCGACGTGGACAACTGGCCGGGCGACGACGCCGGCGTGCAGGGCCCCGAGCTGATGGAGCGCATGAAGAAGCACGCCGAACGCTTCGACACCACGGTGATCAACGATCACATCCATACCGTGGACGTGAACCAGCGCCCGTTCCGCCTGACCGGCGACCAGGCCACCTACACCGCCGATGCCCTGATCATCTCCACCGGCGCCTCGGCGCAGTACCTGGGTCTGGAGTCGGAAACGACCTTCGCCGGCAAGGGCGTGTCCGCCTGCGCGACCTGCGACGGCTTCTTCTACCGCAACCAGAAGGTGGCGGTCATCGGCGGCGGCAACACCGCCGTGGAAGAGGCGCTGTACCTGTCCAACATCGCCTCCGAGGTGACCCTGGTGCACCGGCGCGATGCCCTGCGCGCGGAGAAGATCCTGCAGGACAAGCTGTTCGAGAAGGAAAAGAACGGCAACGTGAACATCGAGTGGAACCACAACCTCGACGAGATCCTCGGCGACCAGACCGGCGTGACCGGCGCGCGCCTGAAGCACGCGCAAAGCGGCGAGACCAAGGAGCTCGACGTGATGGGCGTGTTCATCGCCATCGGCCACAAGCCCAACACCGACATCTTCCAGGGCCAGCTGGACATGGAGAACGGCTACATCAAGGTGAAGGGCGGCCAGGACGGTGGCGCCACCGCCACCATCGTGCCGGGCGTGTTCGCCGCGGGCGACGTGATGGACCACATCTACCGCCAGGCCGTGACCTCCGCGGGCACCGGCTGCATGGCCGCCCTGGACGCGGAGAAATACCTCGACGAGCAGCTGTGACGCGGACACGGCGGTGAGCGAGGAGCACTCGTCCGACGATCCCGGGACCCCGGGCGCGGAAGCCCGTGCAGCGACCGGTGAAGACGGCCCGCCCGCCGGGGTGGACGAGCGCATCGAGCTGCGCGACGGGCTGGGCGAGCTCGACCCCGCCGCGTGGGATGCCCTCACCGGCGGACGCGAGCCGTTTCTGCGCCATGCCTTCCTCGAGGGGCTGGAACGCCACGAGTGCCTGGGACGGGCCTATGGCTGGTTCCCCCAGCACGTGCTGATCTTCCACGACGACGCGCTGGTGGCCGCCGCCCCCGCCTACGCCAAGACCAACAACTACGGCGAGTTCGTCTTCGACTTCGCCTGGGAAGGGGCCTGGCAGCGCCAGGGCCTGCAGTATTACCCCAAGCTGGTGGTCGCGGTGCCCTACACCCCGGCCACCGGTCCCCGTCTGCTGGTACACCCCGAGGCCCCCGACCCGGACCGCCTGCGCCGTCAGCTGCTGCGCGCGCTGGTCTCGCGCGGGCGCGAACTGGAGGCCTCCGGGGTCCACGTGCTGTTCCCCGAGTCCGCCGACCGCGAAGCGCTGGCCCCGCTGGGGCTGCCCGAGCGCATGGGCTGCCAGTACCACTGGACCAACGCCGCGGACGGCGGCTATGCCGATTTCGATGCCTTTCTCGCCGCGCTGTCGTCGAAAAAGCGCAAGAACATCAAGCGCGAACGCCGGCGCGTCGCGGAAGCCGGCATCACCTTCCGTACCGTCACCGGAGCCACCGGCTCGCCGGAGGACTGGGCGCGCTTCCATCGCTTCTACGTGGACACCTTCGAGAAGCACATGGGCATCCCCACGCTCACCGAGGCGTTCTTCGTGGAGACGGCCGCCGCACTGGGCGATCAGGTGGTGCTGTTCGAGGCCCGCCGCCCGGAGAATGGCGATGGTGAGGATGGCGACGGCGAGACCATCGCCGCCGCGCTGTGCTACCGCAGCCACGACACCCTGTACGGGCGCTTCTGGGGCGCCACCGAGGAGCTGGACGCCCTGCATTTCGAGACCTGCTACTACCAGGGCATCGAGTTCTGCATCCGCGAAGGGCTCACGCGCTTCGAGCCCGGCGCCCAGGGCGAGCACAAGATCCCGCGCGGCTTCCTGCCCACGCCCACCTGGTCGATCCACGCGATCCTGACCCCGGGCTTCGACGGGCCGGTGCGCGATTTCTGCGAACGCGAGGCGGACCTGATGCGCAGCCACTGCGAGCGCCTGCACGAGCATTCGCCCTATCGCCAGGGAGAATCCGGCCATGCCCCCGGTTAACCCCGCGATCCATCCCGTATCCGCAGGAGGCCAGCCCCTGGCCGACCCGGCGCAGGAGATTGCCCGAACGCACAATCGGCCGGAGGGCCGGCCTCCTACCGGCGGCAGGGTTCGCCCCGCCGTAGGAGGCCAGCCCCTGGCCGATCCGGCGCAAGAGATTGCCCGAACGCACAATCGGCCGGAGGGCCGGCCTCCCACCGGGGGCAGGGTTCGCCCCGTCGTAGGAGGCCAGCCCCTGGCCGATCCGGCGCAGGAGACAGCCCGAACGCACAATCGGCCGGAGGGCCGGCCTCCCACCGGGGGCAGGGTTCGCCCCGTCGTAGGAGGCCAGCCCCTGGCCGATCCGGCGCAAGAGATTGCCCGAACGCACAATCGGCCGGAGGGCCGGCCTCCCACCGTCGTAGGAGGCCAGCCCTCTGGCCGATCCGGCGCTGGCCGATCCGGCACCGACCAACCAGGCGCCGCATGAGCCCCCGCAGCCCCATCACCCTCCCTTGGCTGGACCCGGATCACCCGGAGGCGCCGTTCCCGCCGGCGGAGACCGCGCTGGACGAGCCCAACGGCCTGCTCGCCGCCGGCGGCGATCTCTCCGTGCCGCGCCTGGTCAACGCCTACCGCAGCGGGATCTTCCCCTGGTTCGAGGCCGGCCAGCCGATCCTGTGGTGGAGCCCCGACCCGCGCGCGGTGCTGGAACCCGGCGCCTTCCGCATCCGGCGCTCGCTGCGCAAGACCCTGCGCAACGCCGGCTACACCGTCACCTTCGACCGCGCCTTCGAGCGCGTGATCGCCGGCTGTGCCGGGCCGCGCGCCCGCTCCGCCGGCACCTGGATCACCCAGAGCATGCAGGAGGCCTATACCGCGCTGCATCGCGTGGGCCATGCGCATTCGGTGGAGGTGTGGGACGGCCCGCGGCTGATCGGCGGGCTCTACGGGATGGCCGCGGGCCGGCTGTTCTGCGGCGAGTCCATGTTCAGCCTCGAGCGCGACGCCTCGAAGATTGCCCTCGCCTGGCTGTGCCGCCACATGGTGGCCCGGGACTGGCCGCTGATCGACACCCAGATGGCCACCGAACACCTGGTGAACCTGGGCGCGATCGAACTCCCGCGCGACACGTTCCTGCGCCGGATCCGCCCCCTGGTCGCCGACCGGACCGTGCCGCCGCCGGGCCCCTGGACGCTCGACCCGGACCTGCATCCGCTGGACCCGGAGTGGTAGACCCCGGGCAGACCGTCACTGGCGACAAAACGGCCCCACCTGCCAGAACCGCCGGCAGCGGAACTCGGACTCGCAGCTCTCCAGCTGGCTCGCATAGCGACTGGCGCGGTCACGCACCTGACGCGCGGCGCGCTGCACCCCGGGCTTGCCGCGATAGCTGCCGCGGTTATAGCCGCCCTGCCCCTCGTGGTAGGCGAGATACAGGTGCTCCGGGTTATGCAGGGAAACCCCGGTCATGCGCCGGGTGCGCTCGTTGTACCAGCCGATGAAGTCGGTCGCGTGCTTCATGTGCGTGCGCCGGGCGAAGCGGCTGCCGGCGTCCTCGCGGTATTCGCCCCAGACGGGGTCCTGGGCCTGGGCATAGCCATAGGCCGAGGACGGCCGGCGCCACGGGATGATCCCCAGCAGGCGCTCGCGCGGCGGGCGCACGTGGCTGCGGAACGAGGACTCCTGCTGGATGATCGCCATCTGCGTGGCAATGGGAGTGCCCCATTGCTCCTGGGAGTCCAGGGCGTAGTCGTACCAGCGCGGTTCCTCGCGGAAGATCTCGCAGATGTTGCTCTGATCCTGCGGCGGCGAGGGCGAGAGCATCGCGCAGCCGCTGGCCGTCAGCACCAGGGCCAGCAGGGCCAGGGCCCGCATTGCCAGTCGTGAGTTCACCCCGATCTCCGTATTCTTCCCTTGCGATCCGCGCAGTATAGGACAGCACGCACGGGCCGGGCAGTTGCGGGAGACGCCGGGGGCGTGTTCCATTCTCCCGACCCATCCCATTCGGCCGAACAAAGGATCCGCACATGAGCGACAACCCCACCGCAGGCTTCCGCTTCAACCACACCATGCTGCGCGTGAAGGACCCCGACGCGTCGCTGGATTTCTACCGCCGCGTGTTCGGCATGGAGCTGGTGAAGACCCTGGACTTCCCGGAATTCGAGTTCACGCTGTATTTCCTCGCGCGTCAGGACGACGACGAACCCGCGCCGCCGCAGGACGAGGGCGAACGCACCCGCTGGATGTTCAGCCAGCGCGGCATCCTCGAGCTGACCTACAACTACGGCACCGAGAAGGATCCGGACTTCCACTACCACGACGGCAACGCCGAACCGCAGGGCTTCGGCCACATCTGCTTCTCGGTGCCCGACCTGGACGCCGCCGTGCGCTGGTTCGACCAGAACGACGTGGAGTTCGTGAAGCGCCCCGACGAGGGCGGACTGAAGGACATCGCCTTCGTGAAGGACCTCGACGGCTACTGGATCGAGATCCTGGAGCCCGCGCGCCTCACCGGCCTGGGGCGCTGATCCCCCGCCCCATTTCCGAAGCCCCCTGACAGCCCTCGCCGTCCCCCGGATTCCGGGGGGCGGCTTGCTTCGCCCATGATACTGTACAAATATACAGTATATGGACGAACGCGCACCCGAAGCCGACACCGCCCCGGCCTTTGCCGAGCTGACGGCGCTGAGCAACTTCTCGTTCCTGCGCGGGGCCTCGCACCCGGAGGAGCTGGTGGAGCGCGCGGCGGCGCTGGGCTATCGCGCGCTGGCGCTGACCGACATCGCCTCGCTGGCGGGCCTGGTGCGCGCGCACGAGGCGGCGCAGCGCACCGGCGTGCACCTGATCGCCGGCGCCCGCCTGCGGCTGGCCGACGGCCCCGAACTGACCGTTCTGGTGCGCGAGCGCACGGGCTATGCCGCGCTGTGCCGGGTTATCAGCACCGCCCGCCGGGCCGCGGACAAGGGCGAGCATCACCTGACCCGGGCGGATCTGGAGGCGGTCCCGGAAGCCGAGCGCGCCGGCTGGCACGTGCTGCTGCATCTGTGGCCGGAATCCGGCACGGCCGATCCCGACGACGCAGCGGCCTGGCTGCGGGCATGGGCCCCGCCCGGGCAGGGGCATCTGGCGGTCGCGCTGCTGCGCACGCCCGGGGATCCGGCGCAGATCGCCCGGGCACGGCAGCTCGCGCAGGCACACGACCTGCCGGTGACGGCCTGCGGCGACGTGCACATGCATGCGCGCGGACGGCGCGCGCTGCAGGACGTGCTGACCGCGCTGCGCCACCGCTGTACCGTGGCACAGGCAGCCGACCGCCTGTTCCCCAACGGCGAACGCTGCCTGCGCCCGCGCGCGGATCTGGCCACGCTGTATCCGGCCGCCTGGCTGCATCATGCGGTCGCCATCGCGACCGACTGCCGCTTCTCCCTGGACGAACTCGAATACCACTACCCCACCGACCCGCTGCCACCCGGGCGCACGGCCACCGAGTACCTGCGCGAGGAGAGCCTGCGCGGGGCCCGCAAGCGCTGGCCCGACGGCATCCCGGAGCCGGTGCAGGCACAGATCGAGCGCGAGCTGGGCATCATCGCCGAACTGGGCTACGAGCCGTATTTCCTCACCGTGTACGACATCGTGCGCTTCGCGCGCAGCCGCGGGATCCTGTGCCAGGGCCGGGGTTCGGCGGCCAACTCGGCGGTGTGCTACGCGCTGGGCATCACCGCGGTGGATCCGTCGCGCTCGAGCATGCTGTTCGAGCGCTTCATCTCCGCCGAGCGCGGCGAGCCACCGGATATCGACGTCGACTTCGAGCACGAGCGCCGCGAGGAGGTGATCCAGTACATCTACCGGCGCTACGGCCGCGACCGCGCGGCACTGGCCTGCACCGTGATCCGCTACCGCCGCCGCAGCGCCCTGCGCGACGTGGGCCGGGCGCTGGGGCTCTCGCGCGCGCGACTGGACGCGCTGACGGCCAACCTCGCCTGGTGGGACGAGGGCATCCCGGCCGAACGCCTGCGCGAGGTCGGCCTGGAACCCGACGGCGCCCTGGCCCGCCAGTGGCAGGCCCTGACCGCCGAGCTGGTCGGCTTCCCGCGCCATCTGTCGCAGCACACCGGGGGCTTCGTGATCGCCGCCGGGCGGCTCGACGAGCTGGTGCCGATCGAGAACGCGGCGATGCCCGAACGCAGCGTGATCCAGTGGGACAAGGACGACCTCGACGCCGCCGGCCTGCTGAAGATCGACGTGCTGTCGCTGGGGATGCTCTCCTGCGTGCGCCGCGCGCTGGAGCTGATGCACCGGCACCGCGGCCGCGACTGGGGCCTGGCCGACATCCCGGCCGAGGACCCGGCGGTCTACGCGATGCTGCAGAAGGCCGACAGCCTGGGGGTGTTCCAGATCGAGTCGCGCGCGCAGATGAGCATGCTGCCGCGGCTGAAGCCGAAGAACTTCTACGACCTGGTGATCGAGATCGCCATCGTGCGTCCCGGCCCGATCCAGGGCGAGATGGTGCATCCCTATCTCAAGCGCCGGGCACACCCCGAGCGGGTGCGCTTCCCCAACGCGGAGATCGAACGGGTGCTGGGGCGCACCCTGGGCGTGCCCATCTTTCAGGAACAGGTGATCGAGCTGGCGATGGTGGCGGCCGGGTTCTCCGCCGGCGAGGCCGACGGGCTGCGCCGCTCCATCGGCGCCTGGCGCCGCCGCGGGGATCTCGGGCGCTGGCGCGAGCGGCTGCTGGAGGGGATGCGCGAGCGCGGCTATTCCGCCGAGTTCGCCGAGCGGCTGTATCGCCAGATCCTCGGCTTCGGCGAGTACGGCTTCCCCGAATCGCACTCCGCCAGCTTCGCGCTGATCACCTGGGTCTCGGCCTGGCTCAAGTGCTTCGAGCCGGCGATCTTCGCCTGTGCCCTGCTCAACAGCCAGCCGATGGGCTTCTACGGCCCGGCGCAGATCGTGGCCGATGCCCGCCGTCACGGCGTGGAGGTGCGCCCGGTGGACGTGAACCACAGCCAGCCGGAATGCAGCCTCGAGGCCGCCGGCGACTCACCGGATACGCCGGACGCGCCGGACGTGCCGGATGCCCCGCTGGCCCTGCGCCTGGGCTTCAACCGCGTCCAGGGCCTGCGTCGGGAGGTCGCCGAACGCATCCACGCGGCCCGCGCCGAGGGCCCGTTCAGCGACGTGCCCGAGCTGGTCGCACGCGCCCGGCTGAGCCGCGCCGAGGCCAGCCGGCTGGCACGCGCCGGGGCCCTGGCCGGGCTGGCCGGCAACCGCCACCAGGCGCGCTGGGCCGCCGATGCGGTGGAGGCCCCGCTGCCGCTGTTCGAGGGCCTGCCGCAACACGCCGAGCCCGCCGACGCCCCGCACGAGCCACGCGAGCCGCGCGAGCCGGGGCAGGCCGGGGACGACGCCCGCATGCCCCTGCTGCCGGTGCCCGACGCGGTGGACGACCTGGTCCAGGACTACGCCACCACCGGCCTCACGCTGGGGCCGCACCCGCTGGCCCTGCTGCGCCCGCAGCTCGAACGCCGGCGCCTGCCGGACTCCGCGACGCTTTCCGCGCGCCGGCGCCCCGGCCCGGCGCGCTACGCGGGTCTGGTGATCACCCGCCAGCGCCCGGGCTCGGCCAACGGCACGGTATTCCTGACCCTGGAGGACGAACACGGCACGCTGAACGTGATCGTCTGGCCCGACCGCGTGGAACGCTTCCGCCCCGAGGTCCTGCGCGGCCAGCTGCTGGAGATCGACGGCGAATGGCAATGGGCCGACGGCGTCGGCCACCTGGTCGCCCGCCGCCTCACCGACCGCAGCACCTGGCTGGGCGAGCTGGTCACCCGCTCCCGCGACTTCGGCTAACGGCCAGATCAGGAAGCGGCGGTATCCACGGAGAAACTCTCGCCACAGCCGCATTCGGCGGTGACGTTCGGGTTGTGGAAGACGATTTGCCGGGTCAGCCCCTCCGCCTGGAAGTCGATCTCCGTTCCGCGGATGAATTCGAAGCTCTTCGGGTCGACATGGACGTCGAGGCGTTCATCCACGCGGAACACCAGATCATCGGGTCGCGGCTCGCGGACCAGGTCCACCGAATACATCCACCCGGAGCACCCGGTGCGTTTCACTTCAACACGAAATCCGATGGCCTCGGGGTCACTCTCCATCTGCGCGAGGATGTGCCGGACCGCATCGTCGGTCGCGCGAATCCGGTCGCTCTCCGGAATGCGGGCGGTCTCGGCGGTCGCGTCGGCGATGTTCGAATTCATGGCTACACCTCTCTGGCGTGAAACGGGTCAATCCCAGCGGTCGTCACGGACCTCGACGCGCCCGTCGCGGACGCGCACCGGGAAACAGGTAAGTGGCTCCACCGCCGGGGCGGTGAGTGCACTGCCGTCGCGCAGACAGAACTCGGCACCGTGGTGCGGACACACCAGTCGGTCATCACGCAACTCACCCTCGGCGATCGGATATTCCTCGTGCGAGCACAGGTCCTCGATGGCGTAGAAGGACCCCTCCAGATTGAAGACCGCGATCGGGACATCGTCGACCTCCACCACCCGGCGCTCGCCCGGGGGGATGTCGTCCACGGCGGCTACATCGGCCCAGTCTTCCATCAGAACATCCCCGTTTCGAGACGCGCGGCCTCGCTCATCCGCGAGGCATCCCACGGTGGATCAAACACCATCTCGACCCCCGCCTGCTCGACGGTGGGAACCTCCATGATCCGCTGCCATACATCGTTGGCCAGCGTGTCCCCCATCCCGCAGCCGGGTGCGGTCAGCGTCATCTCGACCCACACGGAGCGCGAGCCGTCCTCCTCTTTCTCCACCGTGCAGGAGTAGATCAGCCCCAGTTCCACGATGTTGATGGGGATCTCCGGGTCGTAGCAGGTCCTCATCTGCTCCCACACCAGCTGCTCGACATCTTCGTCCGAGGCGTTTTCGGGCAGTTGCGGCGGCGGTGGCGGCGTTTTGCCCAGTGCATCCGCGTCTTCACCACTGATGCGAAACATCCGCCCCTGCGCGGTCACGGTGAAGGAGCCGCCGAGCGCCTGCATCAGGGCCACCTGGCTGCCTTCTCCGATCATCACCTTCTGGCCCGATGGCACCGCAACCGCCAGCGTGTCCCGCTCCAGTTTCACGATTTCCTGAGACGCCATCGTCATTCCTCCGAATGTTCGGGTGTCATCACGCTTGTGCAAGAGTGGCGGGCACGGCCTCCGGGAGACGCTGCGCGAGCCGGTTCTCCACCACCGCCCGGACCGGATCCAGTTTCATCGGCTCCAGCACTTCTTCGGCAAAGGCGTAGACCAGCATGCCCCGGGCGATCTCCGGCCCGATGCCACGACTGGCGAGGTAATACAGCGCATCGGCATCCAGCTGGCCGACGGTGGCGCCGTGCGCCGCCTTCACGTCGTCCGCGTAGATCTCCAGCTCCGGCTTGGCGTCGATCTCCGCCTTGGGCGACAGCAGGAGATTGGCGCTGTGCTGCTCCGCGGCGGTCTTCTGGGCCCCTTCACGGATCAGGACACGCCCCTTGAATACCCCGCGGCCCCGGCCCTGCGCGATACCCCGGTACTGCTCGCGGCTGGTGGTATGCGGGACCGAGTGGTGGACCCGCGTGTGGGTATCCACATGCTGCCGGTCACCGACCAGGAACAGGCCGTTGAGATGGGTCTCGGCGCCGGGCTCCACCAGGTCCACGTTCAGGTCGTGCCGCACCAGGCGCCCGCCCAGATTCACGTTGTGCGAGGTCACCACACTGTCGCGCCGCTGGCGGACGAAGACATTGCCGACGTGATAGGCGGTATCCGCATGCTCCTGCACCAGATAGTGGTGCAGGTGAGCCCCGGCATGGGCCTCGATCTCGGTAACCGTGTTGGTGAAACTGCGCGCCCCTTCCCCGTCCACGTAGTGCTCGATGATGGTGGCCTCACAACCGGACTCGCCCACAACGAGAACCCGGGGGTGGCACCAGACATTCTCACTGGACGGGGTTCCGTAGAACACCAGGTGGATCGGGCGCTCCAGCACCACACCGGGCTCCAGGTGGATCACGGCCCCGTCGGTCAGGAACGCGGTATTCAGCGTCGCAAACGACGAGTACTGGTCGTGGGCAAGCCCGTCCAGACACTGTTCCGGGATGGTCGCCCCCTCCCGGATCGCCGTATTCAGGCCGTCGATGCGGACCCCTCGAGCCAGTCCGTCGAGTCGCGACAGGTCGTCGCGCAGGAACCCGTTCTCGAACACCAGGCGCCAGGGCTCGAGCTCGCCGAAGACATGCTCCTCGAGCGTCGCGGCCTCAAGCAGCCCGCATTCGCTGGCAACCGAGAACGGCTTGTTGGCGATCGGGCGAACGTTGGTGTATTTCCATTCCTCGGCACGCGGGTCGGGGAAGCCGGACTCCGCAAACCGCTCGGCCGCCGCCCGCCGTCGTTGCGCGAGCCACGGCGGCAGGTCCGCACTCAACGTTCCCTGCAGCTGCTCGAGCTGCCCGATGTAATGGGTATCCAGTGCGTTCGCGCTCATGCGGCCTCCTTGATGATCCCCTGGTAGCCTTCGCGCTCGAGCTCCTGGGCCAGCGTCTTGTCACCGGACTTGATGATCCGGCCGCCGGACAGCACATGGACGTAGTCCGGCTCGATGTGGCTCAGCAGGCGCTGGTAATGGGTCACCAGCACGATCGCCCGGTCCGCCGAACGCAGGTGGTTCACCCCTTCCGCCACGATCTTCAGGGCGTCGATGTCCAGCCCGGAGTCGGTCTCGTCCAGCAGGGCCAGGTGCGGCTCCAGCACCAGCATCTGGAGGATCTCGTTGCGTTTCTTCTCGCCCCCGGAGAATCCGGAATTGATCGCGCGATGCAGGAAGCTTTCGTCCATCTGCATCATCTGCATCTTTTCCCGCACCAGGGTCAGGAACTGGAAGGTGTCCGCCTCGGGTTCGCCGCGGTGCTTGCGCTGGGCGTTGTAGGCTTCCTTGAGCAGATAGATGTTCTTGACGCCGGGGATCTCCACCGGGTACTGAAAGCCCAGCAGCATCCCTTCGCGGGCGCGGATCTCGGGTTCCATCGCCAGCAGGTCCTGATCCTGATAGGTGACCGACCCCGACGTGGCTTCATAACCGTCGCGGCCGCCCAGCACCTGGCACAGGGTGCTCTTGCCGGAGCCGTTGGGTCCCATGATGGCGTGGACCTCGCCCGGTTTTACCTCGAGGTCGATCCCCCTGAGGATCTCCTTGTCGTCAATCGATGCATGCAGGTCGTTGATCTTCAGCATGTGCGTTGTCCTCCGGGTACCTGGAAATTCAGTGTCGGTTTGGCGCGCCCTAGGGAAACACGGATCAATGTACACACTCGCGTTGTCACGCCAGGTTTTCCGAGACAAGGCGCGGTGCGCAGCCGGTAGTGGTTCTACCGGCAAGGGCCGCAACGCAGGATCGGGGAACCTGGCGTGACAACCCCCCACAAGTTATTGAATGCAGGGGCTCGGCCGCTTTTGCGCGCGCACGGCGTTGCGGCTCCCTTGTGCAGAATGACTGCACGGCGGTCACCGCGCCTTGTTCGCACGCAAAAGCGACTCGAGCGCGAGCGTGTACATGGATCAGTGTTTCCCTAGGCATTCGTCCGGGCATGCTCGAGGGCCAGCTCCTTGACCCGGAGCATGAGCGCCTCCATGCCGGCGCGCCGGGTCGGGCTGAGGGCTTCGTCCATGCCGACCTCGCCCAGCAGTTCATACGGGTCGGTGTTCAGGACTTCCTCCGGCGTCTTGTCCCGGAACGGCAGCAGCATCAGGGCCATCAGGCCCCGCACCATGGACGTCTCCGCGTCCGCCTCCAGCACCAGCCGCGGGGGCTCCTGGTCGTCCAGATGGGCGATCAGCCACGCCTGCGTGTTGCAGTCCTTGACGCGGTTCTCCTCCGTGAGCGCCTCCTCCGGCAGGGTCGGCATCTGGCGTCCCAGATCCTCGATCATGCGGAAGCGGTCATCCCAGTCCGGCATCATCTCGAATGCGCTTAACAGTTCTTGCTTGTTCATATCGGACCCCTCTTGTCGGACGCGTGTGCGAACGGGCTGCCGGGACAGCGGCTAGCCGACCGCCCCTTCCAGAGAAACACTCAGCAGGGCCTCGGCCTCGGTGGCGAATTCCATGGGCAGCTCGCCGAAGACCTCCTTGCAGAAACCGTTCACGATCATGTTGACGGCATCCTCCTCGGACAGACCGCGCTGCTTGAGGTAGAAGATCTGATCGTCACTGACCGTGGAGGTCGTCGCCTCGTGTTCGATGTTCGAGCTCGGGTTTTTGGCCTCGATGTACGGATAGGTGTGCGCGCCGCAGGTCTCCCCGAGCAGCAAGGAGTCGCACTGGGTGTAGTTGCGGGCGTTCTCGGCCCCGGGGGTCATGCGGACCAGGCCGCGGTAGGCGTTGTTGGCGCGGCCGGCGGAAATGCCCTTGGAAATGATCGTGCTGCGGGTATTGCGCCCCACGTGGATCATCTTCGTGCCGCTGTCGATCTGCTGGAAATTGTTGCCCACGGCCACCGAGTAGAACTCGCCGACCGAGTTGTCGCCCTTGAGCACGCAGCTCGGATACTTCCAGGTGATGGCGGACCCCGCCTCGACCTGCGTCCAGGCGATCTTGCTGTTGTCACCGCGGCACTCGCCGCGCTTGGTGACGAAGTTGTAGATGCCGCCCTTGCCTTCTTCGTCGCCCGGGAACCAGTTCTGCACGGTGGAGTACTTGATCTCCGCATCCGCCTCGGCGACCAGCTCGACCACTGCGGCGTGCAGCTGGTTCTCGTCCCGCTGGGGCGCCGTGCAGCCCTCGAGGTAGCTCACGTGCGAACCCTCCTCGGCGATGATGAGGGTGCGCTCGAACTGGCCCGTGTCCATCGCATTGATGCGGAAATAGGTCGACAGCTCCATCGGGCAGCGCACGCCCTTCGGCACGTATACGAACGAGCCGTCGGAGAACACCGCCGAGTTCAGGGCGGCGAAATAGTTGTCATTGCGCGGCACCACGGAGCCGAGGTAACGCTCGACCAGTTCCGGGTATTCCTGCAGCGCCTCGGAGAAGGAACAGAAGATCACGCCGGCATCCGCCAGTTTTTCCTTGAACGTGGTGGTCACCGACACGCTGTCGAACACCGCATCCACCGCGACGCCGGCCAGGCGCGCCCGTTCGTCCAGCGGGATGCCGAGCTTCTCGTAGGTTTCCAGCAGCTTGGGGTCGACCTCGTCCAGACTCTGCGGTGCATCGTCCTTCGACTTCGGCGCCGCGAAATAGGAAATCGCCTGGAAATCGATCTTCGGATAATGCACATGCGCCCAGGTCGGTTCGCGCATCTGGAGCCAGTCGCGGTAGGCCGCAAGCCGCCATTCGAGCATGAACTCGGGTTCCTGCTTCTTGCGCGAGATCGCCCGAATGACGTCTTCGTTCAATCCCGGGGGCAGGATGTCCTGCTCGATATCGGTGGAGAAGCCCCACTTGTACTCGCCCTTGACGAGTTGCTCGATGTCCTTCGGCTGGGTCGACATAAGCCTTGCCTCGGTTGTGCGGTTGAACTCACGCGAGGGCAGAGCAGGATCCGGTTGCAGCCCGCGGCTCCCGAGACGCCGACCGGGATTGGCGTTACATCCCGTCGTCGCCTGAATCAGGCGGTCGCCTCCGCCCTCTGTCTTCGGTTCCGACGATAAGAGAATTCCTGAGTAATTCAATAAGGATTACACCGAGCATTGATACAAGCCCCGCGGGAAGTCATGTGCTTGTGGGGCGGAAGGGGAAGTGCCGGGGGGAGAGAGGCTGCGTCGCCGACCTGACGGCGCACTGCGGCATGGGGCCGGACGCATGCCGGGCGAGCGCCGATGACCCGACCGGGCAGGTCACCAGCTCCCGCGACTTCGGCTAATGGCTCCGTGCTCCGCGGCGGTATTCCTGCAGATAGGGGAGGACGTCGAAATAGGCGTTGCGCGCCGCCACCTCGAACGCGGCGCGGCGGTCCGGGGCGCGGTCCAGCAGCAGATGGCCGTCGCGCAGGATCCGGTGCACGAGATCCGGCGGAGCGGAATGCAGGTCGACCAGATCGACCCGGCGGCCCAGCGTGTCCGACAGATCCATTTCCAGGCGCGCCAGTGGATCGAGCAGCGAGCGGGACATCGGCTCCGGCGTGAGAACCGCGAGGTCGATGTCGCTGTCGGGGCCGGCCTCCCCCCGCGCATGGCTGCCAAACAGATAGGCCGCAATCACTGCGTCCTGCTCCGCAAGCCGGGTGCGCAGGAGTGTCGCCAGCGGACTGTCGCTCATCTCGAGAATCATGCCTCGAGTATCCGGCTCCACGCAGGAGCGTGCAACGCCGGGCAGGCTCAGGCGCGTTCGATGATGACGAAGGCCTGGGCGTAGTCGCGTTCGTCGGAGATGCTGAGGTGGACGGGGCCGGCGCCGAGGCGTTCGGCGGTGGCGCGGGCGCGGCCTTCCAGCACGAATTCCGGGCGGCCGCGGGCATCGTGGGTGACGCCGGCGTCGACCAGGGCCATGCCGGCGCCGACGCCGCAGCCAAGCGCCTTGGACAGGGCCTCCTTGGCGGCGAAGCGCCGCGCGAGGAAGCCGGCCGGGTCCTGCGCGGGGAGATCGGCGCGTTCCACCGGATGCAGGATACGTTCGGCGAAACGTTCGCCGTGGCGCGTCCACAGCGCCTGCATGCGCGCCACCTGCACCAGGTCGGTGCCGAGCCCGAGGATCACGCCGAAGCCCTCGCCCGGGTCACACCGGGTACTGGCCGACCGGGGCGCCCTCGCGCGCGGCGTCCATCAGGCCACGCATGTGGCTGACCGCCTCCGGCAGCCCGGTGAACAGCGCGCGGGCCACGATCGAGTGGCCGATGTTGAGTTCGTTGAACACCGGGTTGGCGGCGATCGCGCGCACGTTGTCGTAGTCCAGGCCGTGGCCGGCGTTGATCACCAGCCCCATCTGCCGCCCGGCCTCGGCCGCCTCGTTGATCTGCGTCAGCAGCCGCTCGCGTTCACCGGCATCGGTGGCGTTGGCATAGGCCCCGGTGTGCAGTTCCACCACCGGGGCGCCAATGGCAACCGCGGCCTCCAGCTGCCGCACGTCGGGCTCGACGAACAGCGACACGGCGATGCCGGCCTCGCGCAGCGGGCCGACGAAGGCGGTCAGCCGTTCGCGCTGGCCGACGGCATCCAGTCCGCCCTCGGTGGTCAGTTCCTCGCGGCGCTCGGGGACGATGCAGCAGTATTCCGGCCGCAGGTCCAGGGCGATCGTCTGCATCCCGTCGGTGGCGGCCATCTCCAGGTTCATGGGCACGGTCAGGCGCGGCTTGATGCCGAACACGTCGTCGTCCTGGATGTGCCGGCGGTCCTCGCGCAGATGCAGGGTAATGGAGTCGGCCCCGCTGGCCTCGGCCAGGCGCACCGCCTGCATCAGGTCCGGGTACGGCGTGTGCCGCGCCTGGCGGATGGTCGCGATGTGGTCGAGGTTGACCCCCAGCTTGAGCGCGGGAACGGATGCGGCGTCGGTCATGGTATCGGTTTCCTGTTCAGAGCAGACCGCGGGTTTGCAGCGGCCGGCCGTCGAGATGGGCGTCGATCAGCGCGCGCATGAAGTCGCGGCTGGCCCGGGCGAGATTATCCGGGACGTCCCGGCCGCTGGCCAGTGCCTGCAGCGCGGCGCCGGGCACGGCGCCGGCGGTGCGGGCAGGCACGTCGTGCAGGCCGTGTTCCGGTTCGTAGCGATACCAGGCTTCCGGCTCGAGATCATCCGGGTCGATGAACGCGAGACCGGAATCCAGCCCCCCCAGCAGCTGCCACTCGGCGCGGCGCAGAATGCGGTCCGCGGGCCGCTCGCCGGCAAGCTCGGTGTAGGCCCCGGTCAGGGTCTGCAGGGTGTCCTCCAGCGGGGCGTCGCGCGGGAACAGGCGCAGCACCAGTTCATTCAGATACAGGCCGCAGACCAGCCGGCGACCGGTCAGCGGGTATACCCGGCGTTCCTCGGCCACGCTGAGCGAGGGCAGTTCCCCGCGCCCGCGCCAGGCGAGATCCAGCAGGACGAACGGGCGCACGCTGCCGGCGCGCCCGCGCGCCACCGCGGCAACGCGCCCCGCCCGCTCGGTGACCAGCTCCACCACGCGGCTGTTCTCGCGCAGCGGGCGCGCATGCAGGACCACGCCCGGGGTGACCTCGCTGGCGGCGCTGCTCATGTACGGAATCCGGTGGCTACCGCGGTTCCTCGATCCCGAGCTCGCGCAGCGCCCGCGGGCTGCGCGACCAGTCCGCCTCGACGCGCACGGTGAGGTTGAGCATGACCTTGCGCTCCAGCAGCGATTCGAGCTGATGGCGCGAGGCCTGACCGATCTGCTTGAGCCGGCGCCCGCCCTTACCGATGACGATGCCCTTCTGGCTGTCGCGCTCGACCAGGATCACCGCGTCGATATGCGCGGTGTGCGGGGCGTCTTCCCAGTTCTCGACGCGCACGGCGACCGAGTAGGGCACCTCCTCGCCCAGCTGTTCCAGCATCGCCTCGCGGATCATCTCCTCGGCGCGAAAACGCTCCGGGCGGTCGGACAGCTGATCGGGGTCGTACAGGAACGGGCCCTCGGGCAGGCGGTTGCGGATCTCCTCGATCAGCCCCGGCACGTTGGTTCCACGGCGCGCGCCGATGGGTACCACGCCGGCATACGGAAACGCGGCCATGCGCTCCTCGATGAACGGCAGCAGCTCTTCCTTGTTCTTCTGCCGGTCGACCTTGTTGATCACCAGCAGGGCCGGGCGCCCGGAGCTGCGTATCGCCGCCTCGATGCGCTCGTCGCCCTCGCCGAAACGGCCCGCTTCGGTCAGGAAACAGATCAGGTCGGCATCCGCCAGCGCCTGGCTGGCGGTGCGGTTGAGCACCTGGTTCACCAGTTTGGTGCGCTGCTGATCGATCCCGGGGGTATCCATCAGCACGATCTGGTCGTCACCTTCGGTGACGATGCCGAGGATGCGGTTGCGCGTGGTGTGCGGCCGGCGGGTGGTGGCCGCCAGCTTCTCGCCCACCAGGCGATTCATCAGGGTGGTCTTGCCGACGTTCGGACGGCCGATCAGGGCGACCAGCCCGCAGCGCGTGCCGTCGCCTGCCTCGTTCTCGGGTGTGTTCATTGTTCCTGGGTCTGCTGGAGCCGGTGGAGGGCCGCTTCGGCCGCGGCCTGTTCGGCCCGGCGGCGGCTGGAACCGCGTCCGTGCTGTCCCCAGCCCTGAGTGGGCAGGTGCACGGCCACGGTGAAATGGCGCTGATGGTCGGGTCCGGAGACCTCCAGCACCTCGTAGACCGGAAGCTCCGCGTTGCGACCCTGCAGTTTCTCCTGCAGCCGGGTCTTCGGGTCCTTCAGGGTCTCCGCTGCGGGGAGGTTTTCCAGACGCTCGGCATAGAGCGCGAGCGTGAAGTCGCGCGCGGCGTCGAAGCCCGCCTCGCGATAGGTGAGCCCGATCAGGGCCTCGACCGCATCGGCAAGAATGGAGTCGCGCCGCTGGCCGCCGCTCTTGCGCTCGCCCTGGCCCAGATTGAGCATGCCTTCCAGACCGGTCTCGCGCGCCAGGGCCGCCAGCGATTCGCGATTCACCAGCGCGGCCCGCAGCCGGGTCAGGTCTCCCTCGGGCGAGTCCGGCAGCCGCTCGTACAGGGCATCGGCAACCACCAGGCCGAGTACCGCGTCACCGAGGAATTCCAGGCGCTCGTTGTTGCGCCCGCCGGCACTGCGATGGGTCAGCGCCTGGCGCATGCCTTCGCCGTCCCGCACCGCCTCGGGCAGCAAGGTTCGAAAATCCCGTTCAGCCATGCACGTCTGGATCCTTCCGTTCGCGTCCCGATCTCATGTCGTCAGTCCGCCAGGGTCGCGGAATAGGAGAACTGCGCAACGATGTCGATGTTGCCCAGAAAGCCGCGCCGGATCTCGTAGTCGATGTTCATCGCCGGACCCTCGTCACCTTCGCCGACCGAGAAGTGCTCTTCCTCGATCTCGTCCGGCACCGTGTTCAGCTGAAAGCGCCGGCGGACCTCGCTCCACAGTTCGTCTTCGCTCTTGTCCGCCGCGCCCGGCTGCTCCGCCACGTCCTGCATGATCGAGCGCACCGTCAGATACTGGGTGTACTGCGTACCCATCTGGATCACGAAGGTGAGCACGATCAGGGCCAGGAAGATCATGGCCATGATGGTGGTGGCCCCGGCGCCCTTCATTCTGGTCTTCGATTGCATGGTTACCCCCGTCCCTGTCATGTATCAGCGTATGGCCTGCCCGATGCGGGAAAAGTCCATATGACTACCATTGTAATCCCAGTGCAGCCAGATGAAGAGCGCACGCCCCACCAGCAGCTCCTCGGACACGAAGCCCCACGACCGGCTGTCGTTGGAGTTGTCGCGATTGTCCCCGACCATGAAGTAATGCCCGTCCGGCACGACCACCCGCCCTTCCGCGGCCGGGCGGTCCTCGCGCATCAGGGTGTTGTACGTCCGGTCGCCCATGGTCTCCTCGAACAGCGTGGCACCGGACATCACCGCACCGGAGCCCTCGCCGTCGAAGGTACCGACCTCTTCGGCCGGCTGCGGCTCGCCGTTGACGTACAGCACGCGGTCGCGGAACTCGATCTCGTCACCGGGAAGCCCCACGACGCGCTTGATGTAGTCCTCGGCCGGATTGCGCGGATACTTGAATACCGCGACCTCGCCGCGTTCCGGGGCCCCGGTGTCGAGGATCCTGGTGCGCGTGACCGGCAGGCGTACGGCATAGGAAAACTTGTTCACCATGATGAAATCGCCCACCAGCAGGGTCGGCATCATGGAGCCCGAGGGGATGCGGAACGGTTCGGCAACGAACGAGCGCAGGACCAGCACGATCAGCAGGATCGGGAAGAACGAGCGCGAGTAGTCCACATACCAGGGCATCTTCGCCCGGCGCTCGGGGCTCAGCCGTCGGCGCAGCACCGCCCATACCAGCCAGATCAGGCCGGTTACCGCGGTCGCCACGACCAGGATCAGTTCCAGATTCGCCATGCTGTTTCCCTGCCCCCGCTACCGGCCCGACGGCCCGGTGGTTCCCGTCATTTCTCGTCCACCGAGAGTACCGCGAGAAAGGCCTCCTGCGGAACGTCCACCTTGCCGATGGACTTCATCCGCTTCTTGCCTTCCTTCTGTTTCTCCAGCAGCTTGCGTTTGCGGCTCACGTCCCCGCCGTAGCACTTGGCGAGCACGTTCTTGCGCATCGCCTTGACCGTCGAACGCGCGATGATCTTGGAGCCGATCGCCGCCTGGATGGCCACCTCGTACATCTGCCGCGGGATGATCTTCGCCATGCGCTCGGTGATCTCGCGTCCACGCGATTCGGCTTGGTCGCGATGCACGATCGCCGAAAGCGCATCCACCCGGTCGCCGTTGATCAGGATGTCGACCCGCACCAGCGGGGCTGCCTGGAAACGCAGCGGGTGGTAGTCGAACGAGGCATAGCCGCGGGTCGCGGACTTGAGCCGGTCGAAGAAGTCCAGCATGACCTCGGCCATCGGCAGTTCGTAGGACAGCTGCACCTGACGCCCGTGATAGGCCATGCGGGTCTGCACCCCGCGCTTTTCGACGCACAGGGTCATGACCGCGCCGACGTACTCCTGCGGCACGAGGATATTCGCCTCGATGACCGGCTCGCGGATCTCGGCGACCTCGTTGTTCGGCGGCAGCTCCGAAGGGTTGTGCACGGGCACCACGCTGCCGTCGTTCTTTTCCACCTCGTAGACCACGGTGGGCGCGGTATTGATCAGGTCCAGGCCGTATTCACGCTCCAGGCGTTCCTGCACGATCTCCATGTGCAGCATGCCGAGGAAGCCGCAGCGAAAGCCGAAGCCCAGGGCCGCCGAGGTCTCCGGCTCGAATGACAGCGCGGCATCGTTCAGGCGCAGCTTGTCGAGCGCGTCGCGCAGGTCGTTGAAGTCGTCCGCGGAGACCGGGAACAGACCGGCGAATACCCGCGGCTGGATTTCCTGGAACCCTGGGATCGGCTCGTCCGCCGGGTTGTTGAAGTCGGTGATCGTGTCACCGACCTTGGCCCCGGAGATGTCCTTGATGGTGGCGATCATGTAGCCCACCTCGCCGACGTCCAGATACTCGCGATCCACCGGCTTGGGCGTGAACACCCCCACACGATTGACCTCGTGCGGGCGTTCCACCGCCATCGCCTTGATCTTCTGGCCGGCATGCAGGCGCCCGGCCTTGACCCGCACCAGGGCCACCACGCCCAGGTAGTTGTCGTACCACGAGTCGATGATCAGGGCCTTCAGCGGAGCTTCCGAATCGCCCTGCGGCGGGGGGATGCGCCGCACCAGCTCCTCCAGCAGCTCGCTGATGCCCTCGCCGGTCTTGGCCGACACCCGCAGGGCATCGGTGGCCTCGATCCCGATCACGTCCTCGATCTCGTCGGCCACGCGGTCGGGTTCGGCCGCGGGCAGGTCGATCTTGTTGAGCACCGGCACGACTTCCAGCCCCTGGTCGATGGCGGTGTAGCAGTTGGCCACGCTCTGCGCCTCCACGCCCTGGGAGGCATCCACCACCAGCAGCGCACCCTCGCAGGCGTACAGCGAGCGCGAGACCTCGTAGGAGAAATCCACGTGGCCCGGGGTATCGATGAAGTTCAGCTGGTAGCGCTGGCCGTCGTTGGCGTCGTAGTACAGCGACACGCTCTGCGCCTTGATGGTGATCCCGCGCTCGCGTTCAAGATCCATGGAGTCCAGCACCTGCTCCGACATCTCGCGCTCGGTCAGCCCGCGGCAGCCCTGGATCAGGCGGTCCGCAAGGGTCGACTTGCCGTGGTCGATGTGGGCGATGATGGAAAAGTTACGGGTCAGACGGGTATCACTCATGCGGGCCCCAGCAGGTCCAGCAGTGCCTCTCGGTCAAGAAAGTGGCAGCAGAGAATGTCGCCGTCGACGGCAAGAACCGGCACCTTGGTGTTGTAGCGTTCCCGCAGGTCCGGGTCCTCGTCGATGTCGACGACGTCGAGCGTAAAAGTATAACGGCTTTGCAAAGCAAAAAGCTCTGCGAGCATATGCTCGCAGAGCCCGCAGCCTTCGCGATGGTACACCGTCAGTTGCGTCATGTGCGATGCACCGGCCCCGAAACCCGGCCCCGACACCCGGGGCCGGCCGGCGGCCCCGTCAGTCCTGCGGAATGCGCAGGGCAATGAAGGTGGGGTTGCCACCGCGCTGGATCAGCACCGGGACGGTCGTGCCGGGGCCGGCCTGCTCGATGCGTTCTTCCAGCTCTTCCAGCGAACCCACCGGCTGCCGCGCGAACTGCACGATCACGTCGCCCGGCCGCACGCCGGCGCTGCGCGCGGGATTGTCCTCGACCTCCAGCACCACCAGGCCGTTGTCGACGCCAAGCTCCTCGCGGGTTTCGGCGTCCAGCGGCTCGAGGCGCATGCCCAGCAGGCTCTGCGGCTCGGGCCGGGCCTCCTCCGGCTGCGCCGGGGCCGACCGGCGTTCGGCGACGTCCTCGGGCAGCGCCTCGATGGTGACCTCGAGGGTCTTGTCCTCGGAGCCGCGACGGATGTCCACCTCGACCTCGCTGCCCACCGGCGTGCGACCGACGATCGGCGGCAGCGCGCTGGAATTCGGCACGTCCAGGCCATTGAAGCGCAGGATCACGTCACCGGCCTCGAACCCCGCCTTCTCCGCGGGACTGTCCGCCTGCACTCGGGCGACCAGGGCACCGGAGGGCTTGTCCATGTCGAACGACTCGGCCAGATCCCGGGTAACCTCCTGGATCAGCACACCCAGCCATCCGCGGGTCACTTCGCCGTGTTCACGCAGCTGGGTCACCACGTCGCCCACCACTTCGATGGGGACCGCAAACGACAGGCCCATGAACCCGCCGGTACGGCTGTAGATCTGGGCATTGATCCCGATCACCTTGCCGTCGAGATTCATCAGCGGACCACCGGAGTTGCCCGGGTTGATGGCCACGTCGGTCTGGATGAAGGGTACGTAGTTCTCGCTCGGCAGGCTGCGCCCCTTGGCGCTGACGATCCCGGCGGTGACCGAGTGGTCAAAGCCGAACGGCGAGCCGATCGCCAGGACCCATTCCCCGACCCGGAGCTCCTCGGAGGAACCCAGCTCCAGCGTGGGCAGGTCCTCGGCGTCGATCTTCAGCAGGGCCACGTCGCTCTGCGGGTCGGTACCGACGACCTCGGCATTGAACACGCGCCGGTCGGACAGGTGGACCACGATCTCCGAGGCACCCTCGACCACGTGGTTGGCGGTCACGATGTAGCCGTCTTCGCTGTAGATGAAGCCGGAGCCGAGCGAATCACGCTCGCGCTGGCGCGGGTCGCCACCGGAACCCGGGGGCTCGCCGAAGAAACGCTCGAACAGGTCCTCGAACGGAGTCCCTTCGAACTGACGCATGCCGCCGTGTTCGGGCACCTCGCTGGTGCGGGTGGCCGAGATGTTCACCACCGCCGGGCTGTGTTCTTCCGCCAGCGGCACGAAATCGGGCAGATGCCGCGCCGAAGCGGGCAGGGACAGGGCCAGAAAGACCAGGGCGACCAGCGCCCATTGCATCGGTTTCAGCATCATTGAATCCCTCTCCGGGAAGCTTGAACGGACATGCCTCTGGACGTCGCGAAGGCGCGCAAGTTCCCCGCGGGCCGCGACAGGTTCAGCCGGCGCGGGTGGCGACCGGCCGCACGATGCCGCTGCCCGGCTGGCGCGCGAGCACCACCGGACGGAACGCGGCATCGCGCTGGCGCATCCAGCGACGTACCCCCAGCAACCCCGCCCCGAGGCCACCGAGGCCCGCCAGCAGCAGCACGCCCTCGCCGGCACCGGGGAACAGGGCCATGCCCAGCGCGGGCACGCCGATCAGGCCGGCCAGCGGCAGCAGGTACATCATCAGCGCACCCGCGACCAGCGCGGTGTCGCGTACGCCGAGGGTGACGGTATCGCCGGCCTGCAGGTCGCCGGAATGGCCAACCCGGACTTCGATGGGCTTGCGCCCGAGGACGTCCGACAGGACCCCGCTGCCGCAACCGCTGCGCGCGGAGCAGCTGCCACAGGTGGACCGGCGCTGGATGCGCACGCGGGCGGTGTGCCCGTCCACGTCGAGAACTTCACCCTGTTCCTCGATCCAGTCACTCATGCCAGTCACTCACGCCGGTCCCCGTCGGGCTGCGGCGGATGCATGGCCGCGGCGAGGCGCTCCACGGTCTCGCGGGGCACGTCGCCGACGGCGGTGATCTGATAATCGCCCTCGACCCGGGCCACCGCGTGCGTGGCACCGGCGCGGGTCGCGCCCTCGAACCGGCGCTCGCCTTCCACCGGCTCGACGTACACCGAGACCGAAGCCAGGCCATCGCTGACCACGAAATAGCGGCCGGGCTGTTCCGGATCATCGCTGCTGCGTTCGCGCGCCACCACCAGGCGGAAACCCGACGGCAGTTCACTGAAGCCCCAGTCCCGGCCGTCGGGGTCCGGGCGCAGGTGTCCGCGCTCGGCGCGCACCTCGATGCGGTCGGCGTCTTCACTGACCGGCTCGAGGGCGGCGTCCGGCACGCGGTCCAGCAGTTCGAGATCGGTAAACGCCAGCCGTTCGAGCAGCTGGCCGCTCCCGGAATAGAGCTCGCTGAGCAGCGGCAGGCCGGTGTCTTCGTGCAGGCAGTAGCGGTGGCTGTAGCGCAGCAGGTCACTGGCGCGGGCCAGCAGCATGCGGCAGGCATGTCCGGCCACGCGGCTGCGACCCTGATCCTTGAGGGAATAGCCGTCGTGTTCCGCCAGCAGGTGAACCGGGGAACTCACCGGCCAGCGCGGGGCCGATCCGGCTTCGGCGGCCTGCCCGCCGGAGGCGGCCCCGGTCCCGGACTGGGCACTGAGGCGATCCACCGAGCGCACGACCTCGCGCTCGCGGCCGCTGAGGGTATGCAGCCGTTCGCGATAACCTCCGTCCTCGATGGCGTGGATCACGCGCACCGTATCGAGGCGATCCTTGCGCTGCAGGACGAATGTCCCGCGGTAACTTTCCGAGTGCACGCTCGCGGACATGCGTTCCAGCCACTCGGCGGGGCCGGGATCACTGGCGATCACCGGCAGCGGGAGCAGGGCGACGGAAGCCGCCAGCACCCAGGGCAGACCTCCGCGCATCATGGTTTACTCTTCGCCAACCGAATAACGTACCCGCCCGAAAGCAGCGGAGCCGGGACCGGTCAGGTCGGCGTGGTTCTCGAAATAACGCACGAAGCGCGGGTCCAGCTCCTCGCCCGGCTCGTCCGCGTCGGGCATGCCGGCGCCGCTGGCCGCCTCCTCGGTGCCCGCGGGCGTGCGCGCCGTCTGCACTTCGGCCGGTGCGGGCTCGCCCGCGGCCATGCCGGGCGTCGCGTCGCCACCGGGCTGACCGGTGCCCATCATCTGCATGCCTACCAGGGTCACCACCGCCACGGCCGCCGCTACTCCGGTACCGGCCACCGGCCGGAACCAGCGCGAACGGGTGGCCCGATCGACCCCGGAGTGCTCCGGTTCGACATGCAGCGGCTCTTCTTCGGCCAGTTGTTCGCGCACACCCTCAAGCAGATCCGGTGGCGCGGTCATGCGCATCCCGCCGCGCAGCGAGTCTCCGATCAGGTGATAGCGTTCCCATTGCTTGCGATCTTCTTCCGACTGCAGCAGTTCGTCCACCAGGCGACGCGTCTCGAACGCCTCGGTCTCGTCGTCCACCAGGGCCGAAAGACGCTCCGTCTTGCTGACTTGTTCACTCATACGATCATGCTCATTCAGTCGTTCAACAATGGTCGCAAGGTCTCGTCGATGGCCTCGCGCGCCCGGAAGATGCGCGACCGGACCGTGCCGATCGGACATCCCATGGTCTGCGCGATTTCCTCGTAGCTCAGACCTTCGATCTCGCGCAGAGTGATCGCGGTCCGCAGATCGTCCGGCAGCTCGTCGATCGTGCGCTGGACGGCCGCCTCTATCTCCTGCGACAGCGCTTCCCCCTCGGGGGTTGCATTGTCCTTGAGAGCGGAATCGCCCCCCATTTGTTCGGCATCCTGCGCATCGACCTCGGATTCGGGCCGGCGCCGCCCCTGGGAGACGAGATGATTCTTGGCGGTGTTGATGGCGATCCGGTACAGCCAGGTGTAGAACGCACTTTCGCCGCGAAAGTTCGCGAGTCCGCGATAGGCCTTGATAAAGGCTTCCTGGGCGATGTCCAGGGCCGTGGCGTGGTCGTGCACATAGCGGCCGACAAGATTCACGATCTTGTGCTGATACTTCAGGACCAGGATGTCGAAGGCCTCTTTCTCGCCATTCTGGACACGCCGAACCAGGGCCTCGTCGGAAGCCTTCTCGCTCATCCGGGGACTCCCGTTCGGCGACTCGTCTCCAGTATTCTAGGGTTCATGGACCGCCTGACCTGCATGAAGTTCGAAACCCGCTCGCCGGGGATTGCTCCCGGCTTCCCGGCCATTGCGCAACAAGCGCAAAACGTTACCTGACGCATGGATACAGCACAACAAGCCCGCAAAGCCGACGTGCTGGTAATCGGCAGCGGTGCGGCCGGACTGAGCGCGGCCCTGCATCTCGCCCCGCATCGCCGAGTCGTGGTCCTCAGCAAGGGCCCGGTGGACGAGGGCTCGACCCGCTATGCCCAGGGCGGCATCTCGGCAGTGCTCGACCGCCAGGATTCCTTCGACGCCCACATCGACGACACCATCGACGCCGGTGCCGGGCTGTGCGATGCGGACGCGGTGCGCCGCACCGTCGCGGCCGGGCCCGAGGCGATCCAGTGGCTGCTCAACCTCGGGGTGCCGTTCACGCGCGAATCCTTCGAGGGCCGCAGCCGGCTGCATCTGACGCGCGAGGGCGGGCACAGCGCCCGCCGCGTGGCACATGCCGCCGATGCCACCGGCCGCGCGATCGAGGACGCGCTGGTGCGCAGCACCGGCGACACCGCCAGCATCGACGTACTCGAACGCCATGTGGCGGTGGATCTGATCACCTCGCGGGTGGACGGCGTGCGCCGCGTGGTCGGGGCCTATGTCCAGGACACCGCGACCCGCGAGGTACAGACGATCATGGCCCCCACGGTGATCATGGCCACCGGAGGCGCCAGCCGGGTCTATCTGTACAGCTCCAATCCCGACGGCGCCACCGGCGACGGGATTGCGATGGCCTGGCGGGCGGGGTGCCGGGTCGCGAACATGGAATTCATGCAGTTCCATCCGACCTGCCTGTACCACCCGCAGGCCAAGTCGTTCCTGATCTCCGAGGCGGTGCGCGGCGAAGGCGGACTGCTCAAGCTGCCCGACGGCGAACGCTTCATGCCGCGCTTCGACGAGCGTGGCGAGCTGGCCCCGCGCGACATCGTGGCGCGCGCGGTGGACCACGAGATGAAGCGTCTCGGGATCGACCATGTGTATCTCGACATCAGCCACAAGCCGGCGGATTTCATCCGCGAACACTTCCCCACCATTCACGAACGCTGCCTGGAATACGGCTTCGACATGACGCGCGAGCCGTTGCCGGTGGTGCCGGCCGCGCACTACACCTGCGGCGGGGTGGTGGTGAACCCGTTCGGGCAGACCGACCTGCCGGGGCTTTACGCCGCCGGCGAGGTCTCCTGCACCGGGCTGCACGGGGCCAACCGCATGGCCAGCAACTCGCTGCTGGAATGCCTGGTCTACGCCCGCGCCGCAGCCGAGCACATCCTGTCGCAGACCGATCTGCCCGCCCCCGAGGCCCTGCCGGTCCCGGCGGCCTGGGACGAATCCCGGGTGACCGAGTCGGAAGAGGAAGTGGTGGTGGCGCACGACTGGGACGAACTGCGCCGGCTGATGTGGGACTACGTCGGGATCGTGCGCACCCGCAGCCGGTTGCAGCGCGCGCAGCGGCGCATCCGCATCCTGCAGGAAGAAATCCACGAATATTACAGCCACTACCGGATCTCGCCCGACCTGATCGAGCTGCGCAACCTGGGCATGGTGGCGGAGATCATCGTGCAGAGCGCGCTGGCCCGACGCGAGAGCCGCGGCCTGCATTACCTGCTGGATTACCCCGAACGCGATCCGGAACTGGACGGCACCCCCACCGTGCTGGTGCCGCCCTCGCCCGCCGGTCAGCTGGCGGGGCGCGCCGCCGGCGGGAGCTGAATGAACTTTTCGCGATAGTGCCGCAATTCGTCGATCGAGTCGCGGATGTCCTGCAGGGCCTGATGCGAGGCGTTCTTCGACAGCCCCTGGAGCACGTCCGGCGCCCAGCGCCGCGCCAGTTCCTTGAGCGTGGACACGTCGAGATTGCGGTAGTGGAACCAGGCCTCCAGCTCCGGCATGTTGCGCGCCAGGAAACGGCGATCCTGACAGATGGAATTGCCGCACATCGGCGACTGCCCCTTCGGCACCCACTTCTCCAGAAACGCCAGCGTCTCGCGCTCCGCGGCGGCCTCGTCGTGGTCGCTGTGGCGCACGCGATCCAGCAGGCCGGATTCGCCGTGCGTGCGCTGGTTCCAGGCGTCCAGCCCGTCCAGCACCGCCGGCGACTGGAACACCGCGACCACCGGGCCCTCGGCCAGGATCTCGAGGTGCTTGTCGGTTACGATGGTCGCCACTTCGATGATCCGGTCGGTTTCCGGCTCCAGGCCGGTCATTTCCAGGTCGATCCAGATCAGATTTTCCGCACTCGCCGTCATTGTCTCTCCTCTGCGGCACCCGGTCGTGCCCTATGATGGCGCGATGCAGTCTATCATCATGGGGACGGGCCCCGGGGGCCCGTCGCATCGAGCAACGAACAAGACCGGCATCCACGAAAAAGGAGGGCCCCATGCGACACCTCACCACCTCTCTGGCCGCCCTGGCGCTGGCCGGCGGCATGACCGCCACCGCGCAGGCGAACGACGAAATCCGGATGGGCCAGGATCTGCACGAGAACAACTGCGTCAGCTGCCACGCCGACATGCACGGCGGCGACGGCTCCGGGATGTACACCCGTGACGACCGCATGGTCGGCGATCATGATGAACTCGTATCGATGGTCCGGCGCTGCGACGCCAACATCGGCACCGCCTTCTTCGATGACGAGATCGAAGCCATCGTGGCCTACCTCAACGACGAATACTACGGATTCGACTGAACCCCCATGAGCGATCTGAAGACGCGTCACTGCCAGGCCTGCGAAGGCTTTACCGACCCGATGCCGGCCGAGGAGGCGACCCGGGCCCTGGGCCAGCTGCACGAATCCTGGGAACTGGGCGGCGACACGAAGGACATCCGGCGCGAGTTCCGCTTCCGCAACTTCCACGAGACCATGGCCTTCGTGAACGCGGTGGCCTGGATCGCCCATGTCGAGGATCACCATCCCGACATGGAAGTCGGCTTCAACCGTTGCCGGGTCCAGTTCTCCACCCACGCGGTGGGCGGACTGACCGAAAACGATTTCATCTGCGCCGCGCGCGTGGATGCGCTGTTCGACTGACCCGTCGATGCAGCCTGCATGAGCCGGTCCGCCCGGAACCCGGGATCCGCGGTCCACACGACCGCGGATCCCCTGCCCGTCCGCGCGCGGGTTGCCGCCCGCCTCAACCAGAGGGCCGACCTCCTCGACGAGGACGGCCATCTGCATCGCGTGCAGCTGCAGCGCCGCACGGGGGATCTGGTCTGCGGGGACCGCGTGGAAACCGACGGCCACCGCATCCGGCGCCGCGAACCGCGCCGCAATGCACTGGTGCGGCGCGACGGTTACGGCCGCCGCAAGACCATCGCCGCCGAAGTGGACCGGGTCTGGATCGTGGTGGCGGCCGAGCCGGCACCGGCGCGTTTCCTGATCGACCGCTTCCTGGTGGCGATCCACAACCTGCCGGCCGAACCCCGGCTGCTGTTCAACAAATGCGAACTGGATCCCGACGGCGCGCAGCGCCTGGACCGGCAGTACGGCCATCTGGGCCTGCACGCCCTGCCGGTCAGCGTGCACGAAGGCACCGGGCTGGACGCCCTGGCGGCGGCCGCCGAGGGGGGCAGCAACATCCTCGTCGGCCAGTCCGGCACCGGCAAGTCCTCGCTGATCGATGCGCTGCTGCGCCACGCCGGCAACGCGCCGGAACAGGCCCTGCAAACCGCGACCCTGGGGCAGACCGGCGAAGGGCGCCACACCACCACCACGGCGCGCTGGTATCCGCTGGCGGGCGATGGCGCGTGGATCGATTCGCCCGGGGTGCGCGACTTCACGCCGGAGCTGGACGACGCTGACGCGCTCGAGCGCGGTTTCCCGGACATCGCCGAACGGGCCCGGGAATGCCGCTTTCGCGACTGCCGGCACGCGGCCGAACCGGGGTGTGCGGTGGGAGCGGCGGTCGCCGCCGGTGAGCTGCCGCGGGAACGGCTGGAGGCCTGGCAGGAACTGCGGGCGGAGACCCGGCGCCGGGACTGAGCCCGGCAGCGGCCCCGCGTCACGATTCAGAACGAATCAGAAGGTCAGGCCCATCTCCACGCCGAACACCGACGAGGAACCGCCGGATTCGGGACGCATGCCGTCGAATTCCAGCCGGTCTTCCATCCAGCCTTCGGAGGATTCCAGCGAATAGTCGTCGTAGAACAGGCTCATCGACAGCTCGCTGTCGTTGCGCAGGCGGAGGCTGCCGTCGAGGCTCAGATAGCTGGCGCCACGCGTGTGATCGCGCGGTTGCAGGCCACCTCCCGCAGCGACCGTTTCGCGCGAATCGCCCGCCAGCGGCTGGCGCACGCCAACCCGCAGCTGGCTGTCGAAACCGCCCGACTCGAAGGTAGGGCCGAAGCTGAAGTCGGTAAAATAGGAAGTGGTACCCGCATCCTCGCGCAGGTGTCCCGGCGCAGAGCGCGACTCCATACCGAAGCCCAGATCGATCCCGTACCCCAGGCCACTGGACCCCAGGCGCTGGCGGAAAGCGCCGGTCGCCTCGAAACGATCGCCCACACCGGTGATGTCGTCCGCCGGACGCGACACCGCGTCGGCATCCAGCATCAGGCGATAACGCGGATCGGGACGGGTCTCTCCGCCCGCACCCGCCGCACCGGAGAAGGAGGACAGGTCGCCCACCCCCGCAACCGGATCGCCGCCGTCGAGATTCAGGGTCCGGGTCACGGAGAAGCGAGTGGTGTCGTCTTCGACCACTTCGGCCGCCGCAACCATCGGCGTCGCGCACGTCGCGACCAGCATCAGCGGCACCGCCAGCCGGGCAACAACGCGCGCACGGCCCGGCGAATTCCCCGCCCCGGCCATGGCCGTTGTGCCGTCATGATTTCCGCGTCGCTTCACGCCCGTTCTTCCGTTTGTCACGGCGCCGGCCTCCCCGGCCCGTCGTGTTCGCTAGCCCGGGGGCCAGCCGAGAGGCCGACCACCGAGCAGGTGCATATGTATATGGTAGACCGTCTGACCGCCCTGCTGGTTGCAGTTCATCACGGTACGATAGCCGTCCTCGGCATAGCCCCGTTCGGCGGCGATGCCGGCCGCCACCCGGGCCATGTTGCCGACGGTTTCCGCGTCCTCGGCGGTGAGGTCGTTCAGGGTCGCGATGTGCCGCCGCGGAATCACCAGGACATGCAGCGGCGCCTGGGGATGCAGGTCCTCGAAGGCGATCACGTCATCGGTCTCGCGGACGATGGTCGCGGGGATCTCCCCGGCCACGATCTTGCAAAAGATGCAGTCTTCCATGGTGCCTCCACCGCGCCCGGCCAGCGCGATTTATATCAGTAATCGCGGCGCCCCGACAAGGCGTGCGCCAGGGTCCCCGCATCGGTGTATTCCAGCTCCCCGCCACTGGGGATCCCCTGCGCGATGCGCGTGGCGCGGATTCCCAGGCGCCCGGCCATCTCGGCCAGGTAGTGGGCGGTGACCTCGCCCTCCACGGAGGTGTTCGTGGCGAGTATCAGCTCCTCGGTGCCCTGCTGGCGCAGGCGTTCCTCGAGCCGGTCCAGCCCCAGTTCTTCGGGGCCGATGCCGTCCAGCGGCGACAGCCGCCCCAGAAGCACGTGGAAGCGACCGTTGAAGTCGGTCGCCGCCTCGATGGCCATCACGTCGCCGGGGCTCTCGACCACGCACAGGACGTGGTCGTCGCGATCGGGATCCAGACAGCGATCGCAGGTCTCCGCCGAAGTCAGCGTCCGGCACACCGAACAGTGGCCGATGTTCTCCACCGCGGCGTCCACCGCCCGTGCCAGGCGCCGTGCGCCCTCGCGGTCGCGTTCCAGCAGGTGCAGCGCCATGCGCCGGGCCGACTTGCCACCCACTCCCGGCAGGCAGCGCAGTGCCTGGACCAGGTCGTCGAGTTCGGTATCCACCGCGGTCCGGCTCAGAACGGCAGTTTCATGCCCGCCGGCAGGCCCATGCCGCTGGTCAGTTCACTCATGCGTTCCTGACTGGTGGTATCCACCTTGTGCACGGCATCGTTGATGGCCGCCGCCACCAGATCCTCGATCATATCGGGATCGTCCTGGAACAGGCTGGGGTCGATCCGCACCTTGCGTGCTTCGTGCTTGCCGGTCAGGGTCACGCTGACCAGCCCGCCGCCGGCCTGGCCCTCGACCTCCATCTCGGCCAGCTCGGCCTGCACGCGCTGCATTTCTTCCTGCATTTTCTGGGCCTGCTTCATCATGTTGCCCATGCCGCCTTTCATCATTTTCGGTTCTCCTGTCCCGCTGTTCCGGGGTCCTGATTAAGTGTCGGGTCGTCGTCGCGCAGGCGCACCGGGCCGAGTTCGGCCCCGAAGCGTTCGTGCAGCGCCTGCACCACCGGGTCCTGCCGCATGGCGGATTCAGCCTCAGCCTGACGCGCCTCGGCATCCGCCGCAAGACGCGCGGCCGGCGTGTCACCACCGGCTCCTTCCTGATCCACGATCTCCAGACGCACGCCGCGGCCGAGATGCGCCTCCAGGGACCTGGACAAGCGTTCCCGGGCCCGTTCCGTGCACAGCATGCGGTAGTCGGTCGGCAGCGCGAGCGTCAGCCGCTCCGCATCCAGCGAACGAAATTCGGCCTGCAGCGCGATTTCCCGCGCGGTACCCGCGGGAAGACCTGCGGCAAATGCATGCCAGTCGAATTCGCCCTCGGCCACCGGAGCGGCGGGCACCGGGTCCGGGGCCGGACGGGGATCGTCCGCCGCATCGGGTCCGGCGGTCTTCTCCGGGGGCGCGGAGGCCGGGGCCGCATGCGGCTCGCGTACCGCGCCGGCCTCCCCGGCATCCGGCCCGCGCGTGGAAGGCGGGCTTGCCCGCGCCGGCTCCGGGGCCTCGGCCGCGGCACGGGACGCGGGCTCGGCCTGCACCGCCGGGCCCCGGTTCGCGGGGTTCCCGGGCCGGCCAGCCGCGCCGCTCCCGCCGGTTGTGGTACCGGACGCGGGCTCCGGCGAGCCCTCCGGACGGAAGGCCAGCAGCCGCAGCAGGGTCATTTCGACCCCCATGCGCGGTTCCGGTGCATACGGCAGGTCGCGTACGCCATGGATCAGGATCTGATAGGCGAGCTGGATCGCCTCGGGGTCTTCGCGGCCGGCGGCCTCGCGCGCCCAGTCCAGGCCCGCTTCGCCGCCATCGGCCACCTCGCCCGCCACCTGCAGCACCGCCACCCGGTGCAGCAATGAGGCCAGTTCATCCAGAAGCCGCGACCAGTCCGGCCCCAGGGCATCCAGCTCGGCGAGACCGTGGACCAGCGCCGCACCGTCCCCGGCGAACACTGCATCCAGCAGCCCGGTCAGCCGGGTGCGTGGCAGCAGCCCCAGCATGTCGCAGGTCGCCCCCTCGCTCAGCTGATCGCCGGCGTAGGCGATGGCCTGGTCGGTGAGACTGAGCGCATCGCGCATCGAGCCCTCGGCCGCCTCGGCCAGACGCAGCAGCGCACCGGGTTCGGCACCCACGCCCTCGGTCTCGAGCACCCCGGTCAGATAATCGGCGATCAGCGGCGCCGGCATCGGCTTGAGGTTGAACTGGAGACAGCGCGACAGCACCGTCACCGGCAGCTTCTGCGGGTCGGTGGTCGCCAGCAGGAACTTCACGTGTTCCGGCGGTTCTTCCAGGGTCTTGAGCAGCGCGTTGAAGCTCTTCTCCGACAGCATGTGCACCTCGTCGATGAGGTACACCTTGAAGCGGCCGGTGGTGGGGGCGTAGGACACGTTGTCCAGCAGCTCGCGGGTGTCGTCCACCCGGGTGCGCGAGGCGGCGTCGACCTCGATCAGGTCAAGGTGCCGCCCCTCGGCGATCTCCACGCAGGAACGGCACTGGCCGCAGGGTTCGGCGGTCACCCCCGTCTCGCAGTTGAGACAGCGCGCCAGAATGCGCGCCACGGTGGTCTTGCCCACGCCGCGGGTGCCGGCGAACAGATAGGCATGATGCAGCCGCTCGCCGGACAGCGCATTGGAGAGCGCGCGCACCACGTGCGGCTGACCGACGAGATCCTCGAAACGTGAGGGCCGCCACTTGCGGGCCAGAACCTGGTGACTCATGCCTCTCCCATGGACGGAGCGGTCGCCGTGGCCTCCGGGCACTCGGCCCCACCGGAAAGCGAAACTGGAAGGGAGGTGGCCCGCACCCGCCACACCCCGGCGCCCGACGCAGTTGCTACCGTTGCTCCCTTCCGGGCCTGGCGGGGTTCACAACCTGTCGTCGCGAGGGGACTGATACGGACCACCATAACGCTGTTGGCCGCACGGATCACCGCCGCCCGACCGAACCCGAAAGCATCAGGGTTTCGGCCACGCACGTCAACCTCGATTCGGCGCCCGCGCTCGCAACCCCGCGTCGGCCGGGGTAAAATGCCGGCCCCAGTCGCTTCAGCCGGGATCCCCATGGCCGCTTCAGCCGCGTCGTTCTTTCACGGCCTCCCGGACGCCGTCTACATCATCGATCCGGAGACCTCGCGGATCATCGACGGCAACGAAAAGGCGCATGCCAGCCTCGGGCTCAGCCGTGACCAGCTCCTGCACGAATCGGTGATGTCGCTCCAGACCGGCGTACAGGGCATGCCGGCCTGGAGCGAGATCGCCGAGGTCATCCGCAACCAGGCGCCCTATCGCTTCCTCGGCGAGCACCGCCACGCGGACGGTTCGGCCATCCCGGTGGAGATCCTGACGTCGGTGCAGCATGTCGACGGGCGCGAGTATTTCGTGTCGGTCGCCCGCGAGATCCCCGAACGCGGGTCGTCGCCGGACGAGGACGCCGGCCGCGAACACTGGCAGGTCCTGTACGACATCGCCGAGGGGGTCTGGGACTGGTATCCGCAGCAGGAACGTCTGGTGTTCAGCCCGAACCTGAAGTCCCTGCTGGGGTACGGTCCCGACGAGATGGAAGAGGTCATCGACACCTGGAAGGACAACGTGCACCCCGAGGACCGGCCGCTGGTCCTGACCAAACTGGAGGATCATCTGGCCGGCCGCCGGCCCGCCTTTCACGCCGAATACCGGCTGCGCAACCGCAACGGGCACTATCTGTGGGTCTCCGACCGCGGACGCATCGTGCTGCGGGACGACCACGGAAAGCCACTGCGGGTCTGCGGCATGATCCACGACGTGACCGACGCCAAGACCCTCGAACTGTCCCTTCAGCAAAGGGCGGATTACTGCTCGCTCACCAGCCTTTACAACCGCCGGCGGGGACAGGAACTGTTCGAGAAGGCCTTCACCGCCTGCGAGCACGAGGATCGGCCCCTGGCGCTGCTGGCGCTGGATCTCGACGAATTCAAGACCATCAACGATCGTCACGGCCATCAGGCTGGAGACACGGTACTGGAACGTTTCGGCGAGCGCATCCGCGAATCGCTGCCGGAACACGCCATCGCCATGCGCTGGGGTGGCGAGGAATTCATGATCGCCCTGCCGGGTGCGGACCCGGTCCGGGCCGAGGACTTCGCCGAGACCCTGCGAGCCGCCGTGGCCGGGGCCCGCTGGCCCGAACCGCTGAACCGCTCACGCGTCACCGTCAGCATCGGGGCGGCGCTGTTCCCCCGCGATGCCGGTGCCCCCGGCCAGCTGATCTCCGTTGCGGACCAGGCCCTCTACCGCGCCAAGCACGACGGCCGCAACCGCGTGATCCTGGCGCGTCCGGCATGAAGGTCCATGGCGAGGCCCTTCCCCCGGCGACCTCGATCATAGCCTTGGGCTAATATCATTTTAATTATAAAAGATTAGATTTATCGAAGAGCGTCCCTTAATCTTGCACCTGTCGTCGGCCACGGGCCGGCACATGACTTTTCACCCGTTTCCGAAACCGCAATCTGCAACAGGAGAGAGAGAACATGGAACTGGAAAATCGCGAAGGTCAGCGCGTCCCGGAAGTCACCTTCCGCTGCCGCAAGGACAACGACTGGAACGACGTCCGCAGCGCGGACATCTTCAGCGGCCGCAACGTGGTGGTGTTCGCCCTGCCGGGCGCCTTCACCCCGACCTGCTCCTCGGCCCACGTGCCGCGCTACAACGAGCTGGCGCCGGTTCTGAAGAAGCACGGCATCGACGAGGTCGTGTGCATCTCGGTCAATGACGGCTTCGTGATGGAGGCCTGGCAGGCCGACCAGGAGGCCGACCGCATCACCTTCCTGGCGGACGGCAACGGCGAGTTCACCGAGAAGATGGGCATGCTGGTCGACAAGAGCGACCTCGGCTTCGGCGAGCGTTCCTGGCGCTATTCCATGCTGGTGCGCGACGGCGTGATCGAGAAGCAGTTCATCGAGCCGGACGAGCCGGGCGACCCCTTCGTGGTCTCCGACGCCGACACCATGCTGTCGTACGTGGCGCCGGATGCGGCCTGCCCCGAGGACGTGGTGGTATTCACCAAACCGGGCTGCCCGTACTGCGCCAGCGCGAAGCAGATGCTGGAGGACGCGGACCTGGACTTCGAGGAGATCGTGCTCGGCCGTGACGCCAGCCTGCGCAGCCTGCGCGCCGCCACCGGCGCGATGACCGTGCCCCAGGTGTTCGTCGGCGGCCACCGCATCGGCGGCTCCGAAGAACTGGAGCAGTGGATCCACCGCGAGCGCCAGGCGGCGTGATCCCGGATCCGGGGCGGGACCGGCCCGCCCCGGCCACCACGGGTGGCCATCCGTGTCCGCAGGCCGCCCCCCTCGGACCTGCGGACACGGATGGCGGACCCCGGCGACCGCTCCTTGAGCGCTCGCCGTGGCAGACTTCGATTCAGACCGACAATGAACAGGGAACAGAGCATGGAACACTACGACATCATCGTGATCGGCGGCGGCAGCGGCGGCCTGGCGGTGGCCGAACGCACCGCGCCCCATGGCGCCCGCGTCGCCGTGTTCGACCCGAAGCCGCTGGGCGGGACCTGCGTGAACGAGGGCTGCGTGCCCAAAAAGCTCACCTGGTACGCCGCGGAACACATGAGCCAGGCCCGCCAGGCCGGCGAATTCGCCGTGGACGTGGACATCCGCGGCATTCGCTACGGCGAGCTGGCCGAGCAACGGCAAAAGCTGCTCGGCAACCTGAACGAGTTCTGGTCCGGGCACCTGGAAAAGCTGGGCGTGACCCACATCGCCGAGCGCGCCCGGCTGAACGGAAGCGACAGCGTGATCAGCGAAAGCGGCACCGAATACCGCGCCGATCGCATTGTGCTGGCCATGGGCGGGGCGCCGGTGGTGCCGCCGCTGGAAGGGGCCGAACTGGGCGCGACCTCGGACGACTTCTTCCAGTGGACCGAACTGCCGCAGTCCATCGCCGTGATCGGGGCTGGCTACATCGGCCTGGAGATGGCCGGGATGCTGCGCTCCATGGGCGTGCAGACCGACGTAGTCGCGATGGAAGATCGCGTGCTGGAGATGTTCGATCCCGCCATCAGCGACGCCCTGGACCAGCACATGGAGCACCAGGGCATCGGCCGTCACCTCGGGGTGAAGGTGGCCGGGCTGGGCGGCGAACCGGGCGCGGTCACCGTGCAGCTGGAAGGCGGTGAAGAACTCGGCCCCTACCAGCAGGTACTGTGGGCCGTCGGCCGCAAGCCGGCGACCGCGGACATGGGGCTGGAAGAGGCCGGCGTGGAAATCGGTCCCGGCGGCACCATCCCGGTGGACGAATGGCAGGCAACCAATGTCGAGGGGATCTACGCCCTGGGGGACATCATCGGCAAGGGCCCGCTGACCCCGGTGGCGATCGCTGCCGGCCGGCGTCTGGCCGAGCACTGGTATGCCCCCGAAAACAACCCGGTGCCGGTGGACTACGAACAGATCCCCACGGTGACCTTCACCCATCCCACCGCCGGCATGGTCGGACTGACCGAGCCGCAGGCGGTGGAACGCCACGGCGATTCGGTGCGGGTCTACGAGACCCGCTTCGGTGGCCTCGACCGGGCCTTTGCGGAAGGCGAGGTCCCGCCGGTGGTGATGAAGCTGGTGTGCGCCGGGGATGACGAAAAGGTGGTCGGCATCCACATGATCGGCCCCCACGTCGACGAGATGCTGCAGGGCTTCGCGGTGGCGGTGCGCATGGGTGCGACCAAGCGCGACCTCGACCTGACCATCCCGCTGCATCCCACCAGCGCCGAGGAACTGGTGACCCTCAAGCAGGGCCGCCCCGGCCGCGCGGAGGGCCTCGCCGAAGCCGCCTGACCTGCGCTACGGCACCCCGCCGCGCAGGCGCGTGCTACGGGGTTGCGGGCCACCATCCGGGCGACGGCCCATGGGACCTGCAACCCCGAAAGCCGGTGGCTGTGGCATACTTCACGCCACAGAAACGCCGCACGGAGTGCATCTTTTGGCTACCCGCACGGATGTCGAAAACTTCCTCGAGAAACTGCGAAGCGACCTCGACCGGCAGCTGGTGGACATCCCCACCCTGCCGGACATCTCCGTGCAGGCGCTGTTCATCGTGCAGGACGACAACAGCACGATCGCCGACCTGGTCAACCTGATCTCGCGCGACACCGCCCTGGCCTCGCGTCTGGTACGCCAGGCCAACAGCCCCGCCTATCGCGGGCTGCATCGCTGCTCCACCATCCACTCGGCCGTGACCCGACTGGGCATGGAACGAGTGCGCCAGGTCGTGCTGACCCATTCGATGAAGGAAGTCTTCCAGACCGGCAACGAGGCCATCCGCGAGCGCATGGAACAGCTCTGGGCCCACAGCCTGGAGGTCGCGGTCCTCAGCTACCTGCTGGCCCGCCGGCAGCGCCATCTGGACGCGGACATCGCGCTGCTGGCCGGACTGGTCCACGACATCGGCGCCGTGCCCATTCTGCGTCGCGCCGAGAAGGTGGAAGAGATCTACGAGGATCCGCGCGCGATCCAGGCCGCGATCGACGCGGCCCACGTGGCGATGGGCCGGGCGATGCTCAAGAGCTGGAACTTCGACCCGGAGATCGTGCGCGCGGTGGGCGATCACGAAAAGATCCGCCAGGATCCGGGCGCCCACGAGCCGGTCTCCTACACCGACATCCTGCAGGCCGCCAACATCGAGTCCTACGGTGGCACCCGCCACCGCCTCGCCACCGTGGACCGGAGCGAGGTCCCGGCCTTTCGCCGCCTCACCGGCGACCCCGACCGGCTGACCCTGGACTGGGACACCGACGAGACCGGCCTGAACCACGTCAACCAGATCTTCGAGTAGGAGCGCCCCTCGAGCAGGGGGCGGGACTCACTCCCACTCGATGGTGGCGGGGGGCTTGCCGGAGATGTCGTAGGTCACGCGCGAGATGCCGGGGATCTCGTTGATGATGCGGCGCGAGACGTGGTCGAGGAAGTCGTACGGCAGATGCGCCCAGCGGGCGGTCATGAAGTCGATGGTCTCCACCGCGCGCAGCGCGACCACGTAGTCGTAGCGCCGGCCGTCGCCCATCACCCCCACCGACTTGACCGGCAGGAACACCGCGAACGCCTGCGAGGTCCGGTCGTACAGATCGGCCTTGCGCAGTTCCTCGATGAAGATCGCATCCGCCCGACGCAGCAGATCGGCGTATTCCTTCTTCACCTCACCGAGGATGCGCACGCCCAGGCCGGGCCCCGGGAACGGGTGGCGGTAGACCATTTCGGTGGGCAGGCCCAGTTCGACACCGATCTTGCGCACCTCGTCCTTGAACAGCTCGCGCAGCGGCTCGACCAGACCGAGTTTCATGTTCTCCGGCAGGCCGCCCACGTTGTGGTGCGACTTGATCACATGGGCCTTGCCGGTCTTGGAGTCGGCCGACTCGATCACGTCGGGGTAGATCGTGCCCTGGGCCAGCCACTTCACGTTTTCCAGCTTGCCGGCCTCCTCGTCGAACACGTCGATGAACAGCCCGCCGATCACCTTGCGCTTGGCCTCGGGGTCCTCGATGCCGGCCAGCGCGCTCATGAAGCGGTCTTCGGCATCCACCCGGATCACGTTCACGCCCAGATGGCGGGCGAAGGTCGCCATCACCTGGTCGCCCTCGCCCTCGCGCAGCAGGCCGGTGTCCACGAACACGCAGGTGAGCTGGTCGCCGATCGCCTTGTGCAGCAGCGCGCCCACCACCGAGGAATCCACCCCGCCGGACAGGCCCAGCACCACGCGCTGGTCGCCGACCTGCTCGCGAACCCGCGCGGCCATGTCCTCGATGATGTTGTCGGCGGTCCACAGCGCCTCGCAGCCGCAGATCTCGTAGATGAAACGTTCGAGGATCCGCTGCCCCTGGGTGGTATGCGTGACCTCGGGGTGGAACTGCACGCCGTAGAAGCCGCGGTCCGGGTCGGCCATGCCGGCGATCGGCGCGGAGTCGGTGGAGGCCATCAGACGAAAGCCCTCCGGCAGCTCGGTCACGTGGTCGCCGTGCGACATCCACACGTCGAGCATCCCGTAGCCCTCGGGCGTGGTGTGGTCCTCGATATTGCGGAGCAGCGGGGTATGGCCGCGGGCGCGCACCTGGGCATAGCCGAACTCGCGGCGTTCGGAGGGTTCGACGCGTCCGCCCAGCTGTGCGGCCATGGTCTGCATGCCGTAGCAGATGCCCAGCACCGGCGCGCCCAGCTCGAACACCACGTCCTCGGCACGCGGTGGTGCCTCGACGTTCACCGACTCCGGTCCGCCCGAAAGGATGATGCCGGTGGGCGCGAACGCACGGATGTCCTCCGCCGGCATGTCCCAGGCATGGACCTCGGAATAGACTCCGGCCTCGCGGACGCGGCGGGCGATCAGCTGGGTGTACTGGGAACCGAAGTCCAGTACCAGAATGCGGTGGGCGTGCAGATCCTGGGTCATGAGGTCATCCACTGCCCCGGCCGGGCGGCCGGGGTCTGTGTCGGGGATCCGGCCGGCGGGCCGAATCAGTCCATGCGATAGTTCGGGGCTTCCTTGGTGATCGCCACGTCGTGCACGTGGCTCTCGCGCATGCCGGCGGCCGTCACGCGCACGAACTGTGGCTTGCTGCGCATTTCGGCGATGTTCTGCGCGCCCACGTAGCCCATCGAGGAGCGCAGGCCGCCCATCAGCTGATAGATGATGGCGACGATCGAGCCCTTGTACGGCACGCGGCCCTCGATACCCTCGGGCACGAACTTGTCGGCCGGGGCGTTCGGGTCCTGGAAGTAGCGGTCGGAGGAGCCCTGCTGCATCGCACCCAGCGAGCCCATGCCGCGGTAGATCTTGTAGGAGCGCCCCTGGTAGAGCTCGACCTCGCCCGGCGCCTCCTCGGTGCCGGCGAACATCGAGCCCAGCATCACGCAATGGGCACCGGCGGCCACCGCCTTGGCAAGATCGCCGGAGAAGCGCACGCCGCCATCGGCGATCAGCGGCACGTCGGTCCCTTCCAGGGCCCCGGCCACCTCGGAGATCGCGGTGATCTGCGGCACGCCGACCCCGGCCACCACGCGGGTGGTGCAGATCGAGCCCGGGCCGATACCGACCTTCACCCCGTCGGCGCCGGCGGCCACCAGGTCCTTCGCTGCATCGGCGGTCGCGATGTTGCCGCCCACCACCTGCACGTCCGGGTAGTGCTTCTTCACCCAGGCGACGCGATCCAGCACCCCCTGCGAGTGACCGTGAGCGGTATCCACCACGATCAGGTCCACGCCGGCCTCGACCAGCGCGGCGACGCGCTCGTCGGTGCCCTCGCCCACGCCCACCGCAGCGCCCACGCGCAGGCGGCCGCGCTCGTCCTTGCTGGCATACGGGTGTTCGGTGGACTTCTGGATATCCTTCACGGTGATCATGCCGCGCAGCTCGAAGGCGTCGTTGACCACCAGCACCTTCTCGATGCGGTGCTTGTGCAGCAGACCGAGGATTTCTTCGCGCCCGGCACCCTCGCGCACGGTGACCAGCCGGTCGCGCGGGGTCATGATCTCGGAGACCGGGGCCTCCATGCGGGTCTCGAAGCGCAGATCGCGCGAGGTCACGATGCCGCGCAGATCGTTGCCGTCCACCACCGGCACGCCGGAGATGTGGCTGTCCCGGGTCAGCCGCACCACGTCGCCAATGGAAGCGTCGGGCCCCACGGTGATCGGCTCGCTGATCACCCCGCTTTCGTATTTCTTGACCTGCCAGACCTCGCGGGCCTGGGCCTCGGCCGGCATGTTCTTGTGGACAATGCCGATGCCGCCCTCCTGCGCCATGGCGATCGCCAGGCTGGCCTCGGTCACCGTATCCATGGCCGCGGAGACCAGCGGCGCGCTGAGCGTGATCCCGCGGCTGATCCGGGTGGAGATGTCGACGTCGCGCGGGATGACGTTCGAGTGCCCGGGAATCAGCAGAACGTCATCGAAGGTCAGGGCTTCACCGAGTATCCGCATGCACCACTCCAGACAGGGCCCGGGGACCGGGAGGAAAGAGCCGGACAGTATAGAATCCGGGGCTTGACGGGTAAAGGCGGATCGGGCACGTGCGTCGCATCCGCGGCGCTGCGAAGTTACCCTTGTATCTCCGCATTCCGAAGGGTCCAGACATGTCATCGACATCCCGTCTTGCCGGCCGCCGCCGGTTCTTGTTCCGCCTCCTGCCGGCAACCGCCCTGCTGGCCGCCGCACCCGCCGGCGCCGACTGGTGGGAACGCGGCCGCGAGGCCCTGGGAAGCCTGACCGGGGGCGACAATGGCAGCGCTCTCAGCCAGGACGAGCGCATCGACGCCCTGCGCGAGGCGCTGTCCATCGCCACCCGCAACGCCACCGGCCAACTGGCGCGCCACAACGGCTTCTGGGGGAACCCGGAGGTGCGCATCCCGCTGCCCGGACTGGTGCAGTCCACGCGCGACACCCTCGACCGCTTCGGTGCGGCGGGCCCGGTCGACGACCTGCACGAACGCATGAACCGGGCCGCCGAGGATGCCGCCCCGCAGGCCCGCGAGCTGTTCCTGGACGCCATCGAGGACCTGACCCTGGACGAGGCCCGCGAGATCATCCAGGGCCCCGACGATGCCGCCACCCGCCACTTCGAGACCCGCATGAGCGACCCGCTGGCCGCGCGCATGGAGCCGGTCATCGACGAGGCCCTGCGCGAATCCGGTGCCATCAGTGCCTACAACGACCTGCTGTCCGAGGTCGAGGACATCCCGTTCGTCGCCGACATCGCCTTCGATCCGGTGGACCACGTACTGGGCTACGCGATGTCCGGTCTGTTCGACACTTTGGCGAAGGAAGAGGCGGCGCTGCGCGCCGACCCGGTCGGCCGCGGCACCGAACTTCTGGAACGCGTGTTCGGAGGCGGCGAATGAATGATTCCGCCGCGGTCCTGACCGTGGCCCAGCTGAACCAGTGCGCGGACGGACTGCTGCGCGACGGGCTGGGCTCGGTGCGGGTCGAGGGCGAGGTCTCCAACCTGCGCCGCTACCCGTCGGGCCACCAGTACTTCTCGCTGAAGGACGAGAACGCCAGCGTCAACTGCGTGCTGTTTCGCGGCAACGCCCGGCGCGCGGCGCCCTTCGCGGACGGCGACGCGGTGCAGGTGGGCGGGCGCGCGGGCATCTACCCCGCCCGCGGGCAGTTCCAGATCGTGGTCGAGCGGCTGGAGCCGGCCGGCGAGGGCCGGCTGCTGGCCGCCTTCCAGCGGCTGAAGAAGCAGCTCGAAGCCGAGGGCCTGTTCGACCCCGCGCGCAAGCGGCCGCTGCCGGCGCGGACCCATCGCCTGGGCGTAATCACCTCGGCCCAGGGCGATGTCCGCCACGACATCGAACGCACCCTGGCGCGGCGCTTCCCGCTGCTGCTGCCGGTCACGCTGTATCCCGTTGCGGTCCAGGGCGCCGCGGCGGCCGAACAGATCGTCGCCGCACTGCAGCGTGCCGGCGAGGAACGCGCGGTGGACGTGCTCCTGCTGGCACGCGGCGGCGGTTCGCTGGAGGACCTGCAGGCCTTCAACGAGGAGAGCGTGGCGCGCGCGATCGCGGACTGTCCGATCCCCGTAGTGACCGGCGTGGGCCACGAAAGCGACGTCACCATCGCCGATTTCGTCGCCGACCTGCGCGCCTCCACCCCCACCGCGGCGGCCGAGGCGGTCAGCCCCGACGGCCCCGCCCTGCGCCAGCAGCTCAACCAACTGCGCGCACGCCTGGAACAGCGGCTGGCGCGTCGCATCCACGAGGATCGCGCACGCCTGGAAGGGCTCGCCGGCCGCCTGCAGCGGCGCCATCCGCGGCAGATCCTGGAACGCAACCTCCAGCGCCTGGACGAGCAGCGCGAACGCCTGCAACGCGCCGGGCGGCTGCGTCTGGAACGCGCGGAACAGCGCCTGCAGCGCGCCCGCCTGCGCCTCGCCGGGGCCTCTCCCGGGGCGCGACTGAACCACGCCCGCCTGCGTCTGGACCACCGGCGCCAGCGGCTGCAGCAGGTACGCCCCGACCGCGATCTGGCGACCCGGCGCGAACGCCTCCACCGCCTGGATCAGCGCCTGCGCAGCGCGGCGCAGCGCCAGCTGGATGCACGCCGGCGCCAGTTCGAGGCGAGCCGGCGCCAGCTGCACTCGCTGGATCCCACCGCGGTACTGCGCCGCGGCTACGCCATCCTGTCCACCGAGGACGGCGGACTGCTGCGGGATGCCGCCGACGTGACCCGCGGAGACGCGGTTTCCGCCCGCCTGGCAAGCGGCCACGTCGATCTGACAGTGGTCCGCAGCCACCCGGCAACGGAAGACCCGCAATGACCCTGCACCTTGAAAAGCCCCGCGACCCGTTCGTCCGCGGCCCCGCCGAACCCGACCCCGCCGCGCTGGAGCGCGAGGTGGCCGCCGCGCTGGAGGAGGACCTCGGGCCCGGCGGCATCGCAGCCGACGTGACCGCGGCGCTGGTCCCGGCCGGGCGGCATGCGCGCGCCTCGCTGTGGCTGCGCGAGGATGCCGTCCTCTGCGGCCAGCCCTGGGCGGAACGCGTGCTCGCCCGGCTGGACCCGAACCTGCGCATCGAATGGGCGGTCGCCGAGGGCGAGGCCTGCGCGGCCGAGACCCGGATCGCCCGCATCGAGGGCCCGGCCCGCGCGCTGCTGGCCGGCGAGCGCGCCGCCCTCAACCTGCTGCAGACCCTGTCCGGCACCGCGACCGAGACCGCCCGCTGGGTGGCGCGCCTGCAGGACCACCATGCGCGCATCCTCGACACCCGCAAGACCCTCCCCGGCCTGCGCCACGCGCAGAAGTACGCGGTGCGCATCGGCGGCGGCCACAACCACCGCCTGGGCCTGTGGGACGCGGTGCTGATCAAGGAAAACCACATCGCCGCCTGCGGCTCCATCGCCGCCGCGGTGCAGCAGGCGCGCACGCTGGGCGCCGGGCGCTGGGTCGAGGTGGAGACCGAAAATCTGGAGGAGGTCGACCAGGCGCTGGCCGCCGGGGCCGACGTGATCATGCTGGACGAGCTGGAATCCGCGGATCGCGCCGAGGCAGTGCGGCGCATCCGCGGGCGTGCGATTTCCGAGGCCTCCGGCGGGGTCTCGGCCGCGACCCTGCTGGAAGTCGCCGACTCGGGGGTGGACTACATCTCGGTGGGGGCGCTGACCAAGCACCTGCGGGCGGTGGACCTGTCGCTGCGTCTCGACAGCGACGCCTGACGCCCTACCACCACTTCTCGTATTTGAGCTGCGCCTCGGGGATGCCCCACTCGCCAAGGAGCGTGGCCATATCCTCGATGAACTCGCGCGAGCCGCAGAAATAGAACAGCGCGGCGCGCGGCAGCTCCAGCGACTCCAGCAACGAATGCGAGATCCGCCCGGTATGCCCCAGCCAGTCCTCCGCCTCGCGGGTTACGGTCAGGGTCACGTCGATGTTGTCGGCCTGCGCCAGGCGCTCCAGCTCCTCGGGGAAGAGCACCTCGTCCTGACGCGCCACGCTGTAGACCAGGTGCGCATTCACATCGGGGGCCGACTGGTGCACATAGCGCAGGATGCTGAACAGCGGGGTCACCCCGATGCCGGCCCCCAGCAGCACCACGTTGTCGGCCATGCCGCGCTCGAAGAAGAAGTCCCCCTGCCCCGGCGTGATGTAGACGGTGTCGCCCTCGCGCGCCGCGGTATGCAGGTGATGGGTGGCCGCATGGTGATCGGCATACTTGATGGCCAGCTCCAGGCGGCCGTCATCGCGCGGCGCGGAGACCACCGAATAGCCGCCGACGAAGGGTTTGGCATCGCCCTGCGGGATCACCAGGTCCAGCCACTGGCCGGCGCGCGACACGAAGCGCTGCGGATCCGCCGCCAGGGTGAAGCTGCGGATCAGCGGGGTCACCTGCTCGATGCGCTCGATGCGCGCGGGCATGAAGTGATCGGGCAATGAATCAAGGCCGTGTTCCATGCGGGTTCCTTTATCTCGGGACGGATGCCCGGCTTTTCAGGGATTATTCGGGGGGGTTGATTCGGGATCGCCGCGGAGCTGGCGACGGGCCTGCTGATACAGGGTCTCCTGCTGGGCGAAATCGAGCGCGGACAGCGACTGCCCGCGGGCTTCGGCCAGGGCCTCCATGCGCCGGTAGCGGGCCTCGAACTTGCGGGTACTGCCGCGCAGCGCGCCCTCGGGGTCCACGCCCAGGTGGCGCGCCCAGTTGGACACCGCGAACAGCACGTCGCCGACCTCCTCGGCCACCGCGTCCGGATCGGCGCCGGCGGCGACGGCCTCGTTCACCTCGGCCATCTCTTCATGGATCTTGTCGACCACCGGTCCGGCATCGTCCCAGTCGAAACCGTCACGCGCGGCCCGCCGCTGGGTCTTGACCGCGCGGGCCAGCGCCGGCAGCGCCAGCGGGATGTCGTCCATCGCGCTGGCATGGCCCCGCTGCTCGCGGGAGGCGGCCTTGTCGGCCTCCCAGGCCGCCTCGCGTTCGGCATCGTCGACGAAGGCGTGGCCGGCGAACACGTGCGGATGGCGCCGCACCAGCTTGTCGGCGATCCCGCGGGCGACATCATCCAGATCGAAGCGCCCGGCTTCCTCGGCGATGCGCGCCTGGAAAACCACCTGAAACAGCAGGTCGCCCAGTTCTTCGCGCAGCTCGGCGGTGGCGGCCGCGTCGCCGGCGTCCCGCGCCACGGCGTCGGCCAGCTCATAGGCCTCTTCGAGGGTATGCGGGACGATGCTGGCGGCGGTCTGCGCACGGTCCCAGGCGCAGCCGTACTCGGGGTCGCGCAGCTGCGCCATGATCGCACGCAGCCGGGCCATCGGATCGGATTCGCTCATGCCGAGGCAGTGTACGGGTGGCCTGCCCCCGGCGCCAACGACTCCGTACGAGCGACCGGGAGAATCGTCGCGAACATCCCTGCGCTCAGGCCGGGTTCAGGCGCGGATGGGTCTCCTCGCCCCACCACCAGACCAGGGCCCCGGACAGGAACATCGCGATCACCACGAACCAGAAGCCCCATTCCACCGAGCCGCCCAGGTGCGCGACGATGCCCAGCCCCAGCGCGCCGATGCCGTAGCCCAGGTCGCGCCAGAAGCGGTAGGTCCCGATCGCCGATCCGCGCCAGTTGGGATGTGCGATGTCCGCGACCGCCGCACTCAGGTTGGGATACAGCAGGGCCATGCCGAAGCCGGTGACCACCGCGGCGAACGACCACCAGATGATCCCGGAACCGAGCAGGGTCAGCCCGACCCCGGCGCCACAGATCCACATGCCCCAGACGATGGGTTTCATGCGACCGATATGATCGGACAGACGGCCGGTAAAGAACTGCGAGCCGCCCCAGACGAAGCCGTAGATGCCGACGATCCAGCCGATCGCCGCCAGACCGAGGCCCTGCTGGTACAGGAACACCGGATAGAAGACCCACACCAGCGCGTCCACGAACTTCTCCACCAGCCCGGCCTGACTGAACGCCGCCATGCGCCGGTCGCGCCAGGACATCAGGGTGAACACCTGCCAGGTCGTGGGGGCGTCGGGGATGTTCTGCGGATAGCGCGCCACCGGCCCGTCGTTGCGACCGGCCGCATGGCGGGCCCCCTCGGCCTTCGCCCAGTCGAGGGTCTCGCGCACCAGCAGGAAGGTCATCACGATCGCCGGCGCGATCACCACCAGGCCGAAGACCAGCAGGCCGACGCGCGGACCGAGGGCGGACGCCATGTACCCGGTGACGATGCCGGCGACGGCCACGCCGACATAGCCGGAGAACTCGTTTATGCCCATGGTGAAGCCGCGCTCGTTCGCCCGGGTGATGTCCATCTTGGCGGTCTGCGTCATCGACCAGGCCAGACCCTGGTTCACGCCCAGCAGCACCGTGGCGGCGACGATCCAGCCCCAGGTCGGGGCGTACAGGATCATGAACGGGATCGGGATGGCGGACAGCCAGCCCAGCAACAGGACATTCTTGCGGCCCATGCGCTCGGACAGCCGGCCGGCGACGAAATTGAGCGCGCCCTTCACGATCCCGAAGGCCACCACGAAAGCCGTCAGCAGCATGAACGAGCCCTCGGCAACGCCGAACTCGTCCTCCGCCAGCGCCGGGATGACCGTGCGCATCATCCCGATGGTCAGGCCGACGAAGAACACCTGGATCAGCTGCTGGCTGAACTGCCCGAGGTTCTCGCGGATCCCGTGCGTGATGTGATCGTAGGCCTCGGCGGCCTTGTGCTTGTCCATGTTCCGGTTTCCTCTGGAAATGCGTTATCTCGCAGCCGGGGCCTCGGCCGAGTCAGTCCGGCTCGTCGGCCAGCGGCAGGCCTGCGTGGCGCCATTCGGCCACGCCCTCCTCCACGCGTTGCGCGGCGATCCCGTGCTCGCGCAGCAGGGCGACGGCCTCTTTCGCCATCAGGCAGTAGGGGCCGCGGCAGTAGGCGACCACCGGGCGGTCGGCCGGCAGTTCCTGCAGGCGCTGATTCAGCTCCTGCAGCGGGATGGAACGCGCACAGGGGAGATGCCCGGCGGCGTACTCGACCCCGGGGCGCACGTCCAGCACCACCACGTCGCCGCGCCGGGCCTGTTCCAGCAGCTCCGGACCGGCGACCGGGGCCAGCTCGTCGGCACACTCGGTCAGCTCGCGGGTGGCCGCCTGCAGCTCCAGCAGGCGCTCCTCCGCGAGGGTGCGCAGCATGACCCAGAAGTCCGCGACGTGGCGGTTGGCGAGACGATAGTGGACATGACGCCCGGCGCGACGGGCCTCCACCAGGCGGGCCTCGCGCAGGGCCTTGAGGTGGGCACTGGCCAGCTTGACGCTGATATCGGTGTCCGCTGCCAGCTGCTCGACGGTCTTCTCGCCCTGCACCAGCACCTCGATCAGCTCCAGGCGCTTGGGGCTGGCCGCGGCGCGCGTGATCCGCGCCACCTGTTCGTACAGCACGTCCTTCAGTTCGCGTTCGTCCATCGCGGGACACTCTACATTCCAATATTCGTTGGAATGCACGATATCTCGGGCCGGACACCCGAGACAACCCCGACCGTCGCATGCCCTTCGGTCCGTGTGCCTTTGTTGCGTAAAGCCATTTCCTGAGTAGATTGGTCAACAATTCATTCAGCACATGCTGATCCGCTGAATGAAGCGACAATGCCCGAGGGCATCTTCCGCAAACTGAGGAGGTCGTTATGAGCAACCTGATCCAGAACTTTCCGCCGGACGGCGTGGTGACCATCAACCGGGTCATCCTGAAGCCGGAATACAGCATCGACGACCTGCAGGAACGCGTGGCCGTGCTGTGCGAGAACGTGAAGACCTATCACTCGGACACCGGCTTCGTCGGCGGCTTCGTGGCCCTGAACTCCGGTGCGGTCTCCAACGAGGGTTCCACCATCGGTCAGGCCGTGGAAAGCCCGATGAAGGACAAGGAAGCGCTGATCATCACCTTCTGGCGCACGATGGAGGAACACGAGGCCTCCCATCGCAGCGAGACCTTCCAGCCCCTGTTCCAGGAAGTGCTGGAGCTGTGCGAGAACGGCAACGAGGAAATCGCCTACGAAATGCTGTGGTCCGGGGCGGCCTACGATCCCGAAGAAGCGAAGGCCGCGCGCGAGGCGAAGGAGACCCACGCGGCCTGATCCCGGGCGTCTCTCCGGACACCCCTTCGTACGTGAAGCGTGAACTTGCCGGGGCCTGCGGGCCCCGGCTTTTTTGTGCGCGCGGCGCGGGGGTACGGGATGGGCCGGTCGTGACCGGACCCCAAGGGATCGGTCAGCCGCGGTCGCGTTCTTCGGCGGGGGCAGAGGATTTCCTGTCCTCCGGCTTGTCCTCCGAAGCGAGGGTGTGGGTCTCGGGATCGTAGCGATCCTTCAGTTCGTCCTTGAGGGTCCCCTCCCAAAGCGGGATGCCGACGAAATAGCCGGCGCGGCCGATCAGGTGCGCGGCCACCGGGGCAGTCAGGATGATGAACACCACGATCGCCAGCGCGCGGGCGGTGACGGCGCCGTCATCGAAGAACACCGCGGCCGCCACCACCATGGTGCCGCCCCCAAGGGCGCCGGCCTTGGTGGTCGCATGCATACGGGTCAGCAGGTCGGGCATGCGCAGCGCGCCCAGCGCCGCCAGCAGCATCAGCAGCGAGCCCAGCAACAAAAGGAAGGCGGTGATCCACTCAATCATCACTGCGGTAACCTCCCTTCTCCAGATACCGCGCGAAGCCCACCGCGGCGAGGAACGCGGTCAGCGCCAGCACCACGGCCACGTCGAGGAAGTTGGCCGCCCCCGTCGCCACCGCATGCGTGGCGATGAACCCCACCGTCAGCGAGGCGATCAGCTCCAGCGCCACGACCCGGTCCGGCAGGCTGGGGCCCTTGATCAGGCGTATGAAGATGATCACCAGCGCCAGGCTGAGGATCACGAAGGTCGCGTTCACGGCCCAGTCGAGAATCGGCATCAGTCGATCAACTCCATCACGCGGCTTTCCATGTCCCGCAGTTCCTGCCGCAGCTTGTCCTCGTCCTGCAGGTACATCGCATGGATATACAGCACCTTGCGATCGGTGGAGACATCCAGACTCAGCGTGCCCGGGGTCACCGAGATCAGGTTGGCCAGCACGGTGATCTGCGCATCGGTATGGGCCCGCAGCGGGAACGCGATCACACCGGGCTTCATCAAATGGGTGGGCGTCAGGACGTCCCAGGCCACCACCAGGTTGGCCTTGATCAGATCATAGATGAAGAACGCGATGAAGGAGATCACCTTCGGCACCTTCCAGAAGAAGCTGCTGTGATCCGCCTTGCGGTTGAACGCGACCCACAGGGCCATGTAGCTGAACACCAGACCGGAGAGCAGGCTGGTCGCGGTGAAGCTGCCCGTGAGCATCATCCAGGCCAGGGCCAGCAGGAGGTTGAGTGCGAGCAGGTTCATTGCGCGTCGCCCCCCAGAATCGCCTCAACATAGGCATCCACGTCCAGCATCTGCTCACCGGCGGCCATGGCCAGCTGCAGGAACGGCTCGGCCGCCACGCCCATCAGCACCGCCAGCCCGGCCAGGGCGGCCACCGGCGCATACAGCAGCCACAGCCCCCCGCGCTCGGGCCAGGCCGGCCCGTTCGCCGGGGCCTGCTCGCCGCGCGGGTCGGCCTTCCAGAACGCCTCGGCCCAGATCTTGACCATGGAGTAGAACGTCAGCAGGCCGGTGATCAGCGCGATCGCCACGATCCAGTAGGCCTCGATCTCCAGACCCGCGCGCACCAGCATCAGCTTGACCAGAAACCCGGACAGCGGCGGCAGCCCGGCCAGCGACAGCGCCGAGATCAGGAACAGCACCGACAGTCCGGGGTGCGTGCGGTACAGCCCGCCAAGATCCTTCAGCTCGTGGGTGCCACGGGCGAAATAGGAGATCCCGCTGATCAGGAACAGGTTGGTCTTGACGATGCTGTGATGGAGGATGAACAGCAGCGAACCGGCCAGCGCCAGCGGGGTATGCAGGGCCAGGCCCATGATGATGTAGCCGATCTGGCTGACGCTGTGGAAGGCCAGGATGCGGCGGAACTCGAACTGCGCCGCCGCGCCCAGCACGCCCACCAGCATGGTGAAGCCGGAGCCCCACAGCAGGATGTTCTGGGTGACCTCCGGGGCCTCGGTGAACATCAGGGTGAAGAAGCGGATCAGCGCGTACACCCCGACCTTGGTCAGCAGCGCGGCGAAGATCGCCGAGATCGCCACCGGCGGGGTGTGGTAGGAGGCCGGCAGCCAGAAGAACAGCGGGAATGCCGCGGCCTTGATCGCGAAGGCGACCATGAACAGCACGCCCACCACGGTCACCAGACCGGTGTTCTCGGCCTCGCCCATGTAGGCCGCCAGCTCCGCCATGTTCAGGGTGCCGAACAGGCCGTAGGTCAGACCCACCGCGGCCAGCAGGATCAGCGACGACACCAGGTTGAGGGTGACGTACTTGATCGCCCCCTCCATCTGCGCGCGCTCGCCGCCGAGGATCAGCAGCGCGAACGACGCGACCAGCAGGACCTCGATCCACACGTACAGGTTGAAGATGTCCCCGGTAAGGAAGGCCCCGGCCACCCCGGCGAGCAGCAGCTGCAGCAGCGGGTGGTAGCCGAAGCGCTCGTGATCCGGGGTCATCGAGACCAGCGAATACAGCGCGACGATCAGCCCCATCACGCCGGTCAGCAGGACCATGGTCGCACTCAGCAGGTCGGCCGCCAGCACGATGCCGAACGGCGCCTGCCAGCTCCCCATGTGCATGGCCAGCACGCCTTCGTTCCACACCGCCACCAGCAACCAGATCCCGGCGGCGGTCAGCGAGAGGCCACCGACCACGCCGACCACGCGCTGCACCCCGCGCCACTGCCAGAAGGCCAGCGCGAGCGCCCCGAAGAACAGGGGGATGATGACCGGAAGGGCGACCTCGATCCTCACGTGTCCGTATCCTTCATTTCGTCCAGGTCATCCGCGCCCACCACCTCGTAGGCGCGATGGATCAGCACCACCGCAAAGGCGAGCACGCCGAAGCTGATGACGATCGCGGTGAGGATCAGGGCCTGCGGCAGCGGGTCGGCCACCGCACCCTCGGGCGTAAGCATGCCTTCGGGGATCAGGGGCGGCGCGCCGCGGGTCAGGCCCGAGGTAGCGAAGATGAGCAGGTTGGCGGCATTGGACAGCAGGATCAGGCCGATCACCAGCTTGACCAGGCTGCGCCGCAGCATCAGGTAGGTGGCCGTGGCGAACAGTACGCCCACCAGGATCGCGAGCAGGGGTTCCGCAGTCATTCTTCCGCCTCCGCCAGGGCCAGGACGATGGTCAGCACGGTGCCGATCACCACGAGGTACACGCCGATGTCGAACACCAGCGGGGTGGAGAGCTTGAGCTCGCCGAACAGCGGGACCTCCACGTCCCACCACAGCGAGGTCAGATAGGCACGCCCCTGCAACAGCGCGGGCACTCCCGACACGGTCGCCAGCAGCAGACCGATCCCCAGCATGTTGCGCGGGTCGATGCGCAGGATGGCGCGCGCCTTGTAGACATCGAAGGCGAACATGTACAGCGCGAAGGCCATCGCCGCCACCAGACCGGCGATGAACCCGCCGCCCGGCTCGTCATGGCCGCGCAGCAGCAGGAACACCGAGAACAGCAGCAGCAGTGGCAGCAGCAGCCGCGTCCCCGTCTGCAGGATGAGCGAGCCGGCCATCATGACTTGCGGTCCTCCGCACGGAACTTGATCATCGCGTACACGCCCACCGCTGCCAGCGCGAGCACGAACAGCTCGCCCAGGGTATCCAGGGCGCGGAAGTCGACCAGGATCACGTTGACGATGTTGCGCCCGTAGGCCGACGGCTCGGACTCGGCGATGTGGTATTCGGAGATCGCCGGGAAGTACTGCACGCCCAGCGTGGCCATCAGCACCGCGGTCATGGTCACGCCCACCGCCAGCGAGGCGATCACGTCACGCACCCGCGTGAGCGGATTGGAAAACTTCAGGAAGCCCGGCAGGCGGAACAGCACCAGCACCAGCAGGATCACGGTCAGGGTCTCGACCAGGACCTGGGTGATCCCCAGATCCGGCGCGCTGAAAAACACGTAGATCAGCGCCACGCCGAAGCCCACGATGCCCAGCGAGGCCACCGCGGCCAGCCGCGAATTCGTGGTGGCCACGAACATCGCCGCCAGAGCCACCAGGGCGACGATCACCCACTCGTGGATCAGGATGTCGTCGAAGCGCACCGAGATCTCGAAGCCGCCCAGGGCCGCAAACGTGCCCACCACCAGCGCCACCGTGGTCAGCATGGTGACCATCACGTAGGTGCGCAGGTAGCCGTTCTGCAGGACCCGGGTCTGGAACGCCGAGAACCACACCAGTCCGTCCATGAAGCGTTCGTATCCGCGCTCCGGCGCGATGCGCCCGGCCGGCACCATGATGCGTCCGATGCCGGCACGCACCGAATCCCAGAAGCGATAGATCACCAGACCCGCGGCCAGACTCAGCAGCGACATGCCCAGCGGCAGATTGATGCCGTGCCACAGCTTGAGCTCCATCCCGGTATCGGCCCCGTGGATGGACATCGCGGTGGCCGCCACCAGCGGCTGCGCCAGCGCCGGGAACAGACCGAGGATCAGCCCCAGCACGGACAGTACCGCCGGCCCGGCCAGCATCGCGCCCGGCGATTCATGCGGGGTGCGCGAATAATCCGGCCGCTTGCCGAAGAACGGCCGCAGCCCGACGATCGCCGCCACCGCCACCACCAGGATGGCCGAGGCCAGCGCCAGCAGCGGCAGGACCACGGCCAGCGCGTCCGGCGCACCCAGGGCCGCCTCCAGCATCAGTTCCTTGCCGACGAAGCCGAACAGTGGCGGCAGCCCGGCCAGCGACAGCGCGGCGATCACCGAGAACGCCGCGGTCAGTGGCATCGCGCGGCGCAGCCCGCCCATGTTCGGGACTTCCTTCTCGCCGGTGCCGTGGTCGATGGAACCGGCGAGCATGAACAGCGCGCCCTTGTACAGCGAATGCGCCAGCAGGAAGGTCGCGCCGGCCATCGCGGCATACGGCGTCCCGATGCCGATCAGCATGGTCAGCGTGCCCAGCGCCATCACCGTGGAATAGGCCAGCAGCTTCTTGATCTCGGTGCTCTGGATGGCCATCCAGGCGCCGGTGAACATGGTCACCGCGCCGAACAGGCCCAGCGTCCAGGTCCACAGTTCGGTGCCGCCCAGCTCCGGGTTCAGGCGCGCCATCAGATAGACCCCCGCCTTCACCATGGTGGCCGAGTGCAGGTAGGCCGAGACCGGCGTGGGCGCGGCCATCGCGTTGGGCAGCCAGAAATGGAACGGGAACTGGGCCGACTTGGTGAAGGTGCCCAGCAGGATCAGGATCACCAGCGGCAGGTACAGCGCATGCTCGTGCAGCGAATCCTCGCCGGCCAGGATCTCCGAGAGCTCCCAGGACCCGGAGGCCACGCCCAGCAGCACCAGACCGGCGAGCAGCGCCAGACCGCCGCCCACCGTCACGATCAGGCCCTGCAGCGCGGCCTTGCGCGCCTTCAGCTGCTCATGGTTGAAGCCGATCAGCAGGTAGGAGGTGATGCTGGTCAGCTCCCAGAAGATGAACATCAGGATGATGTTGTCGGCCAGCACCAGCCCCAGCATGGAGCCCATGAACGACAGGATCAGCACGTAGAAGCGCCCGAGGTCGCGGTGCGCCTCGAGGTAGCGCCCGGCGTAGCTGACCACGAACACGCCGATGCCCGCGATCAGCAGCGCGAACATCAGCGACAGGCCGTCGATCAGGAAGGAGAACTGGACATCCAGCCCGGGCATCCACTGCCAGGCCAGGCGTACGCTCTCGCCCGCCGCAACCGCGGGCAGAAAACTCGCGAAGTAGACGAACAGGGCCGCCGGCAGCAGCGCCAGCACCCAGCCGCTGTGGCGCCCGGTGGCCCGATGCACCACGGGCGCCAGCGCCGCCACCACGAAGATTGAGAGTATCGCGAACAGCATCCAGATGGACGTCCTGACAGGGATCGGGGCAGACGCCCGGCGGGCGCCCGTCACAGAAGGGCGAAGGCTACCGGGTCAACCCGGGGCGCGCAACAGCACGCCCCGGCCGAGGGTCATCAGTTCAGCCAGTCACTGCGCCGACGGCGGGTCGGCAGGCGCGTGAGGATGATCCCCAGGATCGCGCTGCCCACCGCCACCGCAGCCCCGGTCATGAACCAGCGGCGGTCGCTGTCGGCGCGCATGACCTCGACCTGACGCCGGTAGTCCTCGGCGGCTTCGCGGGTCTCCAGGAGTTCCTCTTCCAGGCGCTCGTTGCGCCGCTGGATTTCCTGCGGCCGTTCGGCAATGTCGCGCAGCTCCTCGAGCTCTTCCTGCATGCCGGCCATGCGTTCGGACTGTTCTTCGACCTCGCGCTGCAGTTCATTGCGCTCGTCCAGCAGTTCGGCGATGCGGCCTTCCTGGTCGTCGGCGCCGGAACGGATCTCGGCCAGCTCCTCTTCCACCTCGGCGAGGCGTTCGCGCGCATGCGGCTCGTCCTGCAGGTAGCGGGTCAGGATCCATGCCTCGTTGCCACTGGGCAGACGGATACGGCTGTAGCCGCCGTCGTCCTCCAGCACCTGTACCTGGTCACCGGCATCCACCGAACTGACGATCCGTCCGCCCTGGGGACTGCTGTAAACGGCCGTCTCCAGACTGTCCGAGACGTATCGCGTCTGCGCCGCAGCCGGCGCAGTGCCTGCGACCATCAGGGCCCCCGCCAGCGACAGCACCACCAGCCCGTTTCGGATCTGCAACCTGCGCACCATGCCTTGCCTCGTCATTGGCCGCGCCCGAGCGGAGCGCGGCGATGTTTCGGAAGAGGGATCATTCTAGGGAAACACTGACCAATGTACACGCATCCCTCCGGCTTCCGGTGACACGGTTCACGCCCCGTTGCGGCGCGCGGCCAGCCAGCGCCGGATGGCGGCCGGCACGAAGATGATCAGTTCGAAGGTCGCCGGCAGCAGACGCCGCAGTTGACAGGCCCCTACCGCCGCCAGGTACAGGATGCCCGCGAGCACGCCGAGCCCGGCGCTCAGCACCCCCCCGGCGAGGATGCGGGTCGCCTGCAGAAAGCCCACCACCCACACCGGCACCAGCGCCAGCAGCAGCGGGATCAGCAGCCCCAGCGCCGCCCCCACCAGCTGTTCGGCATGACGGATGCCGGCTGGCAGGGCGCGTTCCTCGCCTTCCAGCAGCAGAGTGACCAGTTCATGCTGGTAGATGAGCCAGTCAAGATGGAACCCGGTGAACGCCGATACCGCCGCCACCAGGACCAGCACCGCGATGGACAGTCCGGCCAGCACCCGCGGCGCCCAGCCGCCGCCCTCCATCAGCGCATGCGGCAGGACCCGGGTCACGCCGCGGGTCTCGGCCAGGATCCATCCGGCCAGGGCGGCGGTCCCCAGCAGCAGGTACAGCATCCATTCCGACCCGGGTGCCATCGCGCCCGGTGCGTTGGCGGTCTCCGGGAACATGCCGGCCAGAGCCGGGCCGAAGACATGCTGATGGACCACTACGGCCAGCGCGGCCAGGGCCAGGCCGGCCGCGCCCATCAGCCACTGGGTCGCCGCCTGGGCATGCGCCGGGAGGGCGCGCCGGACCGGACGGTCGACCTCCTCGCAACGGCCCAGCGCCCGGTCCAGGCGCTCGCCCTGGCGCTCCAGCCGGGCCAGGCGTTCCTGTACCCGCTCCAGATTGCCGACCATCTCGCGCAAAGGGCTGTCCGCGCGTCGCCGGGCCGACAGCAGCGCGCTGGCCGAACGCCGCTGCTCCTCCAGCCCGGAGCGGGCGATGCGCAGTACGGTGTCCTCCATGTCCTGCGCCAGGCGCCGGCTTTCCGGCGTATCACTGGCAGGACCGCGCGCCAGGGCCTCCAGCCGTTCGACCCATTCGGGCTCCTGGATCAGCCGCTGCTCGTCGCGCTGATAGGCCTCGTCCAGCACGCGCAGCGTGTCGCGCGCCTGCTGCCGCAATGCCGGCAACTGGGCGAGGTCATGCCCGACCATCTCGGCATAACGACGCTCCAGCGCCTCTACCGCGGAATGGATGCGTTCGGCCTCCAGGCGTTCCAGATGGCCGCCATGCCAGTCGCGCACCGCATCCCGCAGATGCAGGACCTGACGTCGCAGGGCGCATACCCCCCGTGCGATCGCACCCGCCAGCGCCACGAGAAAACGCCGTAGCGGTTGTCGCGCAAGATCCAGCACACCAATGGCAATCACGATCGCCAGGATCCACAGCAGGACGGTAACCGCCACTCTTCCCCCTTTCGGTCCGCACCCGAAGCGACCGGAAGGCCGGCGTCCCCGGGAACGGTTTCGCGGTCTGTATGATGATCACGATTATGCACGACCCGTACCCGGCTCGCCGCCCGCACCACCGACGCAGGGCGATCGTCCCGGCCTCAAGTTCCGCGGGGCCGCGCCGATACCCCGATTAAATCTTCGGAGGATCCGCGATGCTTGATCTCGATCTCCTGTCCGGCCCGTCGGTGACCACCCGCGAGGAGCCGGAATGGCTGGATACCGGCTTCACCGCGGGCTGGATTCCGGCCTTCCGTCACCGGGGGAACGGCCAGGTCCATGCCAGTCAGCTGGAGGACGGGCGCCTGGCCAGCGCCCACATCCTGGACACCCTGCCCGCCGAGTGGGTGGCCGAACGCGACGCCCGGGGGCGCCCCGGCGCCCTGGTCCCGGAAGTCCAGGCCGGCTATCTGCGCGGGGACCGTTTCTTTACCCTTGCGGAGTTGCTGCGCTACCCGGCCGACGCCTGAACCGGCCTTTTCCCGCCGCCGTGCAGCGCGGCGGGAATTGCTTTTGCCCGCCGGTTTCGGTCCAATACCGGGCTTTTCCCCCGAGCATCTTTCAATGCAGAAGAATCAGTACGATCGCGATGAACTCCTGGCCTGCGGCTACGGCAACATGTTCGGCCCGGGCAATGCTCAGCTGCCGGTGCCCAACATGCTGATGATGGACCGGGTCACGGAGATCAACAGCGACGGCGGGCAGTTCGGCAAGGGCGAGATGGTGGCCGAGCTGGATATCCACCCCGATCAGTGGTTCTTCGCCTGCCACTTTCCGGGCGATCCGGTGATGCCCGGCTGCCTCGGGCTGGACGCGATGTGGCAGCTGGTGGGGTTCTATCTGGCATGGCTGGGCAACCCGGGGCGCGGGCGCGCGCTGGGCGTGGGCGAAGTGAAGTTCACCGGCCAGGTGCTCCCCACCGCGGAGCGGGTCACCTACCATGTGGAGATGAAGCGGGTGATCTCGCGCAAGCTGGTGCTGGGGATCGGCGACGGCACTGTGCAGGTGGACGGCCGCACGATCTACGAGGCCAGTGACCTGCGCGTCGGCCTGTTCACCTCCACCGAGAATTTCTGAGCGGCGTCACCCGGCAGCCGCGCCCGAGCCCCGGCCCGAGGCCGGGGGCAGCCCCAGAACGTCCCGATGCCCGACGCGCAGGCGGCAGCCGTCGCCGATCACTGCAGCCCGGCGCCGCGCGGCCCAGGCCCGAAAGTCCCCGGCCCGTGTCGGCTCCATGGCAGCCGCCGCTTCGGCCCAGCCGTCGATCAGGGCCCGCACCAGCGCCGGCCTGGCCGCATCCAGCTCCCACGGTGAGGCGGCCGCCTCCACGCGATAACCATGACGCTCCAGCGCCCGCTCCAGGTGCATCGCCGCCCCCGGACCCAGCGCCGGCCCGAAACCTTTGTCGGTGCCCTGGTGGCGATTGACCGCCGCCAGCAGGGCCGCATCCTCCGGATCCGGCTGCGACCATTCGATCCGGCCGTCGTAACTCAGCGCGAACAGCACCGCGGCCCCGCGCGCAGCACAGGCAGCGACCAGTGCATCCAGCCATCGGGCCGAAACCAGATCCAGCAGCGCCGCGCCGGTCACCAGCAGCGGGGCGGGCGCCGCGCCCGGCAAGGCCGGAGGCGCGGCAGCGAAGTCCTCGACCCGCAGGTGTTCCACGCGTTCGCCGCCGGCGTCGCGGCGGGCCGCGTCCAGCAGGGAGGCATCATGATCCACCAGGGTCCAGAGCTGCGGGTCCGGCAGCCGCGGAGCGAGCCAGCGCAGATTCGAACCGGTGCCGCCACCCAGATCCAGCACCCGCAGCGGTGCCTCGTTCGCTCCCCGAACCCGCACCACCCACTCCGCGAGCGCGTCGGCCAGGGACGCCGGGCGCGCCGCATGATCCACGGGCTCGCGCAGGCCCAGCCAGTCGCGATCGAAGTGCTCGCTCATGGTGTCAGCTCGCGCAGCGCCCGATCCATCGCGACGACCGCCTGTGGCCAGTCGGGCATCTGCCGCGCGGCCCGTCGGCCGGCGGCCCCGGCGGCAAGCCAGGCCTCCGGGCGCTCCAGATAATCCGTCAGCGCGGCGCGCAACGCCGGGACGTCGCCCGGCGGCAGGCGGGCACCCGCGGCGGCCGGAACGGTGTACGGGATCGCGCCACCGGTGGTCGCGATCACCGGCAGGCCGCGCGCCATGGCCTCGGTATACACCATGCCGAACCCCTCGTATTCGCTGGGCAGGACGAACAGCGACGCGCCATCGAACCAGGCATCGAGATCGGCCTCGTCGCAGGTTCCGGTGACGGTGACCCGGTCCCGCAGACCGCTGTCCTCGATCTGCTGGCGCAGGCGACACACGAATCCCGGGTCGCGATCCGCCGGCCCGGCCAGTACCAGATGCCAGGCGCGATCCGTGAGTCCGGCCAGCGCGGCGATCAGGTGGTGCTGCCCCTTGCGCGGGATCAGGGCCCCCACCGCCAGCAGGCGCGGCGGCTCCCCGGGACCGGGTCCCGATGCCTCCGCCTGACGTTCCACACCGGGCGGGACCACCCGCAGACGCGGACGCTCGATTCCCCATCCGGCCAGCACGTCGGCGGTATACGCGCTGGTGGTGACGATCCCGCGGCTGCTTCTCAACCCGGCCCGCTCCAGCGCGAGGAGCTCGCGGCTGCGCGCGGGTTCCAGGCCGGTCTCCAGCCCGAGCGGGTGATGCACCAGCGCGAGCAGACGCAGCCGCTGGGCATGGCGCTCGAGCACCTCGGGGAAGGCGCCGCCCGCGAGGCCGTCGACCAGCACCCGCTGGCCGTCGGGGGCCGCCGCCAGGGCCGCATCCAGCGCCGCCGCAGCGTCCGCGGAAGGCCCGGGGAAGTCGCCCTGAAGTTCGTCGACCGCCGTCTTCCAGCCGTGCTCGCGCAGGCCCGCCAGCATGCGCGCATCGAACCGGTAGCCACCGGTGGGCTGATCCAGCGCCCCGGGAACCAGCAGGCGCAGATCGGCGGCCTCGCTCAAGGAGCCGCCTCGTAGGCGGCCCAGGCCACGTGGGATTCGTGCAGGGTCACGCAGACCGCGTCCAGGCCCCGTGCGGAAGCGCCCAGACGCTCCTCGTGGATGGCGGTGGCGATGCGTCCGTGAATCGCCCGGGCGAGGAATTCGGTTGTGGTGTTCTGCCCCTCGAACTCGGGTCGGTCGTCCAGGTTCTGGTAGTTCAGTTCCGCGAGGATGCTGCGCAGCACCTCGCCGGCCCGGCCGATGTCGACCACCAGACCGTCGTCATCCAGCTCGGCCCGGCGGAAGGTCACGTCCACCACGTAGGTGGCGCCGTGCAGGTTCTGCGCGGGACCGAACACCTCACCGGCGAAGCTGTGGGCAATCATGAAGTGATCGCGGACGTTCAGGCTGTACATGCGGGAGTCTCTCCTTGGCAATTCGGTCGGACTCGTTCAGACCCACACGGGGTCGGGATCGGGATAACGGATGCGATGGCACAGTGTCGTGGCGGCCTCGGGCCCGGCTACCCGCGGCATCACCCGCGGCAGGTCCTCGAAACGATCCTCGCCGCTGATCAGGACCTCCAGCACCGGATCGGCGAGCAGCTCCAGCGCCAGCGCCAGACGCCGGTGGTAGTCCCAGCGCGCGGCGCGTGCCGGCGGGATACGGCCCACCTGGCTGCTGCGCAGCTCCAGACGCCGCGAATGGAACCCGGCGCCCAGCGGCAGACTCACCGGCGCATCGCCATACCAGCTGGCCTCCACCACCCGGGCCTCGGTGCCCGCCAGCTCCAGCGACTGCACCAGCCCGTCGCCCTGACCGCTGCAATGGATCACCGCATCGCGCGACGCGGGAGGCAGCGCCTCGCGGGCATCCGCCGGCGTATGCAGCGTCAGCCCCAGCGCCCGCGCCGGTTCCGCCCGCGCGGGCTCGGGGTCGATCAGATCCACCTGCGTGCCCGGGATTGCACGGATCAGCCAGGCGCACAGGAACCCGACCACCCCCGCACCGATCACCGCCACCCGGTCGCCGGGACCCGCTCCGGCGTCCCACACGATGTTCACGGCCGTTTCCATGTTCGCCGCCAGTACCGCGCGCGCGTCCGGGACCGCGTCCGGGATCGGCACCAGCATGGAATCCGGCGCGTTGTAACGGTCCTGGTGCGGGTGCAGACAGAACACCCGTTCGCCGGCACGCTTGCCGGACTCGACCACGCCTGCGCTGATGTAGCCGTATTTCACCGGCGCAGGGAAGTCCCCTTCCTGCAGCGGTGCCCGCATCGCGGTGTACTGATCCGGCGGCACCCGCCCGCGGAACACCAGCGACTCGGTGCCGCGCGATATCGCGCCATAGCGGGCCCGCACCCGGCACTCCCCGGAGGCCGGCGGCGGCAATTGCGCATCGCGGATCTCGCCCTCGCCGGGCGCGGTGATCCAGAAGGCTCGTGCGCGGTTCATGCGGGCTTTCGCGACCAGAGGGACACTGCGCCATCCTCCCGGTGAATGAAGCCTGCAGTGTAGCCGAGGAAAGCCCGTCCATGCCCGCCCCCACCGCCCTGCACAGGCCGCTCCGCTCCACCGATCTGGTTCTCGGCGGACTGCTGGCGCTGGGCGTTGCGACGCTGGTTACGACCCTGACCCCGGTCGGCCCCGCTCTGCTGCCCGCAACCGCCCTGCTCTGGGCGCTGCTGTGGGGGCTGCTGGTGACCGGTGCCGGGCACGCCGGCGGCCTGCCCGCGGTCCCCGGGCCCGGCAACCGCGTAACCCTGATGCGCGCGGCCCTCGCGGCCCCGGTCGGGGGCCTGGCGCTCCTCGCACCGATGCCCGCGTTCCCCCTGCCCGATGCCGGACTGGCCTGGGTCGTCGTCCTCGCCCTGCTGGTGCTGTTGCTGGATGGGCTCGACGGCGCCGTGGCACGGCGCAGCGGCACCGCGTCGGCGTTCGGCGCGCGTTTCGACATGGAACTGGACGCGGCACTCATCCTCGCGCTGTCCGTGCTTGCGTGGCAGCCCGGACCCGCTGGCCCCTGGGTGCTGGCAATCGGGGCCATGCGCTATCTGTTCGTGCTGGCCGGGCGCGGACTGCCCTGGCTGCGCGCGGATCTGCCGCCCAGCCGGCGCCGCCAGGCGGTGTGCGTGCTACAGACCCCGGCCCTGCTGATCGCGCTCACCCCTGCCGTTCCAGCGGCGGCGGCCGTCGCCGCAGCGGTCCTGGCGCTGGCCATGCTCACGGTTTCATTCGCCGCGGATATCGTCTATCTGTATCGGAACAGACCCGGTTCACATCCCCAGACCCCGGAGGAAACCCCATGAGCCACCGATTCCGCACCCTGGCCGCGACGGCCCTGCTGAGCCTGGCATCGGTGCTGCCCGGAACCAGCCTGGCAATGGACGAGTGGGAGATCGACACCGAACATTTCGCGGTGGGCTTCCTCGTCGATCATGCCGAGTTCGCCCGGGTCCTGGGCATGTTCCTCGAGGCCGAGGGGTCCTTCATGTTCGATCCCGACACGGGCGAGCTGGGCGAGGGGTATTTCGTCGTACAGACCGACAGCGTGTTCACCAACCACGAGGAACGCGACGACCATCTGCGCAACGAAGACTTCCTCGACGTGGAGAACTACCCCGAGATGCGGTTTACCGCCACCGACTACGAACCCACCGGGGAGGACAGCGGGCAGCTGACGGGGGATCTGGAACTGCTGGGCGAAACCCGGCCGATCACCCTGGACGTCACCATCAACAGGGTCGGACGCTACCCGTTTCCGCTGGGCGGCATCTTCTCCCGCCCCTACGTGCTGGGCGCCTCGATGCGGGGCGAATTCCAGCGCAGCGACTTCGGCATGGATTACGGACTGATCCGCAACATCGTGGGCGACACGGTGGAACTGATCATCGAATTCGAGGCACAGCGGCAGTAACCGCCCGAGCCCCGCAAAAAAAGGCCGGAGACCGTCGATCTCCGGCCCTGCCTCAGGCCGTGGTATTGACCAGCGTCCCGACATTGTCGGGCAGCGCTGCGGCCGCACCGGCCGCTGCTTCCACCCCGGCACTGCCCGAAACGTCGGGCATGCCGTCGATCAGCTGCGCCACCGCGGCTTCTTCGGCCTCCATGGCACGATTCATTACCGCGACATCCTTCTGCTGCATCAGGCTCGCCTGCTGCATCTGCACGGCCTGGGATACCGCTGCGTTGACATCCATGGGTACCTCCCTGGCGTTGACAGGCGTTTGCGAATGGACAGGACGCCTGCACCGACGATAGCGGCGGCTACCGCTCAGACTTGAGGGTTCTCCGCAGCCTTTTTTCCGGATCCGGCGGGACGCGCGGTGAAGCGCCGCATCACGCCCCGGGCCACCCGGTCCTGCGGATCGATCGCAAAACCGGCGGCGGACACAGCGGCTTCGGTATCCCGGTTGGGATGACAGCCACCGGCCACACAGGTCCAGGCCGGCTGCACATGGTCCTGCATCCGCGCCAGCAACGGACGCGTGTGGCGCACATGCTCCAGCATCCGCAGCTCGCCCTCCGCGCCAAGGACCCGCCGCACCTCGTTCAGGGCGGCGGGCGGATCCTGCACCGAACAGAACACCAGCCCGGATACCACCGCGTCGAACTGCCCCTCGACGAACGGCAGGGCCTCGGCGCGGGCCACCACCAGCGGCACCCCGGGAGCGCGACGCCGCGCACTCCGTAGCGCGAGGAAGTCCGGCTCCACGCCAATGACTTCCGCCGTCTGCGGATACAGCGGCAAATTGCGCCCGGTTCCGCAACCGACCTCCAGGATCCGTCCCCGGGCCCCGGATACCAGGCGCATCCGCCAGCGACGCAGGCCCAGCGCATCGGCCAGCACCATGAAGCCATCGTAAAGCCAGGGGATCTGTTCCAGTCCGCGCATGTCCTCGTTCCGTATTGATTCACTGTCGGAGAAACCGTGAACTGTATCGCATGTCGCACCCGCAACCGGAACCTCTCTCCGGTTATCCCGTCACAGCTGATGAGTGGTGACGAAAAACCCTCCACGGGTGTTTCCGTAACCCCGGTCACGATGTGGCCACTGCATGGTGTTGACCCGGTCCCCGACCGGTACACCGAGACAACCGACTCCCTCCGTCACACGGTTGTTTCAGTACCTTGAGCCCGGCTCCCGGCCGGGCTTCTTTTTTATGCCCTTCCCCTCCGTCGCCCTTGTCGCCCTTCCAGTTGACACGGATCAACAAAGAAAGGGATCTTCGGCGGCTGATTCCGGACCAGAACGAAAAAGGCCCGGATCCAGTGCGTCTGGATCCGGGCCCTTGGAATATGGCGTCCCCACGGGGATTCGAACCCCGGTCGCTGCCGTGAAAGGGCAGTGTCCTAGGCCTCTAGACGATGGGGACGCAGAGGCAACGTCATGCTGCAAACTAGTCAGGAGGTCCTTGCGGCCTTTCACTTCCGCGGCTGCCTTTCGGACGATGCAGGATGGTTGTCACCACACCGTTGAAAACCAGCAGGAACCCCAGCGGGACCATTGCGACCAGTGGCTTGGACCATGTCTGCTCACCGGCAAACATCAACCCGAAACCGCCGAACAATCCCACAATCGACAAAACCAGCCCAACGTAGATGGAGATCATTCCAAAACGATGCATCGCTGATCCTGCCATTCGCCGTAATGGTGGAGCCAGGCGGGATCGAACCGCCGACCTCCTGCATGCCATGCAGGCGCTCTCCCAGCTGAGCTATGGCCCCGTAACCGGCGAGGTGCGTAATGTAGCCACACCCCTTATTCGTGTCAACCCGCTTGTGCGGAAATCTTTGCGATGGCCCGCTCGATCCGTTCCAGCGAGCGCTCGCGTCCGATCAGCACCAGCGTGTCGTCGATCGGTGGCGATACAGTACCGCCCGTCAGCGCCACACGCAATGGCTGGGCGACCTTGCCGAGCTTGAGTTCCAGCCGCTCGGCGGTGTGCTGCACCACCTCGTGCAGCGCCTCCTTGTCCCAGGCGCCCAGGGCACTGAAGCCGTCATGCAGAGTCTGCAACACCTCGCGGGCCTCCGGCGTCAGCTGCTTGCGCTCGGCCTTCGGATCGTATTCGTCGAAGTCGCGATAGAAATACACGCTGTTCTCGGCCATCTCGCGCAGCGTCCGCGCCCGTTCCCGCTGCGCCAGCACCACCTGCCGCAGTTCCGGCCCCTCGGCGGGATCCACGCCCAGCTGCCCGAGATGCCAGCCCAGCTCCAGCGCCACATGGTCGGGGTCCAGGGTCTTGATGTAGTGCTGATTCAGCCACAGCAGCTTGTCGGGGTTTATGGCCGAGGCGGACTGATTGACGTCCTCGATATCGAACAGGCGCACCAGCTCGTCCAGCGAGAAGATCTCCTGGTCCCCGTAGGCCCAGCCCAGCCGCACCAGATAGTTCAGCAGCGCCTCGGGCAGGTAGCCCTCCTCGCGGAACTGCATCACCGACACCGCCCCGTGGCGCTTGGACAGCTTCGCGCCGTCCGGCCCCATGATCATCGGCAGGTGCCCGTAACGCGGCGGTTCCACACCCAGGGCCCTGAGGATGTTGATCTGGCGCGGGGTATTGTTCAAATGGTCGTCGCCACGCACCACATGGCTGATGCCCATGTCCATGTCGTCCACCACCACCGTGAGGTTGTAGGTCGGCGAACCGTCGGAGCGGGCGATGATCAGGTCGTCCAGCTCGCTGTTCTGGAACGCCACCTTGCCGCGCACCATGTCATCAACGATGGTGGCGCCCTCGTCCGGGGTGCGGAAACGGATCACCGGATCCACGCCCTCGCGCGGCTCGGTTCGGGCGCGACAGCGGCCGTCGTAGCGCGGCTTCTCCTTGCGCGCCTTCTGCTCCTCGCGCATCACATCCAGCTCTTCCTTCGTGCAATAGCAGCGATAGGCGTGGCCGGAGGCCAGCAGCTGATCGATGACTTCGCGATACCGGTCGAAATGGTCGGTCTGGTAGAACGGACCCTTGTCGTAGGTCAGGCCCAGCCAGTTCATGCCCTCGAGGATCGCATTCACCGACTCGGCGGTACTGCGTTCGAGATCGGTGTCCTCGATACGCAGTACGAACTCGCCACCATGGTGGCGGGCATACAGCCAGGAAAACAACGCGGTGCGGGCACCGCCTATGTGCAGATAGCCGGTCGGACTGGGGGCAAAACGGGTACGAAAGGCCATGCGCGAACACTCGCTTCCGGTAGTCAACAGGGCCACACAGGGTAGCAGACGACCGCGCCCTTGACCCCGCCCCGGACCGTCTACACTTCCTTCAGGGACCCCGAGACCCGGTCCCTGCGCCCTTCACCCGGAAAAGGAGGTTCTCCGATGATCAGAAACCGGATCTTCATGGCCTCGTCCGTGGCCCTTGCCGCCGCGCTTGTCCTGCCCGTATCGGCGCTCGCCGATCGCCCGGCACCCGCCGAGGGGACCGAGGTCTACTTCATCAGCCCGCAGGATGGTGACACCGTCGAGGGCCCGGTACATATACGCATGGGACTGCGCGGCATGGGGGTAGCCCCGGCCGGCGTCGACGCCGACAACACCGGGCACCACCACCTGCTCGTAAACAAGCCTCTGGACGAAGTGGACCTGGATGCCTCCCTGCCCTTCACGGACCACAAACACCACTTCGGAGGTGGCCAGACCGAAGGTGAGGTAGAACTGGAGCCCGGCACCCATACCCTGCAGCTGCTTTTCATGGACTATCGCCACATCAGCTTCGACCCGCCGGTGGTTTCCGAAAAAATCACCATCACGGTGGAATAGCGGCACCCATCAAAAAGGCCCCCTCCAGGACATGGAGGGGGCCTCGAAAGCCTCGACGAAGGGGGCATCAGCGTTCAGCCGCCGAGCCCCCGATGGATCACGGCAGGGCCGGGATGGTGACGTCCGGCATCTCGCCGGTCAGGGCGTGCATGAACGCCTCGATGTCTTCCAGCTCGTCTTCCGTGAAGTCGGTGTCCAGCATCTCCTGACCCATGATTTCAATGGCTTCCTTCAGGGTCTCGGTCTCGCCATTGTTCATGTAGGGGTAGGTCAGGGCCACGTTGCGCAGCGTCGGGGTCTTGAAGGCGTACTTGTCGCGTTCCTCCCCGGTCACCAGATAGCGCCCCTTGTCCTCGGAACCCGGCACCTGGATCTGGTGGAAATTCGAGTCCGTCAGCGCCGGGCCGCGATGGCAGGCCACGCAGCCGTTATCCGCGAACAGGGCCATGCCGCGCTTCTGCTGCTCGCTCATCGCGTCCTCGTCACCCACCAGCCAGCGGTCCAGATCGGAGTTCGGCGTATTCAGGGTACGCTGGAACGAAGCCAGGGCCTTGGCCACGTGATCGGTGTTCACGACGTTGTCGCCGTCATAATCCGGGTACGCCGCGTCGAACATCTCGATGTACTCGGGGAACTCCTCCAGGCGCGCGATCGCCTCCTCCAGCGGCATGGCCATCTCCACTGCATCCTGGATCGGCCCCAGGGCCTGGCCTTCCAGGTCATCCTCGCGGCCGTCCCAGAACTGGGCCTCGAAGAACCCGGAGTTCAGCACCGTCGGACTGTTGCGTTCGCCCACCTGGCCGGCATGCCCGGTCGCGCGCGGGATGCGGTCAGCCCAGCCCAGCGCGGGGTTGTGGCAGGTCGCGCAGGAAATGACGCCCGAGCTGGAGATGCGCGGCTCGAAGAACAGGAACTTGCCCAGCTCCACCTTCTCGTCGGTCAGGGAATTGTCGGCCGGGATCGGCGGCAGGGCCGGCAGCGGCTCGAACATGTCGCGGTATTGATCGTAATCGCCGGCGAACGTCGGGGCGGAGAGGCCCAGGGCCACGGCCGTACAGGCCGAGACGAGCAGCCCCCGGAAAATGCGCTTCTTCTGCATGGTTCGCTCCTTTTTATTGGTCTGGATGCGGCCCGGCTGCAAACCGTCACCACATGGACTCAGTCTAAAAGAAATACCCCCATCACGGGCCGGCCGGGTGGTGCAATCCTGCGTAACCTTGATACAGATCAACCCGGCTCCGCCCTTGCCCGCGTGACGGGACGCGGTTACAGTCCGCCCGCCTTCAGGTGCCCCGGCCCACGACGCCGGGGATAATCGGGAAGCCGGTGCGTGAATCGACGTTCACAATGCCGGCACTGCCCCCGCAACGGTAGGTGAAGACAGGCGGATCCAGTGCCACTGCGGCGCATCCACGGGATGCCCGCGGGAAGGCGATCCGCCCGGGATGTCCTGCATCCCCTTCGCGAGTCCGGAGACCGGCCTGGAGGAAACCCGACGCCGCGGCGGGCGGCCGAGCGGGCCGGGGCCGGCGTGTCCGCCCCTTCCCCCCTGCTCCCTTGCCCGACTGCCGGCGTCGTTTCATCCACGGCGTGCGGGGTCGCACGTCCAGGGGAGCAACACAACAATGAAAAGGACCCAACCTCAGCCGGGGCGGCCTGCCGTGCCGGCCCTGGTTACCCTGTGCCTGGTGACGGCCACGGGCATCGCGCCGGCGCAGGCCGGTTTCGAATTCGGCGACGCGGAAGACGGCCTGCAGGTCACCCTGGATCCGCTGATCCAGGGCCGTTACAGCTACGAGCATGACCCGGACGGCTCCAGCAGCGAATTCGATTTCCGGCGCGCCTGGCTGGACACCTCGGGCACCCTGTTCCACCCCGAACTGAGCTTTCGCCTGCAGCCGGATTTCAGCAGCGGCGAGCTGTCCATGCGCGACATCTGGCTGCAGTACGGCCCGGGCGAACACCTGGGCCTGCGGGCCGGCCAGTTCACCGTCCCCTTCGGTCTGGCGCGGGACATCGGCGGCCCCAACCGCCTGTTCACCGAACTGAGCATCGCCGGCAACCAGTTCGAGATCCCGGCAGGACGCGACACCGGCCTCGCCCTGCTGGGTGGCGCGGGCGACGACCGCGCCTGGGCGGTCGGGATATTCGATGGCCGCGGGCGCCTGGATCAGCGCGACGACCGGCCCTCCACCTCCGGGCACCTGTTCAGCGCCCGTGGCGCCTGGGCCCCGGTGGGCTCGGTCCCGCGCGACAACACCACGGTGGGCCGGGCCGTGGAGCGCACCGTTGCCCTGGGCGCCGGCCTGCAGGCCGCCAGCCGCAACCACCTGCGCGACTGGAGCCGCGGGCAGGAGGACACGGTCGACCGGCAGCGCGCCGACTGGGTCACCGCCACCGCCGATGCGGTGGTCAAGTTCGGCCATACCTCGCTGTCGCTGGCGGCCTACCGCCGCAATGTCTCCCCCGACCGCACCGCGAGCTACCACGACCTGGGCGCCGAGCTGGAACTGGCGCAGTCGCTGCCGCTGGAGGGCCTCGAGCTCGCCGCTCGCCACGCGGTACTGCGCCACGACGCCGGCGACGACCTGGACGGCGACGAGCGCTGGCAGCGCGAATGGGGCGCCGGCCTTAACTGGTACCACCGGGGGCAGCGGCAGAAGACCCAGCTCATGTGGCTGGACCGCGACACCGACACCTCGAACTGGCAGCTGCACCTGCAGCACCAGTTCCGCTTCTGAACGAACAGGGAGAATCGCCATGAAACGGATGCCATCCACGCGCCGGTCGCTGACGGCCGGCCTGTCGCTGGCCCTGCTGCTCGCAGCGGCCGGCACCGCAGGCGCGGAAGACGAGATCAGCGTGCCGATGCCGGGCCCCTGGGGGAACGACTTTGCGGAGACCCTGGACGATCCGGCCGGGGTGGACGCCACCGAGGCCTTCAAGCGCTTTCGCCAGCAGAGCATGCAGGCTACCTCGGCGACCTACCGCAGCATCGAGCAGATCCTGCGCTACGACGCACCGTTCGCCGAACGTCTGCCCGAGCTGGCCGACGAACTCGCGCGCGGGGCCGCCGACATCGACACCTGGTTCGCCCGCGAGACACCGGCGCCCGACGGCGAACCCGGGGCCCTGCCCGCGGTCTGGGAGGCTCCGGAGTTCGCCGACTACAAGGCGGCCTACCGCGAGGCGACCACGGAACTGCAACGCAAGGTCGAGGCGGCCGACGACCTGGAGGACGAGGGCTTTCAGCTACGCGCCACCGAGGCCCTGAACGGCGTGCGCCACCAGTGCCTCGCCTGCCACGACAACTTCCGCCGCCGCTGAACCACGCGGGAAAACGCGGGCCGCCGCCCGGCGGTCCCCTTTCCGTTATCCTGACCAGGGGCGCCCCACCTTCGCCTGCAAGCAGGCTCCTACAAGTTCGCGACGATGTAGGAGCCTGCTTGCAGGCGAAAAGCCCCGTGTCCCACGACACTCACCGGCGTGATCCCTGCCTGCGGAAGATCGGGGGCACCGCCGCTTAGTCCCCGTCCATGCCGCGGTAACGGCGCACGTGCGCCGGGTCATACAGCGCACTGTCGCGGAAATCGCCCGGGTCCAGCGCCGGGCCCACCAGGATCAGCGCCGAGCGCCGCGTGGTCAGGGCCTGCGCCCGTTCCGCGATATTCCCCAGCGTACCGCGCACCACGGTCTCGTCCGGCCAGCTGGCGCGGAAGACGATCGCCACCGGGCAGTCGCAGCCATAGTGCGGCCGCAGGTCCTCGACCACGGTCTCGATATTGTGCAGCGACAGGTGGATCGCGAGGGTCGCCCCGGTGGCGGCAAAGCTCGCCAGCCGTTCGCGCTCCGGCATGGAGGACGCCCGTCCCGGCGTGCGCGTCAGGACTACCGACTGCGCCACCTCCGGCACCGTCAGTTCCCGCCCCAGGGTCGCGGCGGCGGCGGAGAATGCCGGCACGCCGGGCGTGATGCTGTACTCGATCCCGGCCGCCTCCAGCCGGCGGATCTGCTCGCCCAGCGCGCTGTAGACCGACAGGTCGCCGGAGTGCAGGCGCGCCACGTCCTGGCCCGCCGCGTGGGCGCATTCGATCTCCTCCATGATCGCGTCCAGCGTCAGCGGCGCGGTGTTGACCACGCGCGCCCCCTCCGGGGCATGCTCCAGCACCGCCTCCGGCACCAGCGAACCGGCATACAGGCACACCGGGCAGGCCGCGATGCGATCGCGCCCGCGCAAGGTCAGCAGATCGGCCGCACCCGGCCCCGCTCCGACAAAATGAACCGTCATCACCCCTCCTCGAAAAGCTCGTCCGTCCCGTTCACCATGCGCACCGCGACCGCGCAGCTCGCCCGCGCGGAGAGCCGCCGCGGCAGCAGCAGGCGCGCCCCGTCGCCGGCCACCGCCAGCGCCGCCGCCTCCGCCACCGAACCGACCCCGGCGACGGCACGCGAGCGCGCCGAGTCCGTGGACAGGGCCGCGTTGCGCGCGGCCAGCGCGGCCGCCGACGCGAACACCGGCTCCAGCTCCAGGTCGCGCGCGGCCCTCCACAGCACCGGGCTGTCACCCTTGTGCGCCGGGGCCGCCAGCAGCCGGATCTCGATCGCCTCGCCGCCCCCCACCCGCAACCCGGTATGCGCCTCGGCCAGCATCTCGCGGACCAGTGCCTCCAGCTCGCCGGCCGTGCAGGCCGAGGCGAAGCCGACGCCGGGGGTCACCCGGACACGCGCCCCGCTCGGCGTTTCCCTCAGCTCCGGCGCAGCGACCACAGGGTCACCGGCCGCAACGGCTGCCAGCCGGCCATGCCGCCCAGCGGCTCCGCGCGGCTGACGTTGATCCGCGTGAGCTCGCCGCCGTGGCGCTCGTGCGCCGCCGCCAGCACCGCGTCCCCTTCCACGGTCACGCTGCTGGCGACCAGCCGCCCGCCCGGGCGCAGCTGGTCGATGCAGTGCTCCACCAGCCCCGGCGTGGTCAGCCCGCCGCCGATGAAGATCGCATCGGGTGGCGGCAGGTCTCCCAGTGCCTCCGGCGCCCGCCCGTGGATGCACCGCAGCGCCGCCACCCCCAGCGTGCTCGCGTTGCGCGCGATGCGTTCCAGGCGCTCCGCGCGCGGCTCGATGGCCACGGCGGTGTTGGCCGGATCCGCCAGCATCCACTCGATGCCGATGGCACCGGAGCCGGCGCCCACGTCCCACAGCTGCTCGCCGCGTCCGGGCGCCAGCAGGGCCAGCGCCACCGCCCGCACCTCGCGCTTGGTAATCTGCCCGTCCTGCTCGAACTGCGCCTCCGGCCGGCCGGCACTGGCCGCCAGCACCTGCGCCGCCGGATCGGCCCGGCACTCCAGCGCCACGGTGTTCAGCGCCTCGATCGCGACCTCCGGCCAGGCCCCGGCGCGCGCGCGGACGACCGCCTCGCGGTCCGCGCCCAGGGACTGCAGTACGGTCAGGGTGGAATCGCCGAAGCCGAGCCCGGTCAGCCAGTGCGCCAGTTCCGCCGGGGTATCCCCGTCGCGGCTCAGGATCAGCAGTCGCGCGCCGTCATGCAGCCAGGGCCGCAGCACCTCCATCGGCCGGCCGTGCACCGACAGGCAGCGGGTCTGCTGCAGCGGCCAGCCCATGCGCGCGGCGGCCAGACTGAACGCCGAGGGCGCCGGCCAGACGCAGGTCTGCGCGACCGGAAAACGCCGCATCAGGGTCGCACCCACCCCGAACCAGAAGGGGTCGCCGCTGGCGAGCACGCACAGCGGCTGACCGGCGCGCGCCTCGATCCAGTCCAGCGCGGTCTCCAGCGGCGACGGCCACACCAGGCGCTCCTGCCCCGGCCGCTCCGGCAACATCTCCAGATGCCGTGCGCCGCCGATCACCGTCGCCGCCGTGTCCAGCACCATGCGGGCATCCGGGGCCAGCCCGGCGAGCCCCTCCGCGCCCACGCCGACGATGTTCAGCCATGGCGCTCGCTCCTCGTTGGTGGCTAGACTGGTCATCCTCATGAGCTCCCGTTCATCCACCGATACCGGCCCCGGGGCGGCGCGCCCGCGGCAGATCCTGCTGCTGGGCGGCACCACCGAGGCCGCGGCGCTGGAACCGCTGCTGGACGGCCACCCGCGGCTGCACGCCACCGTGTCGCTGGCCGGACGCACGCGCAGGCCCGCACCCTCGCGACTGCCGCGGCGCACGGGCGGGTTCGGCGGCGCCGACGGCCTCGCCGCCTGGCTGCGCGACCACGCGATCGACGCCGTGGTCGACGCCACCCACCCGTTCGCGCGGCAGATCTCGGCCAATGCCGTCACGGCCGCACGCAACACCGGCATCCCGCTGGCCCGGCTGACCCGGCCGCCGTGGGAGGCCGGACCCGAGGACCGCTGGATCCGCGCTCCCGATCTCGCGGCCGCCGCCCGCGCGCTCCCCGGCCTCGGCCGGCGCGTGCTCATCACCACCGGGCGCCAGCACCTGGAGGCCTTCGCGGCCGCGCCCGAGCTGGACTACGTGATCCGCACCATCGACCCGCCGGAACCGCCGCCGGCGCTGCCCCGGGTCACCTGGCTGCGGGCCCGCGGCCCGTTCAGCCTGGCCGACGAGCACCGGCTGCTGGAGACCCACGCCATCGACGTGCTGGTCACCAAGGACAGCGGCGGCGCGGCCACCGCTCCCAAGCTGCAGGCCGCGCGCGAACGCGGCATCCCGGTGGTGATGGTGGACCGGCCGCCGGACGCCCCCGGGGTGCCCCGCTTCCACGCCCCGCAGGCGGCCCTGGAGTGGCTGGAAGGCCTCGCGCGCGTTCACCGCGACTCCGCCGACTCGACATAGCGCGGGGTGTACACGTGGCGCCGGCCGGAGGGGCGCTCCAGCACCCGGGTGGAGGCGGCGCCGACGATCACCAGCGTGCTCATGTTGGCCGCCGCCGGATCCACTTCGCCGAGGGTGGAGACCCGCAGCTCCTCCCGCTCGCCGCGGCCCACCGCGGTGGCCAGCACCACCAGGGTGTCCGGGCCCTGGACCTCGCGCACGATGTCCAGCGCCGCGCCCAGCTGCCACGGTCGCGCGCGCGAGATCGGGTTGTAGAAGGCCATGGCGAAGTCGGCCTCGGCCGCCAGCCGCACCCGGCGCCGGATCAGCGACCACGGCTTGAGATTGTCCGACAGCGAGATCGCGCAGAAATCGTTGCCCAGCGGCGCCCCCAGCCGCGCCGCGGCCGCCTGCATCGCCGACACCCCGGGCAGCACCTCCACCGCCACCGCATCCCAGCGGCCCAGCTCCGCGCCTTCCAGGGCCTCGAACACCGCCGCGGCCATCGCGAACACCCCGGGATCCCCGCCGGAGACCACCGCCACATCGCGCCCCTCGGCGGCCATGTCCAGCGCATGCGCCGCGCGCGCCAGTTCCTCGCGGTTGTCGGAGGCATGCACGCGGTGATGCGCCCCGGCCACGCGCTCCAGATACGGCCCGTAGCCCACCAGATCGGTGGCATCCGCGAGCAGCGCGGTCACCTCCGGCGTGATCCATTCGGGGCCGGCCGGCCCGACCCCGACCACGGTCAGACGCCCGCTCATCGCCGCACCCCCTCGCCGTGGATCACGATCAGGGAGAAATACGGCGCTTCCCCGGACGTCTCCTCGAGCGCCTCGGCCAGCGGCCGCACGCGTTCCTCATCGAAGCTCGCGCGTTCGATGTACCAGGCGCGCGCGGTCAGCCCCAGGCGCTCCAGCACGCGGCGGATCTTCGGCAGCTGCTTGCCGAGCTTCATGATCACCGCAGCCTGCGCGGGCGCGAGCGCCGCCTCCAGTTCCGTCTCCGGCAGCGTCCCCGGTACGACGCTCAGGGTGTCGTCGCGCATCACCAGCGGCGCCGGCAGTTGCGCCGCCGCGGCGATCGGCGAGATCACCCCGGGCACCACCTCGCTGCGAAAGCGCTCGCGCAGGCGCAGGTGCACGTGCATGAACGAACCGTAGAAATACGGATCGCCCTCGTTGAGCACGCAGACCGAACGGCCGGCCTCCAGATGCGCCGCCAGGCGTTCGGCGCACTGGTCGAAGAACGCCTCGATGCGGCTGCGGTAGCTCTCCTCTTCGTGGGCGATCTCGTTGGTCACCGGATACTCCAGCGCCTCCTCGATCTGCCCGGGACCGATGTGCGCATCCGCGATGCGCCGCGCCTGCCCGGTGGTCCCGCGCTTGCAGAAATACGCCACCACCGGCGCCTCGGCGATGCGCCGTGCGGCGCGGAAGGTCATCAGTTCGGGGTCCCCGGGGCCGGTGCCGACCCCGCAGAGCACCCCGGGTTCGATCGTTCCGGGTTCGACCGTTCCGGGCCCGCTCGTGTCCGCCGCACTCATGCCGGCTCCCTCCCCAGACCGTTGACCGCCCCGGCAGTGATCGCGCTGCCGCCGCGGCGCCCGGCCACGGTCAGGTATTCCAGCCCGAACGGGTTGTCCGCCAGCGCCTGCTTGCTCTCCACCGCGCCGACGAAGCCCACCGGGATGCCGATCACCGCCGCCGGATGCGGCGCGCCGTCGCGCAGCATCTCCAGCAGACGGAACAGTGCGGTGGGCGCATTGCCGATGGCCACCACGGCGCCGGCCAGCTCGGGACGCCACAGCTCCATCGCCGCCGCGCTGCGGGTGTTGTCCAGTTCGCGCGCCAGTTCCGGCACACGCGCATCGCGCAGGGTGCAGCGCACCGGGTTGTCTGCCGGCAGGCGCGCGCGGGTGATGCCGTGGGCCACCATCTCGCTGTCGCACAGCACCGGGGCCCCGGCCTCCAGCGCCTGACGGAGCGCGCTGCCGGCACCCGGCGAGAAACGGATGTCCTGCGCCAGGTCGGGCATGCCGCAGCTGTGGATCATGCGTTCCACCGCCGCCACCAGATCCGCCGGGAAGCGCTCCAGGTCCGCCTCGGCGCGGATGATCGCGAACGACTCCGCATAGATCGCCTTCCCGTCGCGCTCGTAGCGCCAGGCCTCAGTCTCCGTCACGTTCGTCCTCCTCGCACAGCGCCGCGTCCACCGCGGCATTCCAGGCCTCGGGCCCGATCCGTTCCAGCATGGTCTGCAACTCCTCTCCAGCATTGCGTTGACGGGCGAACGCCCGATCCAGCGCCGCGATCCGGGCGCGCGCCTGCGCCGGGGCCAGCCCGCTCCATTCAAGGGCGGCACCGGGCCGCGAGCGCAGCACCACGGCATGGCCGTCCGGCCGTGCGATCCACTCGACCACCCCGGCTTCCGTCCGCGGCGGCGCCGCGCAGCGCTTGTCGCAGGCGGATACCTGCAGCCGCACCCCGCTCGCGGCCAGGGCCGGCATGCGCTGCACCAGCGCGGCGGCCTCGCTGCGCGCGGCGATGTGCGCCGAGGCGCAGCCCGGCTGCCCGACACAGGCATCCGCCGCCAGGCGCCGGTCGCCCGGCTCGGTCACCGCGCCCAGTTCCCGCAGCAGGCGCTGCAGCTCCGGGGCGGCCTCCGCGGCCACGCCGGTCACCAGCAGCGCCCGCCACGGCGTCAGGCGCAGGCCGCCGCCGTGCGGCTCCAGCCACGCGGCCAGACTCTCCAGCCGGTCGGCGTCAATCACGCCGAACGGGAAGACTGCCCCCACCCAGGCCCCGCCGGCCGCCACCCCGAGCCAGTCCCCGGCGCGCACCGGCGTGTCGGCGTTGGCAACCGCCCCCGGCGTCTCCCCCTCCGCGCCCGGCAGGCGCAGCGCCTCGCTCCCGGGCATGCCCAGTGCGTCGCGCAACCGCCCCGGCGGCGGATCCAGCGCGGCGCGCTGCTCGAGGAACGCGCGCAGGGCGCGCACCACCGCCGCCGGGGCGTGCTGCGCCGAGACCTCGCCGAGCGGGGTCGCCGTGGCCGCGGTGCCGCCGGCCGCCAGGCGGAAACGAGGCCCCGCGCCGGCGAGCGGGTCCAGACGCAGATCCGCCGGCACCCCGCGCAGCGAGGCACGCCCGCCACCGTCGACCACCACGCCCACCTTGGCCGGCAGACCCCGCAGCGCGGGCTCGTCGACGATCGCGGCGCTCACCGCGCGCGCCAGGGCCAGCACGTCCACCGCCTCCGGGTCGAGGTCCGGCACCGGCGCCGCCAGCACGTTGCGCCGCGCCTCGCGCTCCGCCTGCGCATCCACCAGTCCGGTGGGGGCCAGGGCCGCGCGCGCCGCGTCCAGGTCGCCGGCCGCCACGCCGCGCAGCTGCAGGTTGCCGCGCAGGGTCAGTTCCAGTTCGCCGTTGCCCAAACGCCGCGCGGTGTCCGCCAGCACCCGCGCCGCAGCCGCCCCCAGCCCCCCGATCGGGTGGCGCAGGCGCAGCAGATAGCCGTCCCCGGTGGCCATCGGCGCCGCCACCCCGGGGCAGGCCCCGCGCACTCGCGGCGGCTGCGGCGCCGCCGGACGGTTCATGAGCGCAGCCTCCGGCTGTGGGCCAGCAGATACCAGGCCCCGCCGGCCACGATCACGCAGGCGGCGGCCAGCACCGCGAAGGTCGTGGTCCAGGCGACCGCGCTGACCCCCAGCAGGCCGTGGCGGAAGCCCTCGATCACGTAATAGAGCGGGTTCAGCTGCGCGATCCCCTGCCAGGGATCGGCCAGGCGCTCCACCGGATAGAACAGCCCGCCGAGATAGATCAGCGGGGTCAGCACGAAGGTGCTGATCACCGAGGTATGGTCGAAGCTGCGCGCGTACAGGCCGTTGATCAGGCCCGCCAGCGAGAACAGCACCGCGGTGAGAAGCGCGATCCCCAGCACCGCCCCGGCGTGGTGCAGCTGCAGATCGCTGAACGGCAGCGCCACCGCCAGCACCAGCGCCCCGGCCAGCAGCCCGCGCAGTACCCCGGCGGTGGCAAACCCGGCCACCACCAGCCACGCCGGCATCGGCGCCACCAGGATCTCCTCGATGTGGCGCTGCAGGCGCGCGCCGAACAGCGCGAGGCTGCTGTTGCCGTAGGCGTTGGTGACCACCGCCAGCATCACCAGGCCCGGCAGGATGAAGTCGGCGTAGGACACGCCGCCCAGGGTGCCGATCTCGCGCCCCACCAGATGCCCCAGCACCGCGAGAAACAGCACCGCGGTCACCAGCGACGGCAGCAGGTTCTGCACCCAGCCGCGCAGGAAGCGGCGCACCTGCTTCACCACCAGCCCGCGCCAGGCGTACCAGTACAGCGCGGCGTTGTGCAGCGGGCTCATGCCGCGCCCTCCCCGCCGCGCTCGCGCAGCAGTTCGAGAAAGCGGGTCTCCAGCCGATTGCCCTTCTCGCGCAGCCCGGCGATGCGTACCCCGGCGGCGGTCAGTTCGGCGAACACCGGGTTCAGCTCGGTGCCCCGCGGCACGTCCACCTCCAGGGTGTGCGCATCCACCGGACGCAGGGTGCCGGCGGACAGCGCGAGCTCCCCGGGCCGCACCAGCGGCTCGGCCAGCTCCACCACCAGGGTCTGGAAGCGCAGCCCGCGCAGCAGCTCGCCGGTGCCGCCGCGGGCGATGATGCGTCCGCCATCGATGATCGCCAGCTCGCGGCACAGGCGCTCGGCCTCCTCCAGATAATGCGTGGTCAGCAAGATGGTCACGCCGTCCGCGTTCAGTTCCTGCAGCAGGGTCCAGAGGTCGTGGCGGGCCTCCAGGTCGACGCCGGCGGTGGGTTCGTCCAGCACCAGCAGGCGCGGCTGGTGCACCAGCGCGCGCGCCAGCAGCAGGCGCCGCTTGAAGCCCCCGGACAGCCCCCAGGCGGTCTGCCGGCGGCGGTCGGTCAGCCCCAGGCGCTCGCACAGTTCGTCGGTGCGGCGGCGCGCCCGGCGCGGCGACAGCCCGTAGTAGGCGCCCTGGGTCTCGATGATCTCGCCCACCGGCTCGAAGCTGTTGAAATTGACCTCCTGCGGCACCAGACCGACCAGACGCCGCGCCGCCACCGGCTCGCGCGCGACATCGTGGCCGAAGATCCGCACCGTGCCGCGCTCCAGGCGCAGCAGCGAGGTCAGCAGCCCGATCAGGGTGGTCTTGCCGGCGCCATTCGGCCCCAGCAGGCCGAAGAACGCCCCCGGCTCGACGTGCAGGCTGACCCCGTCCAGGCCGACCCGGCCACCGCGATAGCGCTTGGCGAGGTCGTCGATGGCGATGGCCGGGGCGCTCATGGCGTCACCCCCGGGGCATGGTCGTGGTCGCCGGCCGTCCCCACCACCCGGCCCTGGCGATCCACCGCGACCACCTCCAGCGTGGTGTCGGGCAGCTGATAGCTCCGTGCCTGCTCCAGGGCCAGCGCCGCGATGCGGTCCCCCAGTGCCACGCCGGCCTCCTGACAGGCGGCGAGGGCCTCGATGCTGGTGTTGCAGCCGCGGATCCGCCGCGCCAGCGCGGCATCCGCCCCGGCGGCCGCGGCGGTGGTGGCGATGAAATCCAGGTCGATGGTACTGCTGCGGCTGTGGGTATCCGGATGCCCGGCGGCGAACTTGCCCAGCTTGGCGAAGCCCGCCACCAGCGCGACGCGCGGCAGCGGTCGGCGCCGCAGGTACTTGAGCGCCGCGCCGAAGAAATCGCCCATCTCCACCAGCCCCATCTCGTCCAGCCCGTAGCGCTCGCTCGCGGTGCGTTCGCTGGTGCCGCCGGTGCAGCAGGCGACCTGCGGCAGGCCGTTGGCCCGCGCCACGTCGATGGCCTGGTGGATGGAGGCGATGTAGGCGGAACAGGAGAAGGGCCGCACGATGCCGGTGGTGCCGAGGATGGAGATGCCACCGAGGATGCCGAGGCGCGGATTCATGGTGCGCCGGGCGATGCGTTCGCCGCCATCCACGCCGAGCGTGACCCGGAAGCCGCCCGCATGGTCCAGCTCGCGGGCCAGGCGTTCGAGGTGGTCGGTGATCATCCGCCGCGGCACCGGGTTGATCGCCGGTTCCCCCGGCGGCAGCACCAGACCGCTGCGGGTCACCGTGCCCACCCCGGGTCCGGCGACGAAGGTCACCCCCGCATCCGGCCGCGGCTCCACCCGCGCGCGGATCCAGGCGCCGTGGGTGGCATCGGGATCGTCGCCGGCGTCCTTGATGACCGCCGCCTCGGCACCGCCCGGAACACGCTCCAGCGACGCCAGCGCCAGACTGACCACCCGGCCGCGCGGCAGCACCACCTCCTGGCTCGTGGTCGCGCCGCCGCCCAGCGCCAGCCGCGCCGCCCCCAGGGCCGCCGCGGTCGCGCTGGTGCCGGTGGTCAGGCCGGTGCGCAGCGGCGCCGTGCCGTCGCGGCTCTCCGCGCGCATCGCTCCGGGTTGCGCGCCCGGCTCGGGTACGGGCTCAACCATGGATCCCGTCAACCGCGCCGAGGTCCATCGCGGGCGCCCCGGCAGCATCACCCGTCAGCCGGGCGCGTTCGCCCACCACGTCGCCCACGATCAGCAGGCTGGGCGACTCCAGCGCGAGCGCCGCGGTGCGCCCGGGCAGGTCCCCCAGGGTGCCGGCGACCACGCGCTGCCCCGGCCGGGTCCCGTGCTCGACGATGGCGGCGGGCCGCGTGGCCGGGGCGCCGGCGGCGACCAGCCCGGCACAGATCTCCGCCAGCGGGTTCAGCCCCATGTAGATCACCACCGTCTGCCGCGGGGCGGCCAGCGCCCCCCAGTCCAGCTCGGTACTGCCGTTGCGCCGGTGCGCGGTCACGAACTGGCAGCGATGGGCATGATCGCGGTGGGTCAGCGGGATGCCGGCGAACGCCGCGCAGCCGCCGGCCGCGCTGATGCCGGGGATGACCCGCACCGGGATGCCGGCCGCCGCCAGCGCCGCCGCCTCCTCGCCACCACGGCCGAAGACATACGGGTCCCCACCCTTCAGCCGCACCACGTAACGCCCCTCGCGGGCGCGCTCGATCATCAGCGCGTTCAGCTCCTCCTGGCGCAGGCTGTGGTTGGAGCGCGCCTTGCCCACGTAGCAGCGTTCGGCCTGCGGACTGGCCATCGCGAGGATCGCCTCGGGGATCAGGCGGTCGTGCAGCAACACCTCGGCGTCGCGCAACGCCGCGGCCGCGTCCAGCGTCAGCAGCCCGGGATCACCCGGCCCGGCGCCGACCAGATCCACGCGGCCGGCGGCCGGCGTGCTGTCCGTGAACACCCGGCTCATGACGCGAACAGGGCCGCGGCCGCCTCCGGATTGGAGGGGAACCAGGCGTGCAGATAGGTTGCGGTCAGCCGGCCATCGCGGTAGACCGCCTCGCCGGTGGAACCGGCGCCGCGGGCACGGGTGCAGTGCGCGACAGGTTCCAGCCCGACCTCGGCCCGGGTGTGGTGGAAGGTATGGCCGCGCAGCTCGCCCTCGGGCAGCGGCGCGGCCTGCAGCCCGAGGCCCTGCAGCTTGTCCTCCAGACGCGCATGCCCCGGCAGCAGACCGGCCATCGGCGCGCCGTGGCCGTCGCGGTCCGCCAGCTCTTCCAGCAGGTAGAGGAAGCCGCCGCACTCGGCCAGGATCGGCCGGCCGGCCCCGTGGTGCGCGGCCAGGTCCGCCTTCAGGCCGGTGTTGGCCGCCAGTGCATCGAGGTGCAGCTCGGGATAGCCGCCGGGCAGCCACACCGCATCCACCTCGGGCAGGCGGTCGCCGGCCACCGGGGAGAAGAACTCCAGCCGCGCGCCCTGTGTGCGCAGGAACTCGAGGTTGCCCGGATAGGTGAAGGCGAACGCCGCGTCGCGGGCGATGCCGATGCGCAGCCCGTCCAGCCGCGGGGCCCGCTCGCTCCCGGGGTGCGAGTCGGGCTCCGCACCGGCGTCCGCTTCGGGGGCGAACGCCACCGGGGCCGGCAGCTCGGTCACCCCGGCCTCGGCGATCGCCTGCGCGGCGGCCTCCAGACGGGCGTCCAGGTCCGCGACCTCGCCGGCCTGCACCAGCCCGAGGTGGCGGTCGGGCACACTCAGGGCCTCGTTGCGCTGGATCGCGCCAAAGAAATGCACGCCATCCGGGGTCGCATCGCGCAGCATGCGCCCGTGCCCCGGGCTGCCGGTGCGGTTGGCGATCACCCCGGCCAGCGGCATCTCCGGGCGGTAGGTCGCCAGCCCGTGCACGATGGCGCCGAAGGTCTGGGCCATGCCGCCGGCATCCACCAGCGCCAGCACCGGCAAGCCGAAGGCCACCGCCAGATCGGCACCCGAAGGGTCGCCGTCGAACAGGCCCATGGAGCCCTCGACCAGGATCAGGTCCGCATCCTGCGCGGCGGCATGCAGCTTCGCCCGGCAGGCCGCCTCGCCCACCATCCACAGATGCAGCGGGTCCACCGGATGCCCGGAGGCCTGCTCCAGGATCATCGGATCGAGGAAATCCGGGCCGGTCTTGAACACCCGCACCCGGCGCCCCTGGTTGCGATGGTAACGCGCGATCGCGGCGGTGACCGTGGTCTTGCCCTGCCCCGAGGCCGGCGCCGCCACGAACGCGGCCGGACAGCTCACCGGGGCACTCATGCCGACACCTCCGCCTGCAGGCCGGCCGCCTGCCGGGCCCCGTGCCCGTCCGGCCAAAGACCGCGCGCGGTCAGGCCTCGCCCGCGGGGGACTCCGGCGGTGCGTCCTCGAAGATGCGCCCGCCTTCCAGTGTCAGGCCGACGCTGCGCAACTCCACAGTATCCTCCATGGAATCGCGTGGATCGTGCGTGTACAGCACCCAGTGATCCTCCGGGTCGCGCCGGTAGAGCTCCACCGCGCCACTGGCCGGGTCGATCATCAGGTATTCCTGCAGCGAGGCCAGGGAGCGGTAGGCGGCAAACTTCGCCCCGCGGTCGAAGGCCTCGGTCGACGGCGACAGGACCTCCACCACCAGCAGCGGGGCCTGCTTGTACTGCTCGCGTCCCCGGTCCTGCGGATCGCAGGTGACCATCACGTCCGGATAGAAGCAGGCATCGGCCGCTTCCACCCGCAGCTTCATGTCCGCGATGAAGGTCCGGCAGGGTCCGCCACGCAGGTGTTCGCGCAGGGCTGAAGCCACATTGAGCGAGATCGTCACGTGCCGATCCGAGGCCCCGCCCATCGCCAAGACCTCGCCGGCCACGAACTCGTGCTTCTCCGGCTGTTCGGTCTCCCACGCCAGAAAGGCGTCGGCATCCATCTGCGCGGGTTGCGGGTTGCCCATGCTGGAGTCTCCGGTTCGGGCCGTCGTCCCCCTGATAGTAGCGCAGCGCCATGGCTGCCCGCAGCGTCCGCCGTGTCACAGCTCGATGCCCTTCTGCGCCTTGATGCCGGCCTGGAAGGCGTGCTTGACCACGCCGATCTCGCTGACCGTGTCGGCGGCGTCGATCAGGCCCTGCGGGGCCGCGCGGCCGGTGGTGATCACGTGCTGCATCTCAGGGCGCGCGGTAAGGTCCCGCACCACCTCGTCGACATCCAGATAGCCGTACTTCAGCGCGATGTGCAGCTCGTCCAGCAGCACCAGGTCGATGGCCGGATCGGTCAGCATGTCGCGGGCGTGGGCCCAAGCCTCGCGCGCGGCCTCGCCGTCCTTCTCGCGATCCTGGGTCTCCCAGGTGTAGCCCTCGCCCATCACGTGGTACTGCACGTTGTCCTGGCGCTTGAAGAAGGCCTCCTCGCCGGTGGCGAAACGGCCCTTGATGAACTGCACGATGCCCACCTGCATGTCGTGGCCCAGCGCGCGCGCCGCCATCCCGAAACCGGAGGAGCTCTTGCCCTTGCCGTTGCCGGTCAGCACCAGGAACACGCCGCGTTCCTCCTGCGCCTCGGCGATCTTGCGGTCCACCACTTCCTTCTTGCGCGCCATGCGCTCGGCGTGGCGGCGCGCGCGTTCGTCCTGATCACTCATGGTCCTGTTCCTCGATTGGGTTTGCGGCCATTGGGCGGCCGGCTCGGGTGTACTCAGTCGCCACCCTCGATCAACAGCATGCGGCCGGTCTCCGGGTCGCGGTAGACCTGGCCCATGGATTCGAAACCGGAGCCGGCCTCGCCGGCGCCGTCGGGCAGTTCGGGAACCTCCTCGCCGGCCTTGACGTCCACGCCGCCGGCTTCCTGCTGTTCCAGTCCGTCGTCGGCGGCCACCAGGGCCACGATCAGGCCGACCGCGAACACCAGCATGATGTCCGCGAGGTTAGCCAGCGGCCCCATGGGTTCCTCGTCCGGCGCGTCGAACCGGCTGGCGCGGTAGTGCGGGACCCTCATGCGGCCTCCATGCGTTCCATCGCGCCGTCATACCAGCGCCGGCGCAGGCGGCCGAGCAGGAAGCCGAGGATACCGATCAGCAGCCCCAGGACCGTGGTGTTGAAGGCCACGGTCACCGCCTGCGCCAGTACGTCGAGTTCGCCCCGGCCCATGGCCGCCAGCCCCGGTCCCAGCGGGATCAGCGTCCCCATCAGCCCCAGCATCGGGCCGATACGCGCCAGGAGGTCGGCACGGTCGATGCGCCGCCGCGCCAGAAACGCCAGCCGCTCGGCATTGCCGCTGGCCTCCAGGCGCCGCACTCCGCCGGTACGCTCGCCGATGGCCTGTCCCAGCTCCCAGACGGCCACCGCGACCAGCACCAGCAGGCCGATGATCACCGGCTCCAGCAGCCAGCTCACCACCGTGTCCATCAGTTCCATCGTGATCGAGAACGACATTCGCGTTACCTCATCAATTTTTGTTCAGCGCTTCCTTAACGGCGCCGACCGGCGACGATGCCTCCGAGCAGCAGTACGAACAGGGCCCCGGAGACCAGCCAGGAGAGCCACGGCATGGCGCGCGCCTCGCCCGATTCGCGGCCGTCCTCGGCCTCCGCGGGCTCGACCTCGGCCGGCTCCGGGGCCTCCTGCATCTCGCGGGCATCCGGCTGTTCCAGCGGCTGGATCTCGGCCATGCGCGCCGGGTCGGTCTCGGCGGGCTCGCGTTCGATCTGCGCGGCCTCGCGCACGGCGTCGAAGGCCTCGGCCAGTTCCGCGTCATCCAGGCGTTCGGCGACTTCGTCGAGCACGGGGTGATCCGGCCGCGTATGACCGCTGCCGGGCAGGCCGTGCTCGGCCACCAGTTCGGCGAAGTCCTCGGACAGCGCCTGCAGGACCTCGGGATCGGCGTCCCAGAACTCGCGGCTCGCGGCCACCAGCAGCGTGGCCTGCATGTGCGTCTTCACGTGCACCTTGTGGCCGTCTTCCAGGAACTCGTCGAGCCCCAGGTCGTGCCGGTCCTGCAGGTAGACGTCGTGCACGTGGTCCCAGGCTTCGGAGCCGATCACGTGGGGACTGGTCACCTGCCAGCCCCACAGGTTGTTGACGAAATCGGCGGTGAAGGTCCGCGCCCCGGCATAGCCGTGGTCCATCAGCGGCTCGATCCACTGCGGGTTCAGATTCTGCCCGTGCAGCTCGGTCATCAGCGCACGCTGCAGGCTCTCCACGCGCGGGTTGTCGGGGTCGGCATGCTGCAGGATGCGATTGTCCGGCGGGGTTCCGCGGGCGTGTTCCACCGCGGCCGACAGACCGCCCTGGAAGTCGAAGCCGTCGTCGTTGTCGAGCAGGCCGTAGAGATGGCTGGCGCGGCCCAGATAGGTGCGGCCCACGCCTTCCAGGCGCGCATCGAAGGCCTCGTGGGCGGGCTCGCCGCGGGTCCCGGCGCCATAGGCATGCCCCATGCGCCGGGCATAGGCGTCGGCCAGCTCGGCGCGATCCTCCCAGGCCCCGGAGCGGTCGGCCAGACGGTTCACCCCGGCGCCATAGGCCCCCGGCGCGGTGCCGAACACCCGCAGCGCGGCCTGACGGCCGGCCTCGACCGCCTCCACGCCATCGGATTTCAGCGCCCGGGTATCGGCCACCCACTGGCTCGCCACGTCGTTGCGCTCCAGCGGCTCCCGGCCCGGATCCCTCAGGTCCTCGCCCAGGGGGTTCAGGGCCTCGTCCAGTGCTTCGTCCAGGTGGGGATATTCGGCGCGGATGGCCTTCGACGAGCCGTCCAGGGCCAGGCGCGCGGCCTGGTCCAGCCAGACCAGCTGATCCTCGTAGAGGTCGCGGAACAGGCCCGAGGTGGTGAACAGGGCGTCCCGGCGACGCTCACGATCGGCCTCGTCGAGATCCATCAGCTTCAGGCCCTCGACGATCCCGCGGCTATTCCACTCGGGCTTCACCCCCAGCATGTCGAGTCCGAAGGCCACCATCACGCCTTCGTCGCGCACGGTGTCGGAGGCCCACAGCACCACGGCCTCGCTGCCTTCGGCTTCGGGGTCGCCCTGCTCGCGGGCATCCGCGGCCAGGTCCTGGCCCAGGCTCCAGGCGATGCGAGTGGGCACCAGATCGGAGGAGAGGGCGTGGAAATTGCGCCCGGTGGGCAGCACATCCGGGGTGCGCACCGGATCGTTGCCGCGGCTCGGCGGCACGAAGCGGCCCTCGAGCCCCGCCAGCAGGTTCGCTCCCTCATTGGCGGGCGAACCCTCCAGGGCCTCGCGCATCGCCGCGTCCGGCTCCGCGTCACCGGCCATCGAGTCGAGCATGGTGTCCACGGCCTCGCCATCCCAGTCGCGGGCCAGCACATGCAGTCCGAGGGGCATGTGCTCCTCCTGCATGTCGGTCACCCAGTGACCGATGTCGTGGACCATCAGCTCCTCGTCGAGGTCCGCCAGACCACCCTCGTGAGCCGGATCATGGTCATGTCCGTGGTCATGATCGTGCCCGTGGTCATGATCGTGCCCGTGGTCATGATCGTGCCCGTGGTCATGATCGTGCCCGTGGTCGTGGTCATGCCCGTGATCGTGATCATGGTCATGCCCGTGGTCATGGTCATGCCCGTGGTCATGGTCATGCCCGTGGTCATGGTCATGGCCGTGATCATGGTCATGGCCGTGGTCATGGTCATGGCCGTGGTCGTCACCACCATCATGCGCATGATCGTGATCATGGCTGTGGTCGTGGGCATCCATCGCCTCCTCGATGGTCTCGCTCAGACCAAGCTCCTCGATACGGGCCAGCAGCGTCTCCGCGGCACGGGCCTGAGTCGGCGAATTCGGATCGGTGCTCGCCTCGTAGCTTTCGACCAGCTGGCGCAGTTCCAGCAGGTCGTCGTAGAGCTCGGTGGTCGCCAGCGCCGGCGTCAGATGGCTGATGATCACGCCCTGGGCGCGACGCTTGGCCTGGATGCCCTCGCCCACGCCATCGACGATGTAGGGATACAGCACCGGCAACGGGCCGCCGAGGAGTTCCGGATAGTCGTCCGGGGCCAGCCCGGCGCGGCGCCGCGGCAGGAATTCGCGGGTGGAGTGGCGCCCCATGTAGACCAGCGCATCCGCCTCGAAATGGTCGCGCAGCCAGTGGTAGAAGCCCACGTACTGATGGGTGGGCGGGAACGTGGTGTTGGCGTGCAGCAGGCGCTCGCTGACTTCCCAGCCCCGCGGCGGCTGCGGGCCGATGAACACGTTGCCGTATTCGATCCCGGGGAAATGCATCGCCCCGTCGTGGGTCATGGCCTCGCCCGGGGGTTCGCCCCAGCCGCTCAGGCCCGGGATGCCGGTGCGCGTGAGAGCGTCGCGCAGGGATTCCGCCTGCGCCAGGTCGCCGCCGCCGTCCAGCAGCGCCTCCCACTCGCGCTCCAGCTGGTCGATCAGTGACTGCGCACGCTGCTGCGCGTCATGCGAGTAGTTCTGCACCATGTGGCGCAGATCGCCGATGCCGTTCTCCAGCGCGCGCTCGGCGGCGTCGGTCGCGCCCAGTTCGCGGGCCTTGAGCAGCCGCTCGTGCAGATAGCCCACCGGACCGTGCACCAGTTCGGCCTGTACGGTCTCCGGCAGGGTCTCGAACCAGGAACGATAAGTCTCCGCATCCAGGCTGGCCACGCGGCCGGCGATGTCGGCGGCCGCGTCGGCATGTTCGGGCAGGTTGACGCCGCGATCCTGGATATCGTCCAGCAGGGCCTCGGCATCTTCCGGGTGATCCCCGGTGTCGTAGCCCGCGTCGCGCAGCAGATCCAGGGTCTCCAGCAGCGACTCGGGGACATCCAGCTTGTCGGCGCCGATGTTGTGGCGCCCCGGCGGATGGTTGTAGTAGACGATGGCCACGCGCTTGTCGGCATTGGAGCGCTCGCGCAGGCGCTGCCAGCGGGCCATGCGTTCGGCTACCGCGTCGACCCGTTCCCGGATCGGCTCGGAGAGCATCAGGCGCACGCCGGTGCGGTCGTCGATCTCGGGCTCGCCGGCGGCGGCCAGCACCGTGGGCTGGCTCACGCCCTGCAGTTCGGGCATGGCGACCTGGTAGTGGATGCTGTCCCAGGGGATGCCGTCATGCGCGACCCGCCATTCATCCTCGCTCCGCGAGGCCAGGCGCAGGCCCTTGACCACCGGCACGTCCAGCTCGCCCAGCGCCCCGGCAACCGCCTCGCGATTACCGCCGCCCCCGATCACGAAGTCCTGCAGGGAGACGATGCCGGCGAGATCGGCGGGTGCCGCCGACTGCGCCAGGTCCTCCACCGCCTGCCGGCTGGCGCCGCCCCAGCGCGCCAGCACGCCGAAGCACTGCAGATCGCGCGATTCCAGCGCGTCGCAGGCGGCATCCAGCAGTGCACGGTCCCCCGGCCGGTCGCCGGTGTCCAGGTCCAGCAGGGCGACCGCCGGGCGTTCATCCAGATCCATTGCGGCGGCGTCATCCACCGCGCGGCCGTCGTGGTAGAAACGGATGGTCTCGCGCGGATCCGGCTGCGGCACGTCGATGTCGTGGCCGGCCTCGGCGGCCAGCCAGCGCATCAGGCCCTCCATGCTCTCCGGCGTACGCCCCTGGTAATACGCCCGGCCGGTGAGCCAGCCGGCCTGTTCGGGAAACGCCTGCCGCTGCTCCCGCAGGTGTTCGCGCGGATCCTCGTCGGCATCCGGATTGGTCGCCAGCTCGGTCCGCTCGTCGGCTTCCAGGCCGGCCAGCACGCGCTCGCCCCGCAACCGGGTCAGCGCCGTCAGCTGCCGGTCGCTGTTGATCGCCAGCAGCGGCACTTCGGCATCCGGACCGCGCTCGCGCAGCAGCCGCGTCAGCCGGCCGACCTCGTCGCCCAGCACCGCCGCCACCAGCACGGCGTCCGCGTCCTCCCACAACGCGGTGACCTCGGAGTCATCCTTGTCGGCCAGCTGCTCCGGCGTACGCAGGCGCACGTCGGATTCGGGGAAGGCCTCGAGGAAACGATGCGCCCCGGCCGTGACCTCGGCGGCGGAGCGATCCGAGACGATGCCGAGGATATGCGGGGACGCGTCCGTGTCCGCCGCCGGAACCCCCGGCAGCAGTAGCGCCAGCAACAGGGGGTAGCGTTTTTTCCATGTACTCATCATTCAACACCCGGATACGTGCACACACTGCCGCCGGGACACTCGAGGCGTCCCGACGGAGCGTGAAGAAAAGGAGATCGACCGCGGGTCGCGTCAGCGTCGCGGCACTGTTGTCGATCGGGGCCTTCGCGGATCCGCCGTCACGGCGTCGCGGGCAGAATCAGCCGCCGGAGGCCTCGCGCCGAGCGGCGGGCTGCCACAGGACCTCGGAACCGTTCTCGTGGCGCGCCAGCACCCGGCACAGTACGAACAGCAGATCCGACAGGCGGTTGAGGTAGGCCAGCGAGCTGGGCCGCAGGGCCTCGTGGTGATTGACCGCGACCAGCCGCCGCTCGGCGCGGCGGCAGACGGTGCGGGCAATATGGCAATCCGCGGTGGCCGGGCCGCCCCCCGGGAGGATGAACTCCTCCAGCGGCGGCAGCTCGTCATTGAAGCCCTCGAGCTCGACATCGAGGCGCTCCACCGACGCCTCCGGCAGGGCCTGATGCCCCGGCACCGCCAGCTCCGCGCCCAGGTCGAACAGCTCATGCTGGATCAGCGACAGCGAACGCCGTACGTCCTCGGGCAGCTCGTGCACCAGCACCCGCCCGATGACGCTGTTCAGCTCGTCCACGTCACCAAAGGCTTCGACGCGATGCGAGTCCTTGTCCACGCGCGAGCCGTCACCCAGGCCGGTACGCCCCTCGTCACCCGTGCGGGTCGCGATCTTCGACAGTCGATTGCCCATGACCTTACCTCTGCTGCTGATAACGCAGTTTCACGAACGCGGCGCGGCCGGGGTTGTTGTAATCGGCATCGTTAACCGAGTCACGCGCGACCACGTAGTCGCGATCGAAAAGATTCGACAGCGAAGCCTCGATACTCCATTCCGGATCAAATCGATAGGCCGCACGCAGATTCATGGTGCCGTAGCCCGAGAGCCGCTCGTCATTGTCAGCATCGTTGTAGCTGCGGCTGCGGGCGAGGATCGTACCGCCCACGGAGAAATCACCGATCCGGCGGTCCAGGTCGAAACGGGCTGACGCCGGCGGACGGCGACGCAGTTCATTGCCGGTGTCACGATTTTCCGTATCCAGCAGGGTCAGCGAGACCCGCGAATTCCACGGACCGAGGTCGTGGCCTCCCTCGACTTCCAGTCCGCGAATCCGTGCCTCGTCGACATTTTCGCGCACCGGGAACCCGGTAATGAGGTCGTCCACGCGCGTCTCGAACACCGCGACGTCGACATACGCGAGACTCGCCGAGTACCTCGCCCCGAGCTCAAACGTCTCCGACTCCTCCGGTTCGAGGTCCGGGTTTCCGCGGAATCTCGCCGGGTCGGAAAAGGGCCAGTAAAGGTCATTGAAGGTGGGTGCCTTGAACGCGGTGCCGTAGCTGGCGCGCAGCCGCAGGGCGTCGGTTGCCTGCATGCCCCAGGCGACCTGCCCGGTGGTCTTCTCGCCGAACGCTTCATTGTCGTCGTAGCGCAGCGAGCCTTCCAGATCGTGGTTGCCGAGCTGGGTACGTACGACCGAATAGACCCCTACGTTGTAGCGCGAGTCCTCGTCGTAATCCGTGGTACTCGAGATCCGGTCCTCGTAGGCGTCTACCCCGGCGATCAGGTCGGTGAGTTCACCCAGGCGGACATCGTTGCGCCAGGTCAGCTGATCCCGCTTCGTATCGAATCTCGAAGAGAAAAACCCCCCCGCGAAATTGTCGTTTTCGTCCCGACTATGGGCCACTGCAAGCTCGGTATCCCAGCGACCAAGAACGGGCAATCGGAGACCGGCCTGCATCGCCGCGTGGACGAAATCGGTTTCATCCTCGAAACCATCGAACTCGGTATTGCCTTCGGAATAGAGGACATTGCCGAAAAGTTCGATCCCGTTGTCGAGGCGGTGGGCAACCTTGCCGGCCAGCGAGGTGTTGTCATAGCCATCCGGATCGTCGTCACCCACGTCGTCCTGCACGTCGATGCCCTCGGTATCGAACATACTGACGGACAGGCTGTAATCGGTGCGCCCGGTGCCGCCGGCCACACCGATTCCGGCCTCCCAGGTGCTGAAGCTGCCGGCGCCAAGGAAGGCATTGACCCGCGGCGGACCTTCGCGGCCCGCGCGGCTGAAGACCTGGGTCACCCCGCCGATGGCATCGGAGCCGTAGATGGAGGTGCGCGGCCCGCGCACGATCTCCACGCGGTCGATCTCCTCGGGCGGCAGGAACTGCCAGCTGGCACCGCCGGTGGTGGCCGACCCCATGCGCACGCCGTCGATCAGCATCAGGTGGTGATCGGAGTTCGTTCCCCGAAGGAAGACACTGGACGTCTTGCCGAACGGGCCATTACCCGCCACCGAGACCCCGGCGCGCCCCTCCACCAGATCGGTGAACTGGCGCGGCTGCAGGCGTTCGATCTCTTCGCGGTCGATGACCGTCACCGAGGCCAGGGCCTCGTCCACGGTCTGGCTGAGACGGGTCGCAGTGACCTGAACGGGTTCCAGGGTCGCGGAGTCGGAGTCGGTGCCCGGCGCCTCGTCGGCCACGGCCGGGGACACGGCTGCAACGATGGCTGCGGAAAGGATACTGCGTTTCATGTCTTCGGATCTCCCGGCGAGCCGCCCGCACGCCGCTGGTTCACGGGGATCGCGCCGGCGCGAGGGAGGAAGACGAGGAACGCATTCCCGGCGGGAAACGGGTACGGGGACCCGTGGCGGGAACGGTCATCCGTCTCGCACGCCCTCCGCGTGCCGCACGACCATTCCCCGGCCGGTCTCCGGGCTGACGAGCGGGAGATTCCCGGCGGGCGGCGCCTTCCCGTGTCCATGACACAGTGGCATTCGGCCGCCAGCCTCGAGGATCCACTGCCGAAGGACTCCGGAATGGATCCGCGCTCGATCACCGTTGCGGGGGCAGCGCCGGACTCGCGCCGAAGCGGCGCTCACCGGACTTCCCGTTTAACCCGGCGGCGAAACCGCCAGGGCACCGAGGAACGGGGAGCAGGGTACATGAGCCCCCCCCTGATTTTCCACCCGTGCTCTCCGGCCGACCGCGCGGCGTTCAGGTCTGCCGCGTCTCCTCGGCCTGGCGATAGCGGGCGCCACGACGCAGCAGGCGGCCCCATTCCTTGTCCTGGACCATCGCGTCGAATTCCGGCGAGCGCTCGGCACGCAGGGCCACCGGGTGGGACTCGTCCCCGGTGTTCTGGGCCAGCATCGCCAGGCGCTCGGGGTTGGCCCCGTAGTGGGTCTCGAGAAAGCTGCGCATGCCGTCGGTCAGCGGCAGGTGGTAGACCCGGGTCAGGCGCAGCGCGAGCCACTCCGCCGCACGCCCGAGATCCTGGCGCACCATGCGCACCATGGCGGAGCCCAGCCCGGCCTTGGCGTCGGCGCTCATGCCCACGTACAGCCCGCCGAGATAGGCCGCGGGGCTGGAATAGATCGCCCGCTGGATACTGGGGTTGCTCAGCTCCACCAGCGGGTCGAGCAGCAGCGCCAGCTGGATGCCGATGCGCTTGGCGGTATCGCCGTCCAGCGGCTTCTTGCCGAAGAAGATGAAATCGCCCTCGCGCCGGATCTGCAGCTCCTCGAGATATTCGCACAGACCGTCGGCCAGCCGGATCTTCTGATCATCGTCCAGTTCGATCAGCTCCTCCGACACCCGGATCCGCCGGGCCGAACGCTTCTGCCAGCGCTGATCACCCTTGCGGTCCCGTTCGCGCCGGCGCAGGTTTTCCCAGCGTTCCACCGCATTGGCGTAACGGCTCTGCGCCTGCATCAGGCGGTCCCGGGCTTCACGCAGTTCTTCCACCTGCGACATCGCGGCACCCAGGATACGGCCGTCGGGGCTCTTTACGTCCGGCTCCGCCTCCAGCATGGTCCGCAGGCCGGCCAGCACCTGCTGTCCCATGACCGGCAGGGGTTCGCGCAGATGCTGCTGGGTGATGCCACTGGTCTCGCTCTGCGCCAGCAGCATCCCCAGCGAGCGGAGACGGCTGATCACCCCGGCCTGGGCCACGCGGAAGCGGTTGCTCTGGTATTCCAGCCGGTCCAGCGCCCGGCCCAGCTGCCAGGGCCCCGACCATTCGAAACTCAGGCGCTTGATCTGGCGCCCGTTGACCAGCTCGAAGGCGAGCACGAAGATCGCCTGGACATCATCCAGGGTGCAGCGCGTAAGGTCATCCGCATCCGCCGCGGAGAACAGGCGTTCGAGAAACTGGTCGATGCGGCGCACGCCGTCCTCGCGCGTCGGCGCGACCCCGCGCAGGCGGTCACGCAGCAGCTCGGCGAGATCCGAATCCTCGGCGTGCAGCCGCTCCAGCGCGGCCATGCGCGCGTCGGCGGTGGCCTCCACCAGGTCCGCGACCCGCGCATGCAGCCCCAGACGCCGATAGATCTCGATCTGCTCGGCGGTGGAGGCCAGCGTCGGGTCGCCGGTCATTTCGCGCACCGCGACCGCCACCGCCTCCGGGGAGACCTCCACCTCGTGCAGCAGCACCGCCGCCGACTGGCGCCGCCGCATGTCCGGCGTCATCTCGCCCATGGCCAGGTCACGGGTCGCGAACAGCAGATCCGGCAGCAGATCGATGGTATTGCGCAGCTGGACCTGCGAGCGCTCCTGACGCCGCCCGCGGGTCGCATCGGCGACAAAGCGCGCGATCAGGCCGATCACCCCGAACAGCAGGGTGTAGACCGCGAAGAAGACGAAGTTCTGGGTGGGAGCCGCATGGCCGAACCCGAGGAAATAGCCGCCCTGCATCGCGAGGAAGGTCACGGGGCCGGCCGCCCACAAAAGCTGCAGCAGGTTCAGCGACCACGGGACCTTGCGGGCACTGGTCGCCACCTCGGTGATGCGGCTGCGTCCCGCAGCCTCGATCAGGACCTGGTCCTGATTCGACTCCTGCGTTTCGGGGGCCCCCGATGCCTCGGACTTGCGTTGACGAAAAAGGCGGAACACCCCTACTCCCCGAACACCGGAATCCCCGGTCAGTGTAAAGCTCGAATGCCCCGCACGTCGCCGTCAGAACGGCGGGGACCCACACTGGACCCGTGCCGGAGGCCGGGGTTCACCGCGCGGAAGAAATCAGCTCGTCCGCCGGCGGCACCGAACGCACCCCGGGGTCTTCGCGCCCGCAGAGATAGTCACGGGTGAGCGGAACGGCATCCTGCCGACGCGCCATCTGGATATGGAACACCACCTGCTTCCACCAGCGGAAAGTGCCCTCGCAGCTGGCCAGATAGAACTCCCACATGCGGCAGAAGCGCTCGTCGAAACTGGCCGCCGCCTCTTCACGGACTGCCTGAAAGCGCCGGTACCATTCGGCCAGGGTTTCGGCATAGTGCAGCCGCCAGAATTCGATGTCGGTGGTGTACAGCGGCGTGGGCTCCAGCGCTTCCATCACCTCGGACAGGGCGGGGGTGTAACCGCCGGGGAAGATGTATTTCTTCAGCCAGGGGTTGGCCGTGCCCGGTGGCTCCTGGCGACCGATGGTGTGCAGCACCGCGATCCCGTCGGGCTTGAGCAGGTCGTTGACCCGCTGGAAAAAGGTGCCGTAGTTCGGCTGCCCCACGTGTTCGAACATGCCGACACTGACGATCCGGTCGTACTGATCGTCGTGCTCGCGATAGTCCTGGTACAGGAAGCGCACCTTGTCCTCCAGACCCCGGCGCTTCGCTTCGTCCTGCGCTACCCGCAGCTGCTCGCGCGACAGGGTGATGCCATCGACCCGGACATCCGCGTGCTCGGCCAGATACATCGCCAGCCCGCCCCAGCCGCAGCCGATGTCCAGCACGCGCATGCCCGGCTCCAGGCACAGTTTCTGGCGCAGGACCTCGCACTTGGCCTGCTGCGCCTCCTCCAGGCTCATCCCCGGCTCGGCGAAATAGGCGCAGCTGTAGAACATCCCCTCGTCCAGGAACCGCCGGAACAGCCATTCGTCCACGTCGTAGTGGTGAGAGATGTTCTTGTAGCTGCGCGCCACCCGGTTGCCCTGCTCCACGAGGGCGCGCAGCGAACGCGTCAGGAAACCGACCCGCTTCTGGAACATCGGCGCAAAATTGCGCATGGTCATATCAAGAAAGGCCCGCAGCCCTTCCGGACCGGGCGACCACAGCCCGTCCATGTAGGTCTCGCCCAGCTCGAAACCGGGATCCCGCGCAATGCGCTTCAGGGCGCCGGCATCATGCAGCTGCATGACCACTTCCGGCTCGCCGCTGCCAAAACGCTGCTCGGTGCCATCCGGGTGACGCAGGGTCAGCGTCCCGGAGCGAACATACTGTTCCAGCATCCGTTCAATCATTACTGAGTGCCCCCGATTCCCTGAAATCCGGCACGATTCCGTGTCCGGCTATTTTTATACTGAGTCTAACTCTCACCTCCGGGCCCGTCCAGTGGAGCCGGTCCGCACACCATCCGTTGTACCAACGCATCAAGCGTAGTGCATCCGGGAAACACCGCCACCGCGAGCGCCGGCGTAAAAATCCGCGGCGTCTTTCCACATTGCCGCAAACGGGCTACCCTCCGGACATGACCTTGCGCCCGACTCAAGCCTGCGATCAGTGCACCCTGCGTCAGCTCTGCCTGCCCATGGGTCTGCCGGATACCGAGCTGTGGCAGCTCGACGAGATCGTGCAGCAGCGCCGTCCGATCGAGAAGGGCAGCACGCTGTTCGCCATGGGGTCGCCGTTCGAATACCTGTATGCGGTGCGCACCGGCGCGATGAAAACGGTGCTGATGGGTGACGACGGGACCGAGCAGATCACCGGCTTCGCGCTGGCCGGCGAACTGCTGGGACTGGATGCCATTCACCAGGGGTCCCACCCGGTCACCGCCATCGCGCTGGAGTCCACCAGCGTCTGTGCGGTCCCGTGGTCGCTGGTGGATGACCTGTCCGGCCGCCTGCCCACGTTCCGGCAGCACCTGATGGGGGTGATGAGCCGCGGCCTGGCGAGCGAGGAGAACCTGCACGCCCTGCTCGGCCAGCGCAGCGCGGAGCAGCGTCTGGCCACCTTCCTGCTCTCGCTGTCGCAGCGTCATCAGGCACGCGGGCTGGCAGCCAACCGTTTCATCCTGCCGATGTCGCGCGCGGAGATCGCCAACCACCTGGGCCTGACGCAGGAAACCATCAGCCGGCTGTTCACGCAGATGCGGCGCCAGGGCCTGATCGAGCTGCACACCCGCGATCTGCACATCCCCGACCTGGATGCCCTGCGGACCACGGCCGGCGTCAGTACATCCGCCGCCAGCAGTGCCTGACACCCGGGCCACCGGGGATTTCTGGTCGTTCGCCGAGACCGCCTGGAACGATCCGGCGCTGCACGAGCGGCTGATGGCCTGGCAGGATCACCATGGGGCTGACGTGATTCGGGTGCTGTTCGCCGCCTGGCACCCCGGTCCACTGGCCGCCGACGATCTCGATCGGCTGCACGCCCGGGCACGCGACTGGAGTACCCGCGCCACCCTCCGGATCCGGGCCCTGCGCCGACGCCTGCACACCCCCGAACGACATGCCCTGTACCGCGCCCTGCTGGAACTGGAATTGCGCGCGGAGCACCTGGGGGCGCTGCACCTGCTGCAGGAATGCCCGCCTCCGGCCGCCGCCGCAGCCCCGAACCGGCGCCCGCGCGCGGCCACCATCGAGGAGCGCCTCGCCCGCCTCGAGCCCGGGCTCCCGCCGGCCGAACGCTCCGCAGGCGCCGCTGAACTCGCCTCGTCCTCGGTCCCGGGCCTCCCCTGAGCGGCCGCGTCGGCAAAACATCGACCACGCCCCGACCTCCCCTGCACGCAGCCCCCGGTTCCGGCTATCCTGACGGGTTCCACTCAGCCAGACGGCAACCGAACATGTCCGACGCAATGCGCGACCAGCTCCTCAAGACCGGCCTGGTCGACGAAAAGCAGGTCAAGAAGGCCCGCAGCGAACAGCACAAGGGCAAGAAAAAGGCCAAAAAGCCGAAGAAGGCGGCGCCACCCGCGGCCGAGCCCACGGCCGCCGAGCAGCGTCAGGCGGAACAGGCCGAACGTTCGCGGCGCAAGAACGAGGAACGCCAGGCGCGCGCCGCGCGCAAGGCCCTGACGGCCCAGCTGCGCGAGCTGGTCAGTTCCAACCTGTATCCAGTGCCCGCCGGCGAGGACGCCGAGGACTATCACTTCCAGCAGGGCGGGCGGATCCGCAGCCTGCCGGTCACGCCGGCCCTGCGGCGCCAGCTGGCCGACGGACGCGCCGCAATCGCCGGCCTCGACCACCGACCGGAGGCCGGTTTTCGCCTGGTGCCCCGCGAGATCGCGGATCGCATCCGCGAGCGCGACCCGCAGTGGCCGCTGGTCATCCCCGCCGAAGAGGCCGCGGACAGCGAACCGGCCGCCGACGACCCGTATGCGGATTACGTGGTGCCCGACGACCTGATGTGGTGAGACTCCGTCGCGTCAGTCGTCGTCGGTGCGCTTGACGTCGGCGGCCGGCATGCCCCGCTGCTGCGGGCGCCGCACGCCCTCGTTATCCGTCGGCTGCGGCTCCATCTGGCGCTCGCCGAGGGCCTGAGGCGGACCGTCCTCCGCCTGCGGTTCGCCGTCGCAACCGGCCAGCCACAGGCCGGCGGCCAGCAGCAGGGCCGGACTGATCTTCCGCATGTTCATGTCTTTCTCATCTCCTCCGAAGGCTTCGCCATCAGCGTGCCGGCGCAAGGGCGCGACGCCAAGAACTCGGGTCGCAACCGGGGGCACGTCCGTTACGGGGTCACCCGGGTCCCGGCGGTCCCGGCGAGGAGGGCCGCGGCCGACTCCAGCGCCCCGATACCCGCGATGCGGCCACCCGCGGCCACCCGCCGCGCCGCATCCAGCTTGGGCCCCATGGACCCCGGCGGCCATTCGGCCGGATCAATGTCGCTGCCCTTCAGGCGGTCCAGCCGCCGGGCCCGGTCCGTGCCCCAGTCGGCATAGACCGCATCGACATCGGTGAGCATCAGCAGGGCATCGGCCTCCACCTCGGCGGTCAGCAGGGCCGCAGCAAGATCCTTGTCCACCACCGCCTCCACGCCCGAGAGCCGGCCGTCGGCATCGCGCGCCACCGGCACCCCGCCGCCGCCGGCACACACCACCAGGGTCCCGGCAGCCGCCAGGGTCCGGATCGCCGGCACCCCCAGCAATGCGCGCGGCTCGGGCGAGCCCACCACCCGCCGCCAGGCCCTGCCGTCGCGGGCGATGCGCCAGCCACGCTCCTGTGCCAGGCGCCGCGCGGCCTCCTCGGCGTAGGTCGGTCCGATGAACTTGCTCGGCTCGTCGAAGGCCGGGTCCCGCGGGTCGACCTCGGTCTGCGTCAGCAGGCTGGCCACGCGATCATGCCCCAGCGCGTTGTGCAGCTCCTGCGCGAGGATATAGCCGATCATCCCGTGGCTCTCCGCACCCACCACGTCCAGCGGCCAGGCGATGCGGTCGCATTCCGCCTGGTTCGCCAGCAACCCCACCTGCGGGCCGTTGCCGTGGGTCACGATCACCTCGTGCTCCGCCGCCAGGCCGGCGATGGTCGCGGCCGCGCGCCGCGCGTTGTGCCTCTGATTCGCGGCCGAGGGCGTCTCCCCCCGCTGCAGCAGTGCGTTGCCCCCCAGGGCGACCACGATGCGCATGCCCGTACCTCCCGTCAGCCGTCAATGAGCCTGAATGCCTGCTGCCAGGCCTGCTCGATCCGTTCGAGTTCATGATCCTCGATCTCGCCGAACTGTCCGCGCTTGTTCCGTGACAGCCGCCCTTCGTTCTGGTGGAGAAGACGCAGCAGCAGATCCAGACGCCGATCCGGCAGATCCACGATCTCGCGCACCGCGCGGCGTGCAGCGTCATGACCGCGAAGGAAACGCAGTTCTTCCACCAGATCTTCCCGGACGGTGCGGGCCACCGTTTCCGCGAGGTATTCGGTCTGCGCCGTCAGATCGGGGTAGCGATAGTAACTGGCCACCTCTTCCGGATTCAGCAGCTCCAGCCGCCCTTCGGGGTCCAGATGGTAGTCGACCCGCTCCTCCATCAGCGGCCGCGAGTAACGCTCCAGCACCGCGTCGTATTCGGTAATCCGACGCAGCATGGTGGCCGATACCGGAAGCATGAGATTGCCTTCCACGAATCCGTCGCGATGCAGCAGATCGTGGATCAGGAAACGATGGAGCCGCCCGTTACCGTCTTCGAACGGGTGAATGAAGACAAAGCCGAACCCCACGGCCGCGGCACGAACCAGCGGCGAAAGTCCGCGACTCCGCGTAGCCACCGTCGCCAGGCCTTCCATCATCGAGACCAGCCATCCGGGCGGAGGGCATACGTAGTGCACACGCTGCGTGAAATCCGGCCGCTGCTCGCCCACGTAATTCTGGACAGAGCGAAAACCGCTTTCCGCATAGCGCGGGTCCACCACCAGATTCTGGCGCCGTGTCAGGCCGGCCTCGTCCAGCAGCTCCGCGAGCGGCACCCGCCCTGCTTCACGCAGCAATGCCACGAAGCGCTCGAGACGCCCGGAGACCGGTTCCGGCTCCTGTTCGATCCCGTAGGTCGAGCGCGTTTCCTTGAGGTAGAGATAGTCGTTGGCCCGGGCAAACAGTTCCGGTGGAAATGCCCCGAGCAATCCGGACAGCTCCTCGGTCAGCGGCTGGGCAAGGGCGTCTTCCAGTCGCTGCGTCCGACGAATGACCGGGCAGAAATCACCATTGCCAAGAAGGTTGTCCCGGACCCGCCAGCGCCGATCGAATTCCGGCTCCGCTGCGGTCAGGTAATGGTCAGGGTTCAGTGCATCCACATAGTTACCGCCCGCTGTCCGCGAGACCGCGAGGCGCTCCCCGGTCAGGCGTTCGTAGAAGAACCCCATCAGCCGCCGATAACGCCCGGTGGGCTTTTCGCTCACCGCCTCCTCGATCGGTGCGGGACCACAGGCGCGAAACAGGTCCGCGAGAACCGCCAGATTCACGCCCTCGTGCTTCAGGGCGAATTCGAGCTGGTTCGCGAGCGCATCCCCGGGGTCGTACTGCGGCGGATATTCGCGCCGGACCGCGCCGTCCTCCTGCCATGTTTCACGCAGGCGCGTGCCCGGACTCGACGACACGGGCAAAGGGGCGGACGGCAATCCGAATGTCCGAATCAGCCACCGATAACCCAATGAGCTCATACGCCGTATCCATGGTGTTCAATGGCCCAAGACTGCAACAAAATCGATTCAGGCGAAACATTTGTGTTACAAAAATCCAAAATCGCAACAAAACGATTACGCAGCCGTCGATTGATCAGAAAGCGTCGCCGTAATCTTCGTGCAGCCAGTCGCGCAGGTCCTCGAACCCGGGGATGTCCTCGTCCCCGGTGGCCGGCGGCAGCTCGAAACCGTCGTGGAAGCCGCGAGCCCGGAACGGCTCCAGCAGCTCCGGGTCCCCGGAGATCACGTGCACCGGCACCGCCCACGAGGGGTCCGGGCCGGTGACCAGGGCCGCCGGCTGGTGGTCGCCCGGCATCAGGAACAGGGTATCCTCGTCCACATGGTCGCGCGCCCAGTGGCCGCTGACCTCCAGCGAGTAGCGCACCGCCTCGGCGTAATAATCGCGGACGCGGTCGAAGTCCCGCCACAGGACCTCGGGGGCGGGCCCGGCCCCGGCCTGTTCGTGGAACACCCGCCCGTCGTCCATCGCATCCGGGTCGTCCAGCACGTCCAGCACCGGGGTCCACGGGGCGTGGCTGCTGACCAGCGCGAGCATCGCGAACACCGGTGCTTCCCCGCCCTGCGGGTCCGGCCGCACATCCTGTTCGAAGCGCCACCAGGTGAATTCGTCGGGCATCGTGACCCAGAAGAACGGGGGCCCGCGGTAGTCCATGCCGTCGCGGTCCAGGATCCGGTCCCAGCCGAACCAGCGCCCCTCCGGCCAGTCGAGGGTGATGGCCGGGGCCAGCATGGCCGTGTGGTGGCCGGTGGCCGCGAAGTCCTGCACCAGGGTCGCCCGCTCGCGCTCCTGCAGCCGGCGATACTGCCCGGCATGCCGCACGGCCACGCCCGACAGCAGGGAGGCATGCGCCAGCCACGACTGCCCGCCGGCGATCGGGGCCTCCATCACCCCGGTGACCGCGTGCAGATCCCGCGCGGCGAGATCCTCCTGCAGCGCCTCCAGGGTCGGCTCGATCACCTCGGCATAGCGCGGGATCTCCAGCGCCGAGACCCCGTAGGACTCGATCAGACCCACCACCACGTCGACGCCGGCCAGGCCCTCCAGCGGCCGGGGTTCGGCCAGCCGCGGATCCGCCTCCAGCCGGTGCGCCAGCACCCGGTCTTCGCGCCGCGCCTCGCGCATGCCGTCGACCTGCTCCGTCACCAGCGCCACCGCCGGGGCCGCCGTGCGCGGCGGCTCCACACCCGTCGCGTGGCCCGCGAGCCCGGCGAGGCCCGCGCCCAGCAGCACGAAACCCGCGCTACGGGACATGACCGGGCGCGCCAGCAGACGCGCCAGCGACCACACCGCCAGCCCGATCACGGCCAGCAACGCCGCGACGGCCAGGATCACACCGACAGTGGGCAGGTTGCCGGTCAGCAACCGGAACACGGCATCCAGCAGGCCGATGTCCACGTAGACATTCAGCGGACGGGCGAGGCTGACGCGGGCCAGCGCATCGAACAGCGCCAGTACGATCAGTGCGAGGAGGAAGGCGGCCACGACCCGGGCCAGTACGCGCGCGGTGGCCAGAGGAAGGACGGCAAACAGTCCGGCCAGGACCACGGCCTCCCAGGCCAGCCACCCCGGCCCCGGGCCCGCGTGGCGCGGGATGTCCAGGGCCAGGACCAGCCCGTTCAGAAGCAGCAGGGTCAGCAGGACGCGGACCCCGCCGGGGACGGCGCGCAGGCGCGGCCCGGACTGTTCGGGCGGGAAGTTCAACCCGCCGGCATCAGAAGCTCATCGAGCGATCAAACTCGGCCACCGCCTGCACGTAGTGGCCCATGCCGGCGTATTCGGCGGTGGCCAGGAAGTTGTCCGGGGTCACGTCACGACCACGGCCGCAGGCCTCGCAGACCCACAGCGGCACGCCGGCGTCGACCAGATCCTCGACGATGTCCTTCATCGCCGGCATGTTGTGGCCGACGATCTTGTCGTAGACGTTGCGGTTGGCGATATTCGCCGCCTCGCCCTGCAGCCATACGGTCACGTCGTGGCCCTGATCCTTCGCCACCTTGGCGGCGATCATGCCCAGCGTGGCGCGGGTGGGGTCATCGGTTCCGGCGGTAACGGCAACGATAAAGCGCATGGTCGATTCTCCTGTGTCGTCGCGTGTCGGCCTTGCGGCCGGTTGGCGGACCCGGCGGGTCCGTTGTTGTTACAGCAATCCGCAGCGTACCCGATCAGGCGCCGGTCCGGCTCTGGCGGGCCAGACGCAGCGCCATCAGCAGCCACGGCAGTCCGTGCAGCAGCAGACCGCCCCAGCCCGCCGCACCGGCGAGTTCACCGGCCAGCAGGTCGCGCACCAGTCCGGCGATCGCCGGCTCCGGCTGCCAGGGCCACAGGCCCACGGTCGCCACGATCAGGGCGAACAGCCACAGCGGCAGGCGGTCGAACAGGCGCAGAACGGTCGGCATGGCGCGCATCCTATCGCATACGAACGGCGGCGCCGCATGCCCCGACACGGCGGCGCGAATTCAGTGGCGAAAATGCACGAACAGCCGACCGTGATTCTTCGAATCCTTCTCCACCCGGTGGTAACGCGCCTTGACCTCCGGCTGCTGCAAAAAACGCAGCACCCGCTTTTTCAGCTGCCCGCTGCCCTTGCCGTGGATGATCTCCACGGTCTTGATGCGTTTCTCGCAGGCCTCGTCGATCGCGCCGTTGAGCGCCTGATCGATGCGCCGGCCATCACGAAAGCATTCGTGCAGGTCGATGGAAAGCCGCGACATACGGGCCTCCGTTCACACGTCCACGTCGGCCAGGTGCCCCTTGCCCTCCAGCCAGGCGCGGCGTTCCCCGGCGCGCTTCTTGCCCAGCAGCATGTCCATCAGGCTGCCGGTCTCCTCGGCCGAATCCAGGGTCAGTTGCACCAGACGGCGGGTGTCGGGATTCATGGTGGTCTCGCGCAGCTGCATCGGGTTCATCTCGCCCAGCCCCTTGAAACGGGTCACCGCGACCTTGCCCTTCAGCTTTTCCGCCTCGATACGCTCCAGCACTCCGGCCTTTTCGTCCTCGTCCAGGGCATAGAAGGTCTGCTTGCCGACATCGATTCGGTACAGCGGCGGCATGGCCATGAACACGTGGCCCTGCTCCACCAGCGGGCGGAAATGCTTCAGGAACAGCGCGCACAACAGCGTGGCGATGTGGGCGCCGTCGGAATCGGCGTCCGCGAGGATGCAGATCTTGCCGTAGCGCAGCCCCTCCAGGCTCTGCGTCCCCGGATCCACGCCCAGCGCCACAGCGATGTCGTGGATCTCCTGCGAGGCCAGCACCTGGTCGGGCTCCACTTCCCAGGCGTTCAGGATCTTGCCGCGCAGCGGCATGATCGCCTGAAAATCGCGGTCGCGCGCCTGCTTGGCGGAGCCACCGGCGGAGTCGCCCTCGACCAGGAACAGTTCGGTGCGCGCCAGCTCCTGGCTGGCGCAGTCGGCCAGCTTGCCCGGCAGGGTCGGGCCCTGGGTCACCTTCTTGCGCACCACCTTGCGCCCCGCGCGGCTGCGCTTCTGCGCATTCTGGATCGCCAGCTCGGCGATGCGCTCGCCCTGCTGCGGGTGCTGGTTGAGCCACAGACTGAAGGCGTCCTTGATGACCCCGGAGATGAACGGCGCGGCCTGGCGCGAGGACAGCCGTTCCTTGGTCTGCCCGGCGAACTGCGGATCCTGCATCTTGAACGACAGCACGCTGGAGACCCGTTCCCACACGTCCTCCGGCGCCAGCTTGATCCCGCGCGGGATCAGATTGCGGAATTCGCAGAACTCGCGCACCGCATCGGTCAGCCCGGTGCGCAGGCCGTTCACGTGGGTGCCGCCCTGGGTCGTGGGGATCAGGTTCACGTAGCTCTCGGACACCACCTCACCGCCTTCCGGCAGCCAGGTCACAGCCCAGTCCACCGCCTCGCTGTGGCCGGAGACCGACCCCATGAACGGTTCTTCCGGCAGGCGTTCCAGCCCCTCCAGGGCCTCCACCAGGTAGTCGCGCAGACCGGCCTGATAGCACCACTCGCAGGCCTCGCCGGTGGTCTCGTCGCGAAACGTCACGGTCAGGCCCGGGCACAGCACCGCCTTGGCGCGCAGGATGTGCTTGAGCCGCGGCACCGAGAATTTCGCCGAGTCGAAGTACTGCGCATCGGGCCAGAAATGCAGCGTGGTGCCGGTATTGCGCTTGCCGACCTCGCCGACCGCTTCGAGGTCCTGCAGCTTGTGGCCACCGGCGAAGGCCATCTGCCAGCGCCGGCCGTCGCGCCGGATGTCCACGTCCAGGCGCTCGGACAGCGCGTTGACCACCGATACCCCGACCCCGTGCAGCCCGCCGGAGAACTGATAGCTCTTGTCGGAAAACTTCCCGCCGGCATGCAGCGTGGACAGGATCACCTCGACCCCCGGGCGGTTCTCGCGCGGGTGCAGGTCCACCGGCATGCCGCGCCCGTCATCGGTGACGGACACCGAGTCGTCCTTGTGCAGGACCACGTCGATACGGCTGGCGTAGCCGCTGACCGCCTCGTCCACCGAGTTGTCGATGACCTCCTGGGCGAGATGATTGGGACGCGCGGTGTCGGTGTACATCCCCGGGCGCTTGCGCACCGGGTCCAGCCCCTCGAGGACTTCGATGTCGGATGCGGAATAGCTCACTCAGGAACCCCTTTGTTGATCATGCCCTTTGCCGGGGCCGCCCGCACAGATCGCCACGGCGCTGCGCGCCTCGCGATGACGGTACCTGAGCGCCGGTCATTGCGAGGCCCGAAGCGGCCTCCGGGCCCGGCCTGCCGAACAGCGCCGTCATTGCGAGGAGCGAAGCGACGAAGCAACCTCCGGACGCAACCCGCGGCCCCGCGCGCCGCACAGTGCGCAGCGTACCAGAGCTCGCGGGGGCGGGGCTGCTTGCAATCGCCGGGACGATCCCAACAATGCACCGCATATCCCGTATTCCGATCTTTCAGGAGGTTTCCGATGACCGAAGCCGAAAACGCCACCGGCGATGCCATTCTCGACGTCAACCGCGACAGCTTCCAGCAGGCGGTGCTGGACGAATCGCACCGGCGTCCGGTGCTGGTCGACTTCTGGGCCGCCTGGTGCGGACCCTGCAAACAGCTGATGCCCCTGCTGCAGAAGATCGCCGAGGATTACGGCGGCGCGTTCCGGCTGGCCAAGGTCAACAGCGACGAGAATCAGGAACTGGCGGGGCAGTACGGCGTGCGCAGCCTGCCCACCATCATGTGCTTCCGTCACGGCGAGGTGGTGGATCAGCAGATGGGGGTGCAGCCGGAATCCACCATCCGCGAGATGATCGATCGCCACGTCGAGCGTCCCTCCGACGCCCACCGCCAGCAGGCCCTGGCCGCCCTGCAGGCCGGGGACGCGGCAGGCGCCGTGCGTGCGCTGGAAGAAGCCGTGGCGGTCGATCCGGGCAACAAGGACCTGCGCGCCGAGCTGGCCCGCGCGCAGATCCGCGCCGGCGACACCACGGCCGCCCGCGCCACCCTGGAGTCCGCGCTGGAGGCCTTCCCCGAAGACCCGGATCTGCGCATCGAACTGGCGCGCGCGCTGTCTCAGGCGGGTGACCCCGACGCCGCCGAGGCGCAGCTCAATCAGCTGCCGCTGAACCGCGCCGAGGATGATGCGGTGAAGACCCTGCGTGCCCACCTGCGGTTCTCCCGCCGGGCCGCCGGCGCCGACCCGCAGGCGCTGACACAGGAGATGCAGCAGGGCGATCCGGCGCCGGAGACCCTGGAAACCCTGGCCGCGTATTCCATGCTGCACAGTCGCTACGAGGAGGCCCTGGGCCTGTACCTGGAGCTGATGAAGCAGCACCCGGATTACAAGGACAACGAGGGCGACAACGCCGGCAAGAAAGGGCTGCTGGCGGCCTTCGACGCCCTGGGCAACGACAACCCGCTGGTCAGCCAGTACCGCCGCAAGATGATGGCCGCGATGTACTGAACGCCCCCTCGCGGGCAGGCACCCTGCCCCGCGGGAGCAGGGGGGGAGCGGCCCGGGTCAGTCGGCGGTGGCGACCCGATCGCGGCCGGCGTTCTTGGCGGCGTAGAGGGCATCATCGGCCCGGCGCACCAGGCGCTGGTAGTCCGGGTGGCCGTCGTGACTGGCCAGTCCGATGCTCACGGTCAGCCCGAGCTGCTGGCCATGGGCACCCTGGAACGGCTCGGCACGGACCGCGGTGCGCAGTTTCTCGGCGATGCGTTCGGCATCGCGCGGAACCACGTCCACCAGCATCATCAGGAATTCCTCGCCGCCCAGGCGAAAGAGGTAATCGCCGGCCCGCGAGTTGCTGACCAGCAGCGTGGCGAACTGCTGCAGGATGCGGTCGCCGGTCTCGTGGCCATGTTCGTCATTGACCCGCTTGAAATAGTCGATATCCAGGGCCAGTACCGCGAAAGGGGCATGGGTCTGCTGTACGCTGGCAATGTGCCGTCCCAGCACCACGGGCAGGAACTTGCGGTTCAGGGTCCGGGTCAGGACGTCGCGCCCGGACTCCAGTTCGTTGCTGCGCTCGAACAGCTGACCCAGATGGTAGTCGATGCTGCGGACCTGCTCGCGCACGTCACGCAGGTAATCCTGCCGCTGCCGGGCCTCGACGCAGACCAGCGAAGGCAGCAGGAACTCGTCGATGCGGGCGATGGCCTCCAGCACCCGCTCGGTTTCCGCGGCCCCGCCAAAGGCGTCCACTCCCTTGTGCCGGAACCACAGGCCGAACTCGGAGGCCGCCAGCCGCGGCAGCTGCTCGCCCGAGGCCCCCATGGCCAGATCGAACATCAGCCCGTTCTCCCAGTCCAGCAGGCAGGCCCGCTGGCGGTCTTTCTCGCTGGCGAGGTTCTCCGACACCGCGAACAGACGGTAGGCCTCCTCGGCGCGGGCGTTGCGCTCATGCGAGCGTGAATAGGCGTGGCTCATCAGCTCCATCGCCATGTCGATGCTGTCGGAGACGTGACGCGCCGCCTGCAGCCGCATTTCGTACCCCATCGCGGAATCCAGCTCCAGCAGGGTCAGGAACTGCTCCTTCACGCAGCGCGCGCCGCGCATGACCAGATGGATGGGGATGGAGATGCGCGCGTGGATGCCGCCCACATGGGCCTGGCGCGCGGCCTGTTCTTCCACGCCGCTGCCGCTCTCCACCGAGAAGATGCCTCGGATCCATTCCTGCAGCGACGCGTTCAGCCGCGAATTGACGTCCTCGTGGTCGAGGAACACGCAGGCATCCGGGTCCGCCAGCATCTCGACGTAGAACCGTTCCGCAAGCGAGGCACGGTGCTGCTCCGCCAGCTCGCGCACGCGGCCGCGCACCGGCCCGGGGCAGCGTTCGAGGCGCCGCTGCCACTCGTCGACCAGCTGCTGCGCCACCGCCCCTGCCGGCTCTCCTTCAGACATCCTTCACTCCTGGTCGCATGGCGCGCACCGGCCTCACGCCGGTCGCGGGGTGCTCATTGAACGCCCCGCCGTGACAGGCGTCAACGCGAGCGTGCACATTGATCAGCGTTTCCCTAGACTCCCGTCGATCAGGCGTCACGAGGAAACGCGAATGAACCGGTACGGCGGATGCAACGGTCCGGCCCTGCTGCTCGGCCTGCTGGGGGTGCTGCTGGCCCTGCCGGCCGCGGCCGGACAGGCCTTCGTGAACATCGGCACCGGCGGGGTCACCGGAGTGTACTACCCCGCCGGCCAGCACCTGTGCCGACTGTTCAATGCGGCGCGCGACGAACACGGCATGCGCTGCACCGCCGAAAGCACCGGCGGCTCGGTGTTCAACCTGAACATGATCCGTTCGGGCGACATGGACTTCGGCGTGGCCCAGTCGGATCTGCAGCACCACGCCTACCACGGCAGCGGACGCTTCGAGGCCTTCGGCCCGGCGCATCACCTGCGGGCGATGTTCAGCCTGCACCCGGAACCGCTGACCCTGGTGGTGCACCCGGACTCCGGCATCGAGGGGCTGGATGACCTGCGCGGCCAGCGGGTGAACATCGGCAACCCCGGTTCGGGTCAGCGCGCGATGATGGAAGAACTGCTGGACGAACTCGGCTGGGACCATGACACCTTCGCCCGGGTCGCCGAACTGCCTTCGCGCGAACAGGCCCAGGCCCTGTGCGACAACCGGGTGGATGCCTTCGTGTTTTCCGTCGGGCACCCGTCGGCTGCGATCCAGGAACCCATCGCCACCTGCGACGCGCGCCTGTTCTCGCTTCAGGGCGAGGCCATCGACCGCCTGGTGGACGAGACCCCGTACTACATGGCCGCCGAGATCCCCGCCGGGACCTATCCCGGGCAGGACGAAACCATCCGCACCTACGGGGTCGGCGCGACCCTGGTCACCTCGGAGCGCACCAGCAACGAGGCCGCCTACGCCCTGACCCGCGCGGTGTTCGAGAACTTCGATACCTTCCGCGGCCTGCACCCGGCGTTCGCGGGACTGGAGCGCGAGGCAATGGTCGACGAAGGCCTGTCCGCGCCGCTGCATCCGGGGGCGCGGCGCTATTTCCGCGAGGCAGGATGGATCCATGACTGAGCCCGAACGCACACCCCCGCAATCCGCCGCCCCGCAGGAGATCGAGACCGGCGCCCGCCATCCCGGCACCGCGACGCGCAGCCTGATCTTCGTGGTCGCGGTCGCGTGGTCGCTGTTCCAGCTGTGGATCGCCTCGCCGCTGCCGGATGCGCTGGACTGGTTCACGGTGTCGGACACCGACGCCCGGGCGGTGCACCTCGCGTTCGCGGTGTTCCTCGCCTTCCTGCTGTTCCCGGCGCTGCGCCCGGGCGGCGGGCGCGCGGTGCTGCCCCGCAGCTTCGGTGTGGCCTACGCCCTCGGCGGGCTCGCCCTGCTGGGTCTGGGGGCCTGGCAGTTCATCGGCCTGGAACGTCTGGGCGAGGTCTACGCCGCGCTGGGCGCGGCCCTGCTGCTGGTGGCCTGGCCGCTGCTGCGCGGGCGCGATCCGCTGGACCGGGTCCCGGCGTTCGACTGGCTCTATGCCGCGGTCGCCGCATTCAGCGCGCTGTATCTGTACCTGTTCCACGAGACTCTCGCGGACCGCGCCGGCGCACCCACCGAAGTCGATCTGATCGTCGCGGGGATCGGCCTGATCCTGCTGCTGGAGGCCGCCCGGCGGGTGCTGGGGCCGGCGCTGACCATCATCGCGGCGATCTTCCTGTTCTACACCTTCGCCGGGCCGCTGATGCCCGACCTGATCGCCCACCGCGGCGCCAGCTACCCGCGCGCGATGGCTCAGCAGTGGCTGTCCAACGAGGGCGTGTTCGGGATCGCCCTGGGGGTCTCCACCAGCTTCGTGTTCCTGTTCGTGCTGTTCGGCGCGCTGCTGGAACGCGCCGGGGCCGGCGACTACTTCATCCGCGTGGCCTTCGCCCTGCTGGGGCATATGCGCGGTGGCCCGGCCAAGGCCGCGGTGATCGCCTCGGGCATGACCGGACTGGTCTCCGGTTCCTCGATCGCCAATACCGTGACCACCGGCACCTTCACCATACCGCTGATGAAACGCGTCGGCTTCCCCGCGCACAAGGCGGGGGCCATCGAAGTCGCCAGCTCGGTCAACGGCCAGCTGATGCCGCCGGTGATGGGCGCAGCCGCGTTCCTGATGGTGGAGTACGTGGGCATCACCTACGTGGAGGTCCTCAAGCACGCCATCCTGCCGGCCCTGATCGCCTACATCGCGCTGCTCTACATCGTGCACCTGGAGGCCTGCAAGGGTGGCATGGAAGGCCTGCAGCGCGCGGTCGGCGGGACCCTGCGCGGGCGTCTGATCGCCTTCGGCCTGACCCTGAGCAGCCTGATCATCCTCGCCGCCGCGGTGTACTGGGGTCTGGGCTGGATCAAGGACGTGGCGGACGAGCGCGCCGCCTGGATCATCGCCGGACTGCTGTTCGCGGCCTATCTGGTGCTGCTGTGGATCGCCGCGCGCGAGCCGGACCCCGAGCCGCTGGACACCGACCGCCCGCTGCCACGCATCGGCCCCACGGTGCTGGCGGGCATGCATTTCATCCTGCCGCTGGTGGTGCTGGTCTGGGCTCTGGTGGTGGAGCGCCTGTCCCCCGGCCTGGCCGCGTTCTGGGCGGTGGCCTTCATGATCTTCATCGTACTGACCCAGCGGCCGCTGGTGGCCCTGTTCCGCCGCAGCGGCGGCCTGCTGCAGGCCACCTGGGCCGGAATCTGGGAACTGTTCAACGGGTTCGCCACCGGCGCGCGCAACATGATCGGGATCGGGGTGGCCACGGCGGCGGCCGGAATCATCGTCGGCACGGTGGCGATGACCGGGCTCGGGCTGGTGCTGACCGACGTGGTCGACACCCTGTCCGGCGGCAACCTGCTGCTGGTCCTGCTGCTGACCGCGCTGATCAGCCTGATCCTCGGCCTGGGCCTGCCGACCACGGCCAACTACATCGTGGTGGCCACGCTGATGGCCCCGATCGTGGTCGAACTGGGCGCCCAGAACGACGTCCTGATCCCGCTGATCGCGGCCCATCTGTTCGTCTTTTACTTCGGCATCATGGCCGATGTCACCCCGCCGGTCGGCCTCGCCTCGTTCGCCGGCGCGGCCGTCGCGAAGGCGGACCCGGTTCGCACCGGCCTCCAGGCCTTCGCCTACAGCCTGCGTACCGTGGCCCTGCCGTTCTTCTTCATCTTCAACAGCCAGCTGCTGCTGATCGGGGTGGACAACGTGTTCCAGCTGGCGCTGGTGTTCTTCGGCTCGCTGGCGGGGATCCTGGCGTTCACCGCGGCCACCCAAGGCTGGTTCCTGACCCGCAGCCGCTACTGGGAGTCCGCGCTGCTGCTGGTGGTGGCCTTCACCCTGCTCGCACCCACCGTGCTGATGGACCGCATCGCGCCGGCCCATGTCAGCGAGGACCCGGCGACCCTGACCGAGGTGGTGGACGCGGCTCCGGACGGGGCCAGCCTGCGCCTGCGGGCCACCGGCCTGGATCTGGAGGGACGCGAGGTCACCCGCACGGTGATGTTCCCGCTGGGCGAGCGGCGTGACGACCCGCTGGAGCGCCTGTCCGAGGCCGGACTGGACGTGGATCCGGAGGAAAGAACGCGCATCCGCACGGTTGCTTTCGGCAGTCCCGCCGCCCGCGTAGGCTTGGAAGGTGGCTGGGAGATCACCGCGGTGCTGGTGCCCGCGGAGCGTCCCAGTCCCTACTGGTTCTACCTGCCGGCGCTGGCCCTCGGGCTGATGGTCGCGTGGAACCAGCGCCGGCGCGATCCGCCTGCGGGGCCCGGCCCGGCAACGGCGGCGCCAACGCTCCCGGCCTGAACCGCGCGGGTCCGGTCCTGACCGGCCGGACGCCGACCGCACCCGCGCGCCGCCACCCGAACCCGCGGGAGACCGATGTCCGAGACCGCCGACCACAGCCAGGAACTCGCCCGCGCGGTACGCGAGGCCGCTGATGGCGGCCGCCGGCTGTGGATCGCCGGGGGCGGGACCCGGGCGGCGATCGCCCGCCCCGACCCCCTGCCCGCGGACGTCGAGACCCTCGACGTGACCGCACACCGCGGCATCACCCATCTCGCCCCCAGCGAACTGGTGGTCAGTGTGCGGGCCGGCACCCCGCTGGCCGAACTGCAGGCCGAGCTGGCGGCGGTGGGCATGATGCTGCCGTTCGAGCCGGGGGATCCCGGGCCGGGCGCCACCGTGGGGGGCATGGTGGCCACCGGACTCTCGGGTCCGCGCCGGCCGTGGACCGCCAGCCTGCGCGACGCCGTACTGGGCACCCGCGTGATCAACGGCTCCGGCGAGATCCTGCGCTTCGGCGGCGAAGTCATGAAGAACGTCGCCGGCTTCGACGTCTCGCGCCTGATGGCCGGCAGCCTGGGCGGCCTCGGGGTCCTGCTGGAGGTCAGCTTCAAGCTCCTGCCGCGCCCCGCTCACGAGCTCACCCTGCAGCGGAACCTGGACGCCGCCGGCTTCATCGACGCCTGTCGCGAGCTCGGTCGTACGGCCCTGCCCCTTTCCGGGCTGGCGTGGAACGACGGCCGCATGTACCTGCGTCTGAGCGGCGGGGAACAGGCGGTCACGGAAGCCGCCGAGCGCCTGGGGGATGCCCCGGCCGCGGATGGCGAAGGCTTCTGGAGCGGTCTGCGCGACCATCGCGCGGAACCCTTCACGCGCGAACCCGCGCCCGGCGAACGCCTGTGGCGCATCGTCGTGCCCCCGGCCACGCCCCCGCCGGAACTGCCCGGCGAGTGGCTGCTGAACTGGGGCGGCGGGGAGCGCTGGCTGCGCAGCGAGGCCGACCCGGCGCGGGTGCGCACGGCGGTGGAGGCCGCCGGCGGACATGCCCGCATCTGGCACGGGGACCCGGCCGGTGCACCGCGCCTGCATCCGCGCGGCACCGCCCTGGAGGGGCTGGAGGCCCGGGTGCGACAGTCCATGGACCCCGAAGGCATGTTCCACAGTCCGCTGCTGCCCGGCTCCCCGGCCCGCGCCACCGGTACCTGAAGCGAGCACCCCCATGGACACCCGTATCCACGAACGCTACGCCGACGACCCGGCCGCCCGCATCGCCGCACAGGCCCTGCGCAACTGCGTCCACTGCGGTTTCTGCAACGCGACCTGCCCCACCTACCAGGAACTGGGCGACGAGCTGGACGGGCCGCGCGGGCGCATCTACCTGATCAAGCAGGTACTGGAACAGGGCGAGGCCGATGCGGCCACCGGGCGCCACCTGGACCGTTGCCTGACCTGCCTCAACTGCATGACCACCTGTCCCTCCGGGGTCAACTACGCGCATCTGGTGGAATTCGGCCGCGAGGCGGTGGAACGCGACGTCCCGCGCGGCTGGCGCGAACGTCTGCTCCGCGCCATGCTCAAGCGCACGCTCCCCGCCGGGTGGCCGTTCCGCCTCGCCCTGGGTGCCGGGCGCCTGGCCCGACCGCTGCTGCGCGGCGAGCTGCGGGCCAAGGTGCCAGCCGCCCATCCGGCCCCGCCGAGCCCCGCCGCACCTGCCGGCGACCCGGTGCTGCAGGGCGGGGCCGTACCCTTCGAACACGGCCGCGTGCTGCTGCTGGCCGGCTGCGTGCACGATGCCATCGACGCGCGCATCAACGCGGCGTTCGAGCGCCTGATGGCCGCACGCGGCATCGCGGTGGAACGGGTCTCCGCCGCGCGCTGCTGCGGCGCGGTGGAACACCACCTGAGTGATGCGGACCGCACCCGCGCCCGCCTGCACGCCAATCTCGACGCCTGGGCACCGGCACTGGATCGCGGGGTGGACGCGGTGGTCTCCACCGCCAGCGGCTGCGGCGCGATGCTGCGCGACTACGCACACCTGCTGGACGGTGACAACGAATACCGCGAGCGGGCGCGCGAATTCATCGCCCTGGTGCGCGACCCGGCCGAACTGTTCGACGCCGACACCGTCCGTGCGCTGGGGATCGAGGTCACCGGCGAGGACCGCCGGATCGCGTGGCACGCCCCCTGCACCCTGCAGCACGGCCAGGGCCTGGCCGGACGCGTGGAGCCGCTGCTGCAGGCCGCGGGCTGCGAGGTCCTGCCGGTCGCCGAGGGCCACCTGTGCTGCGGCTCGGCCGGCACCTATTCCATCACGCAGCCGGCCATGGCGCGGCAGCTGCGCGACCGCAAGCTGGGAAACCTGGAGGCCGCGGCCCCGGCGCGCATCGTGTCGGCCAACATCGGCTGCCTGAGTCACCTGCAGTCGGGCACCGAACGCGGGGTGGAACACTGGCTGAGCCTGCTGGACCGCCACCGCCGGGAAGGGTGACCATGAATCGGCGCGGGGAACTCCCGCCGCGCGGTGGGGGCGCTTGCCCGTACCCCGGGCGGGGCCTACATTCGCGCCATCCGATTTCCCGAGTACAGCAGAAGGTTAAACGATGACCGCTTCTTCCTTTCTTCCGCCGCAACGCACCCTGATGGGGCCCGGCCCCTCCGACGTGAACCCGCGCGTGCTGAGCGCGATGAGTCGCCCGATCATCGGCCACCTGGACCCGGTGTTCGTCGGCATGATGGAAGAGATGAAGGGCCTGCTGCAGTACGCCTTCCAGACCAAAAACGCGCTGACCCTGCCGGTCTCCGCCCCCGGCTCGGCCGGCATGGAGACCTGCTTCGTGAACCTCGTCGAACCGGGGGACAAGGTCATCGTCTGCATCAACGGCGTGTTCGGGACCCGCATGAAGGAGAACGTCGAACGCTGCGGCGGCACCGCCGTGGTGGTGGAAGACGACTGGGGCAACCCGGTCTCCCCGGACAAGGTCGCGGACGCCCTGAAGGGCAATCCGGATGCAAAGGTCCTGGCGTTCGTCCACGCCGAAACCTCCACCGGCGCGCGCTCGGACGTCGAGACCCTGTGCCGGCTGGCCCGTGAGCACGACTGCCTGACCATCGTCGACTCGGTGACCGGCCTCGCCGGGAGCCCGCTGTACGTCGATGACTGGGGCGTGGACGCGATCTATTCCGGCACCCAGAAATGCCTGTCCTGCACCCCCGGCCTGTCGCCGGTCAGCTTCAGCCAGCGCGCGGTGGACCGCATCCAGGCGCGCAGCCACAAGGTGCAGAGCTGGTTCCTCGACCTGAACCTGGTCATGGGCTACTGGGGCGGCGGCAGCAAGCGCGCGTATCACCACACCGCCCCGATCAACGCCCTGTACGCCCTGCACGAGTCACTGGTGATCCTGCAGGAAGAAGGGCTGGAGAACAGCTGGGCGCGGCACTGCCGTCACCACGACGCCCTGCGCGCCGGCCTCGAGGCCATGGGTCTCGAATTCCTGGTGGCCGAGGAACACCGTCTGCCGCAGCTCAATTCCGTATATGTCCCCGAGGGCGTGGACGAGGCGGCGGTGCGCGGCGAGCTGCTGGAACGCTACGGCCTGGAGATCGGTGCCGGCCTGGGGCCGTACGCCGGCAAGGTGTGGCGCATCGGCCTGATGGGCTATGGCGCGAACGAACGCAACGTGCTGACCTGCCTGTCCGCTCTGGAGGCGGTACTGGCGGATCGTGGTGTGGTGGAACCCGGCCGGGCGATGGCGGCGGCGCGTGCGGCCTATGCCCGCATGGATGCCACCGGCAGCACCGGCTGAACAAACGACCCGAGGAGGCTTTGATGACCCTGAGCGAACTGCTGAACTACCTGGATCGGCACATGGACACGGAATTCCTGGACGGCGATGCCGCCGGCACCCTGGCAAAGGCCCGCAACGGCGAACACAAGGACCCGATCGTGGCCGAAATCCTCACCGCGCTGATGGACGGGGCCGGTGCCGACGGCCCCGACACCACGCTGGAGCGTGCCGAGGCGGTCAAGTCGATCGGCCCGGTGCGCCTGAAGTACATGGCCGACGATGCCCCGGTGGAGGGTTTCCGCCTGGTGGAGAAGACCATCACCACCATCGACGCCGCCTACAACGAGGAGGCCCTCGCCGCCCGCGGCTGACCCGGACCCGCGTCCGTGGTCAGGTGATCCGCCGGAGCATGCCGCGCCGGCGGGACACCCGGGCGAATACCCGCCCGGTGTGGTACCAGTGCAGCAGCCAGGCCTCGCGCCACAGTACCGCCCCCCGGGCAGCATGACGGTCGGGCTCGGCGGGGCACGGCTGCAGGTGCAGCCCCAGCCCGCGCGCAATCGCCAGCGCCCGGGCCAGGTGATAGCGGCTGGTCACCAGCACCGCCGGCGGATCGTCCGAGCCGGCGCTCTCCTCGCGCATCAAATCGCGCGCATGGCGCAGGTTCTCCAGGGTATGCGTGGAGCGGTCCTCGATGCGGATGCGCGCGTTCGCGACGCCCCGTTCACGCAGGAACGCCGCCCCGGCCGCGGCCTCGCTGGGCCCCTGCGCCGAAGTCTGCCCGCCCAGCACCAGCACCCGCGCCTGCGGATGCCGGCGCAGCAGCCGCAGCGCCCGCAGCAGCCGCATGCGGTACCCGGGGGCCGGATGCCCCTCTTCCAGCTGCATCCCCGCCACCAGCACGGTCTCCACCGCCCGCGGCCGGCAGGGTGCATGCGCGGTGCGGCGCACGCCGTGCCACGCCAGCAGCAGGCTGACCCCCAGGGTCGCCAGGATCACGACCTGCGACAGCGCGAACATCGCCAGCCCGTCCGCACCCACGCGCCCCAGGGTTACCCGGCGATGCTGCGCCAATGTGACCTCCATGATCAGGATGAGAATGATCGGCATCCAGGCCTTGCCGAAGGCTGACACAACCCGACGCCGGAGTAACACCTTCGTTTGAAGGGTACCAAGCCCGGGGTCTTACCGGTATCATCGCCCCCGACCAGGGACATCAGGGGGAAGTTATGGGGGCGCAGACGGCATTCGAGCAGGAAGTCGCCCGATTGATCGTGGACAGCCTGAACCTCGAGGAAACGGCGCCGGAAGACATCGAGCCGGAGGCCCCGCTGTTCCGCGAGGGTCTGGGGCTGGATTCCATCGATGCCCTCGAGCTGGCTCTGGCGATCGGTCGCGCGTATGGCGTGCAGATCCGTTCCGATGACGAGGACAACCTGCGGATCTTCGCGTCCCTGCGTGCGCTGAGTGAACATATCGAGGCGAACCGGACGTCCTCGTGACGGCAAGGCTGGCTGCGGCGGTTGCGCTGGCCTACCCGGTTTCGGTGATCGCCGGGCAATGGATCGAGCTGCAGCCGTTGCCGCTGGCCCTGCTGACGCTGCTGGTGTTTCTCGCCGTCGCCTCGTCCCTGCGCCCGCGGGCACGAGTACTGCTGGGCACGGGGCTGCTGGCGGCGCTGGCGCTGTTCGGCCTGACCCCGGCCGGCGAGTGGCTGATCCACGCGGTGCCGGTGCTGGTCCCGGGCCTGATCGCGGCGCTGTTCGCGCGCTCGCTGCGGTCCGGTTCCACGCCACTGATCACGCGGTATGCCCTGGAAATGGGGGCCTCGGACAGTCCCGCGGTCCATCGCTATACCCGGGTGATGACCGCCATCTGGGCCAGCACCTGCGCCCTGCTGGCGGTGGTCTCGGCCGGTCTGTCGGTGTTCGCGCCGGCGACCGTATGGGCGGTCGTGGCCAACGGCCTGAACTATCTTCTGCTGGGAGTCCTGTTCATGCTGGAATATCCGCTGCGTGCCCGTTTCCTGCCGGATGAACCCCGCGAAGGCTTTGTTGCCTATCTGATGCAGCTGGCGCGGGCCGACCATCGACGGATCCTGAGGCAGCCATGAGCGAAGCCGCTCCCCTCGCCTGCCCGCTGCTCGCGGACGCCGACACGCCACTGGCCCGGATCGGCGGACACCCGGTGTCGCGCGCCGCCTGGCTGGCCGACGTCCGCGAGCTGGCCGCCCGCCTGCCCGAGGCGCCGGCGGCCTTCAACCTGTGCGAGGACCGTTACCGGTTCTCGGTCGCCTTCGGCGCCATCCTGCTGCGCGGACAGATGAACCTGCTGCCGCCGGCGCGCGGGCGCACGGTGCTGGGCGAGATCGCCCGTGGCTATCCCGAAGCGGTCGCCCTGGTGGACTCCTGCGAGGAGGACTTCCCCCTGCACACCCTGGCGGTCAGCGCGCGTGGCGACGCCGGGGGCGGGAACGAAGACCGTCCCGCGGACATCCCGATGATCCCCCGGGATCGCACCGCGATCCTCGGTTTTTCATCCGGCTCCACCGGGACACCCACCGCCCATCCGCGACGCTGGGGGGATCTGGTCGCGGTCACCGAGCAGGCGCTGCAGCGCCTGGAGCTGGACCGCGGCCCCGGACATGCCCTGGTCGCCACCGTGCCGCCGCAGCACATGTACGGCCTGGAGTCCACGGTACTCCCGGCCCTGCTGGGCCCCAACACCCTGCTCGCCGAACGTCCGTTCTACCCTGCCGACGTGCACGCGGCGCTGGAGCGCGAGACCCGTCCGGTGCTGATCTCCACGCCTTTCCACCTGGGGACCTGCCTGCGTTCCGGCCAGTCGGCCCCGGCCGCGCCGCGACGCATCCTGTCCGCCACCGCACCGCTGGAAGCCAGCACCGCGAAGGAGCTCGAGGCGCACTTCGGCGCCCCGGTCAACGAGATCTACGGCTGCACCGAGGCCGGTGCCATCGCTTCCCGCCGCACGGTTCACGAAGAGCACTGGACGCCGTACCCGGGGGTACGGGTGCGCGCCGACGGGGATGCCTCCGGTCTGGCCCTCGCGCATGGTCCGCAGCATCGCGAGCCGGTTCCGCTGCCGGACTGCATCGAGGTCGCGGATGACGGCCGCTTCCGCATGACCGGACGCCTGGCCGACATGCTCAATATCGCCGGCAAGCGGGCCTCGCTGGTGGAGCTGAACCGTCATCTGCAAACCCTCCCCGGGGTGCGGGACGGGGTCTTCATCCCGCCCGCGGACAGTTCGGATGCCGACGGGATCACCCGGCTGGCGGCGCTGGTGGTGGCCCCGGAGCTGAGCGAATCCGCGATCCAGGAGCAGCTCGCCGAACGGCTCGACCCGGCGTTTCTTCCGCGCCCGCTGGTACGGGTGGACCGCCTGCCGCGCTCGGCGACCGGCAAGCTGCCGCGCCAGGCCCTGCTGGACCTGCTCGCCTGCCACGGGGAGCCCGTCTGAAATGACCGGCCTGACCAGCCGGCCGCGCCGCATCCCGGAGGACCATCCGGCCCTTCCGGGGCATTTCCCCGGCAACCCGGTGGTACCGGGCGTGATGATCCTGGAACAGGTCGCGGCGGCCGCGGAGGAGCTGGGCCTGACCGCTCCCGCGCGTTTTCCGCAGATCAAATTCGTCGCGCCGCTGCCTCCCGAGACCGCGTTCCGGGTGGAGATCGACGAACCCGGGCGCCGCGGGACCCGTGCCTTCCGCTGCATCCGTGACGACGGCTCCGATACGCTGCTGTGCGCGGGGCAGCTGGACCCCGAACCGCCGGCCGACCCGTCATGAGCGGGGACTGGCGCGCTCAGGAAGAACGCGGCAGTCCCCTCGCCCTGCGCATCATCCTGTGGGTCGCGCTGCGCCTGGGCCGGCCGGCCGGGCGCCTGCTGCTGTACCCCATCACCGCCTATTTCCTGTTGCTGGCACCGCGCGCACGGCGGCACAGCCGGCAGTATCTGCGGCGGGTGCTGGGGCATCCGCCGCGCGTGCGCGATGTCGCCCGCCACCTGCACAGCTTCGCCGCAGTGATCCTCGACCGGGTGTTCCTGCTCGCCGGGCGCGAGCAGGCCCTGGACATCCGCGTGCATGGCGCCGACATCTTCCACCAGGCACTGGACTCCGGGGACGGCGCGATCCTGCTGGGGGCCCATCTGGGCAGTTTCGAGGCCCTGCGGGCCCTGGCCGTGGGCCATCACGACTTCCCCGTCCGGGTCCTGATGGACGCCGACCACAACCAGGTCATCACCCGGCTGCTGGATTCGCTCAACCCCGAGGTCGCGCGCAGCGTGATCCCGCTGGGGCGTACCGACACCCTGATCCGCGCCCGCGAGGCGGTGGAACGCGGCGAAATGGTGGGCATGCTGGGCGATCGGGTGGTGGAAAACGATCGCACGGTGGAGTGCGAATTTCTCGGCGACCGCGCGGTCTTCCCCATGGGGCCGATGCTGCTGGCCACGGTGCTGAAGGTGCCGGTGATCCTGTGTTTCGGCCTGTATCGCGGCGGCAACCGCTACGATATCGTCTTCGAACACTTTGCCGACGCGATCGAGGCGCCGCGGGCACACCGCGACGCGGTGCTGCAGGACTGGACCTGCCACTATGCCCGGCGCCTGGAGGCCCATGTGCGGGACGCCCCGTGGAACTGGTTCAACTTCTATGATTTCTGGCATGACGACTGACCACCACCGCACCCGCGGGCCCGCCCGGCTCGCATGGCTGGCCCTGCTGCCCCTGCTGTGGCTGCCGCTGCCGGCCGCCGCTGACACCCTGGATGCGATCCTCGCGGCCCTCAGCCTCGACGCCCCCGCGGAGATGGCCTTTCGCGAGGTCCGCCAGGACCCCATGCTGCAGTCGGAGGACCGCCAGAGCGGCCGCATCGCCTTCGAGCCTCCGGACACCCTGATCCGCGAGACCGACGGCCGCCGCGGCGAGCACGTGCGCATCGAGGGCCGCGAGCTGACCCTGACCCGCGGCGATGCGGTGCGCGAGATCCGTCTGGACGAACAACCCGGACTGGAGGCCTTCGCAGGGCTGTTCCGCAGCCTGCTGCAGGGCGACCGCGAGGCCCTGGAAGCGGGCTTCGAGGTCGAACTGGACGGCGATCTCGACGCCTGGGAACTGGAGCTGCGCCCGCGCGACCGCGCGCTGCGCCGGGCGATCATCGAGATCACCATCCGCGGCCGCGAAGGCGAGATCCGGCGCATGGACACCTGGGAATCCGGCAACCGCACCAGCCGCATGCATTTCGAAGCACCGGCATCCGGCGACCCGTCCAGCGAACGCGACTGACCACGCATGTCGTCCCTCCCCTCGCGTGCCGCGGTCACGCTGTGGCTGGCCGGTCTGCTGATCGCGGCCCTGGTCCTGGCCCTGCGCGGCGAGATGGCCACCGATCTCGGACGCTTCATGCCCGACCCCGGCGCCGAGGCCGGACTGCCGCTGGACGTCGACGGCGGACCGGGAGCCCGCCAGCTGTTGCTGGCCATCGAGGGCGGCGATGCCGCACGGCGCGCCGCGGCCTCCGACGGACTCGCCGACGCCCTGCGCGGGGACCCGGCGGTCGCCGGCGTCCACAACGGACGCGGCGATTTCGACCCCGAGGCGCTGGAGGCGATCCTCGACCTGCGCTACCTGCTGAGCCCGGCGGTCACCCCCGAGCGCTTCTCCCGGGAGCACCTGGACAGCGCGTTCGCCGAGCGCCGCGACGACCTCTCCAGCGCGGTGCCGGCGATGCCGCGCGAGCTGATCCCGCGCGACCCCACCGGCGAACTGCTGGAACTGGGCGAGCGCCTGCGCGACCCGTTCGGCGACGCGACCCGCGGCGAACACGGCGTATGGACCGACCCGGCCGGCGAGCGGGCCCTGCTGGTCGTGCGCATCGCGCCGGCGGCCGAAGGCCTGGAGGAGCAGACCGGGCTGCTGCAGCGCGTCGAACAGGAATTCGCGGCCCTGGAGGACGCCGACCTGCGCCTGCTGCAGGCCGGGCCACCCGCGATCGCGGTGGAATCGCGCGAGCGCATCCGAGCCGAGGTCACCGCCTTCAGCCTCGCCGCCTCGCTGGCGCTGGCGGTGCTCTTGCTGGTGGTTTTCCGCCACCCCCATCCGGTGTGGCTGGCGGCGATCCCGCTGGGCAGCGGGATCCTCGCCGGGGCGGCCATGGTCACGCTGGTCTTCGGCCATCTGCACGGGATCGCGCTGGCCTTCGGCATCACCGTGCTGGGGGTCGCGCTGGACTACCCCCTGCATCTGTTCGCGCACACCGGCCGCCGGGGGGCCGCAAGGGTCGCCGGCGAACTGTGGCCCGCACTGGTGCTGGGTGCCGGCTCCACCGCACTGGTCTACGCGCTGATGGCCGCGACCTCGTTCCCCGGCATGGCCCAGCTGGGCCTGTTCGTACTGACCGGTATCCTGGTCGCCGCCGCGGTCACCCGCTGGGTCCTGCCGGCGCTGCTGCCACGCGGCGCACGCGAACGGGGCCTGCCGGAACCGCGACTGCCCCTGCCCTCGCTGCGGCCACGCGGACAGCGAGCGGGTCTCGGTCTGCTGCTGGTGGCGGTGCTCGCGGCGCTGGCCGTGCTTTTGAGCCGCGACCCCTTCCCGTGGAACGACCAGCTGACCGCGCTGAACCCGGTCCCCGAGGAGGCCATCGCCCTGGATCGCGAACTGCGCGACGCCCTCGGCCTGCCGGACGTGCGCCATCTGGTGCTGATCCGGGGAAAATCCGCCGACGCCGTGCTGCAGGCCGCGCACGCGCTGGACGAACCGCTGGAGGCGCTGCGCGACGCGGGGGCGATCACCGGTTTCGACCATCCCGCGCAGATACTCCCGGATACCGCGACCCAGCGCGAACGCCAGGCGGCCCTGCCCGAGCGCGACACCCTGGCCGAACACGTGGAACGGGCGGTGCGGGACCACGGCTTTCAGGCCGAGGCCTTCACGCCGTTTCTCGATGACGTGGAACGCAGTCGCGAGATGGACCCGGTGACCCCCGCCAGCCTGCCCGACGGGCCGCTGCGCCAGGCGCTGGAACCGCTGCTGCTGGCCCCGGGCGAACATTCGGCGGCGGGCCATGAACGGGCCTGGATCGGACAGGTGCTGCTGCGCGGTCTGAGCGACGCCGACGCCGTCAGCGGGCATATCGACCGCCACAATGCGGCCACCGGTATCCAGGTCGAACTGGTCGACCTGCGCGCCACCACCGAGGCCATGGTCGCGGATTTTCGCACGGCGGCCCTGACCCGCCTGGCCCTGGCCGCGCTGGCGGTCACCGCCCTGCTGTGGCTGCTGACGCGCGATCCCGGGCGCAGCCTGCGCATCGTGACCGCGGTCGCCGCCGGTCTGCTGCTGACCACCGCCAGTCTGCTGCTGCTCGGGATCGAGCTGACCCTGTTCCACCTGATCGCATTGATGCTGGTGATCGGGCTGGGGCTGGACTACGCGGTATTCCTGGGCCGCCCGGGCGCCATGGAGCCGGACGAGGCCCGGCGCACCCGCCGTTCGGTGACCCTGTGCGCCCTGTCCACCGGTCTGGTGTTCGCCCTGCTGGCCCTGTCCAGCCTGCCGGTGCTGCGCGCCCTGGGTCTCACCGTGGCCCTGGGCGTGGTATTTTCCTACGTGGCGGCCCTGTTGCTGGCCCGTCCCGTGAACCCGCCCCCGACGCTCGAGGCCCCCGGCCCCGGGCCGGGGTTGTTGCGCTCGAGGATCAAACCGTCTCCATGAATGCCCTGGCCATTACCGCCCACACCCAGACCAGCGCCGCCGGCACCGGCAACGCCGCGGGCGCGGCCGCGCTGCGCGCGGGCCGCAGTGGCCTGCGGCGCTGCGACCTGCCCGACGTGGATCTGGAGACCTTCATCGGCCGCGTCCAGGGCCTGGAAGATCACCCGCTGGAGGGCGAGCTGGCGCCGTTCGACTGCCGCAACAACCGCCTGGCCGAACTCGCCCTGCAGCAGGACGGCTTCCTCGACGCGGTCGCCAGCGCGGTGCGGCGCCACGGCGCCGACCGGGTCGCGGTGCTGCTGGGCACCAGCACCTCGGGGATCGCGGCCACCGAGGAGGCCTATCGCCGGCGCGATCCTGAGACCGGCGCCCTGCCCCCCGACTACGACTACCGCCACACCCAGAACATGTATTCGCTGGCGGACTACGTGGCCACGCGCCTCGGTCTGAGCGGGCCCGCCATGGTGGTCTCCACCGCCTGCTCCTCCAGCGCCAAGGTGTTCGCCGATGCCTGGCGTCATCTGCGGGCGGGGGTCTGCGACGCGGCCATCGTCGGCGGGGTTGACTCGCTGTGCGGGATGACCCTGTACGGCTTCAACGCCCTGCAGCTGGTGGCGCCCGAGCCCTGCACCCCGCTGGACCGGCAAAGGCGCGGGATCTCCATCGGCGAGGCGGCGGGCTTCTTCCTGCTGGAACGCGCGGAGGATGCCCCGGCGGATGCCCCGCGCCTGACCGGCCACGGCGAATCCAGCGACGCCCACCACATGTCCGCGCCCCACCCGGAAGGCGCGGGCGCAGCGCGGGCCATGCGCGAGGCCCTGCAGTGCGCCGGATGTGCGGGCACCGACGTGGACTACGTGCTGATGCACGCCACCGCGACCCCCGCCAACGACCGCTCGGAGGCCCGCGCGCTGGCCGACGTCCTCGGCCCGCAGGCGCGCTGTGCCGGCACCAAGGGCCTGACGGGACATACCCTGGGCGCGGCCGGCGCGGTGGGCGCCGCCCAGGCCCTGGCCAGTCTGGGCGGCGGCTTCGTGCCCGGCACCGCCGGACTGACCGACCCGGACCCCGAACTGGGTCTGGATGCGCGCGCGGCCAGCGAAGAACGCCCGGTGCGCCGGGTGCTGCTCAACGCCTTCGGTTTCGGGGGCAACAACTGCTCACTGCTGCTGGAGGCCCCGTGCTGAATCCCGTCGGCATCCACGCGGTCGGGCTGATCGGGCCCGGGCTGGCGGATTTCCCGTCGGCACGCGAGATCCTGTCCGGACGCCGGGAACACGTGCATGCGCCGGTGCAGATCCCGCCCACCAGCCTGCTTCCGGCCAACGAACGCCGCCGCACCACACAGACCATCCGCCTGGCCCTGCATGCGGCCGAGGAGGCCAGCGAGGGTGGCGACCGCACGTCCATGCGCAGCGTGTTCGCCTCCTCCAGTGGCGACATGGACATCATCGACCGCATCTGCGAGACCCTGACCCAGCCGGACCCGGCGGTCTCGCCCATGCAGTTCCACAACTCGGTGCACAACGCCCCGGCCGGCAACTGGTCCATCGCCACCCGAAACCCGGCCCCGGCCACCGCCCTGTCCGGCTTTACCGGCACGGTGGCCGCCGGGCTGCTGGAGGCGGTCACCCTGCAGCTGGCCGAGGGCGGCGAGGTCCTGGTGGTCTCCTACGACGTCCCGTCCATGGAGCTGTTCCGCACGGTCCGACCGGTTACCGAGAATTTTGCCTTCGGCCTGCGCCTGGGGCCGGTCGCGGGCGCGCAGTGGCAGCTGCGCCTGGACCCCGGGGGGAACGGTCCCGAGACCCCGTGCCGGGCGCCGGCGCTGGAAGCCCTGCGTGCCACCAACCCCGCGGCCCGGGCCCTGCCCCTGCTGGAACGTCTGGCCGGCGCCCACCACGACGCAGTGGTCCTGGAAGCCCCCGCCGGGCGGGTACTCGGGCTGCACGTGGAGGAAACCACGCCATGATCCTGGACGCCGCCGCCATCCGCGAGCGCCTGCCGCATGCCGGCGCGATGAGCCTGCTGGACGAGGTCGTCGCCCACGATGCCGACCGCATCCACTGTCGCGCCCGTTCGCACCGTGATCCGGACAACCCGCTGCGCAGCGAACCCGGCCTGCACGCCCTCGCCGCGCTGGAATACGGCGCCCAGGCGATGGCCGTGCACGGCAGTCTGGGCGCGGCGGACGCCGCGGCGCCGCGGGCCGGCTATCTGGCCGCGGTGCGCGACCTGCGCATCCACGCGCGGCGCCTGGACACCATCGAAACCGCACTGGACATCCACGCCGAGCGGGTGATGGCCGACGCCCGCAGCTCGATCTACGATCTCGCCGTGGAAGCCGCCGGCGAACCGCTGCTGGCGGCCCGCGCCACGGTCATCCTGGAACCCGGAGAAACCCCATGACGCGACGCGCACTCGTCACCGGCGGCAGCGGCGCCATCGGCGCGGCCATCGCCCGGGATCTCGCCGCCGCCGGCTGCGAGGTCTTCGTCCATGCCAACCGCAACACCGCGGCCGCCTCGAACGTCGTCGAAGAAATCCGCGCCGACGGCGGCCGGGCCGAGGTGCTGGGCTTCGACATCACCGACGCCGAGGCCACCCGCGCGGCACTGGAGGCCGAAATCGAACGCGGCCCGTTCCAGATCCTGGTGCACAACGCCGGGGTCCACGACGATGCCCCGCTGGCGGGCATGACGCCGGAACAGTGGCGCCGGCCACTGGAGGTCTCGCTGCACGGCTTCTACAACGTGGTGCAGCCGGCGCTGCTGCCGATGATCACCACCCGCTGGGGCCGGGTCATCGCCGTCACCTCGGTGGCCGGGGTCACCGGGAACCGCGGCCAGGCCAACTACGCCGCGGCCAAGGCCGGCCTGCACGGGGCGATCAAGTCGCTGGCTCAGGAGGTCGCGAGTCGCGGCATCACCGCCAACGCGGTCGCGCCCGGGATCGTCGAGAGCCCGATGAGCGAATCCGCATTCGATGCCGACACCATCCGCCGCATGGTGCCCATGCGCCGCGCCGGCGAGCCCGCCGAGGTCGCCGGGCTGGTGGGCTACCTCGCCTCCGAGGCTGCCGACTACGTGTCCGGGCAGGTCATCGGCATCAACGGCGCCCTGGCCTGATGCCCCGGCCCCCGCAGCCATGACCGCCCCCGTCGTGTTCGCCGTGATCCCGGCCCACAACGAGGCCGCAACCATCGAGGCGGTGACCGCCGCCACGCGGGCGCAGGTCGACCGGGTACTGGTGGTGGACGACGGCTCCGCCGACGACACCGCCACCCTGGCGGCCACCCATGCCGAGGTCCTGCGCCTGGAACCCAACCGCGGCAAGGCCGGTGCCCTGTGGGCCGGGATGCAGCAGGCGGTGGCCGAGGGCGCCGACGCGGTCGTCACCCTGGACGGCGACGGCCAGCACGACGCCACGGAAATCCCGGCACTGATCGCCGCCTGGCGGGAACACCCCCGACACCTGATCCTCGGTGCCCGGCTGAAGGAACGCGAACGCACCCCGCCGCTGCGCCTGTTCGGCAACCGGGTCGCGGATTTCTGGATCGGCTGGGCCTCGGCGCAGCCGCTGCGCGATTCGCAGTCGGGCTTTCGCCTGTACCCCGCCGATCTGCTGCGGCAGATGCGCATCCCCCACGGGCACGGCCGCTCGTTCGTGTTCGAGAGCGAGGCGCTGATCGCGGCCGAACGGCATGGCTTTCCGGCGCGTCTGGTGCCGGTGCGCTGCATCTATCCCGAGGATCGCCGCCCCAGCCATTTCCGCCCGGCGGCCGATACCCTGCGCATCATCTTCATGGTCGCCGGTCACCTGCTGCGCCGCGGAATGCGCCCGCTCGGACTGTGGCGCTCGCTGCGCCGGCCGGAAACGGCGCCGACCGTGGAAAACAGCTGACCGGAACTCTACACTCGGGTGTCGTTGCGTCGCACACCGGAGAACTGGAGGGAACCGCACCATGCACTACAAGACCCTGCTCATCGTCGTCGTCACCAGCCTGTTCCTGGTGGCCGGCTGCCGCGGCACCGCCCCGGTGCATAACGTCAGCGACACCACCATCACCAATGCGCAGGGCGAGCGTCCCGATGCCGAAGTGATGTCGCAGGCCATTCGCGATGCGGGTGCCCGGCTCGGCTGGCGCATGGAGGAGGTCGAACCGGGCGTGATGGAAGGGGCGATCCGCGTGCGCGATCACACCGCCGTGGTGGAGATCCCGTATTCCGCCGGGCAATACCGCATCGACTACAAGGACAGCACGAACCTCAACCACACCAACGGCGAGATCCACCCGAACTACAACCGCTGGATCGAGAACCTGGACAACCAGATCCGGGCCGAGCTGTCGCGCCGGTAGCCCGGGATCCGCACGGGTCGATTCCGGGGCTGGACCGCGAGCGGCTCAATCGGGGCTCAATCGGGGCGCGGGCGTTCCGGATCGGAGCGGCGCTCGCGCTGCCCGGCCTCTTCGGGATCGGAGGCATCGGACAGGCGTCCGGACTCCTGCGGGTCCCGGTCGCCCGACTCCGAAGATTCGCCGCCGCCCTGACCGGGATCGAAATCGCGCTGGTGGGTATTCGCCAGCATCTTGCCCGCCCGATCCTCCAGGCGTTCGCGGGTGGGCTTGTCGGCCAGCTCCTCGGCGCTCTGCGCCAGATGATGGTAGAGGTCCCGGTAGGTGCCCGCCATGCTGGCGAACAGCGTGGCCGTGCGATCGAAATGATCGTTCACCTGGGAACGGTAGCGCGTGAGCTCCTGCATGCGCTGGTCCAGCTCTTCTTCCAGCTGACGGATCAGCTTGCGTTCGTCGCTGGTCACCCGGCCGACCCAGAAGCCGACCAGCGCCGCCACCACGATCGCCAAGATGCCGAGGGCCACCCACAGCCCGACTGCCGTCTGTTCTTCCACCGCTGTCACCTTTTTTCGCTCCGGCGTGCCGCCGGCGTTGCTTCCGGAGCCCCGGGCCTTTCCCCGGAGCGTCCCGGGGCCATTGTGCCCCACGCTCCATGGGAACGCACATGCTACCCTCGCACAAACCCCCGGAAAGCAAGGATTCCCACGATGCAGGATTCGCCGCGCGCGCAGCAGATCCGGCAGGCCCATGCCACGCTGATCCATCTGGTGGTGCAGGCCTGCCAGAACCCGCAGAGCCGGCAGGAGCTGGAGCCCGTCCTGGAACAGGCGATCCAGGGCGGCTGGACGGACCTGGTCGCCCGCATCCGTCAGGTGCTGGACGGCCAGCGCGACCCGTCTCTTTTGAACGGTCTGGACGAGGAAGACAGCGCCATTCTTTCGTCCATTCTCACCGGCCTGCAGGACCCGGCCACACTGCCGGATCCGAACCAGACCGCCGATGCCGCGCAGGCCGCGCCGGGGCTGGCGCAGATGATCCACGGAGCATCCCGCGGCGATCCGCAGTCGCTGCACTGGCTGTCGCAGATGGCCGAACAGATGACCCGCGCGGGCGGCGACATGGCGCGTCTGGGCGGCATCACCAAGCGCCTGGTGGATGGCGAACGCGATCCGGAGGTGCTGTGTCAGGGCATGGGTCCGCAGGGCGAGAGCCTGGTGCAGTCCATCCTGAACGAGCTGGGCAAGCTGGAACGTCACTGACGGAAACCGCGAGCCATCGATGCCCCGGCCCGCTGTCCCGTACCTCCGCGTCCCCCGGACCGTTTTCCTGGTCCTGCTGGTCGTGGCGTTCGCCGGCTGCGCACCGGTACAGGTGCAGCCGCCTCCCGATCCGGAACCCGCGACGCAGGTGCTGATCATCGACCATGGACGACACAGCAGTCTGCTGCTGCCGGACGCCGACGGCCGGCACTGGCTGCGTTATTCCTACGGGGACTGGCGGTTCTATGCGGAACGCCGTACCGGGCCCTTCAGCGCGCTGGCCGCACTGGCCTGGCCGACCCGGGCCGCGCTGGGACGCCAGGTCCTGACCGGCGAGGCCCCGCAGGCCGCCCTCCGACGCGACCTGCGAGTCCCGGTACGCGAGGTGCACACCCTCACGGTGGATGCCGACGAGACCGCCGCCCTGCGGGAGGATCTGGAAGCGCTGTGGCGACGCGGCCAGGACGACCGCCGCGAAATGGCGGTTTGGGACATGGCCTTCGTCGAGCACCCGACCCGGTACAGCCTGCGCCACAACTCCAACCGCATGATCGCGTTGTGGCTGGCCGAACTGGAGGTTCGGGTATCACGGCCACCGATCCTGTCGCGCTGGCAGGTGTGTCCGGTGCCCCCGGGGAACGCCACGGAAGACGACGGCGCACCGGACTGCTGACCGGGCGCCCCGGGCGTACCGGTTACAGCGCGCGTACCCAGCCGAGTACGGCCTCCTGCAGGCTGCGTCCCGGCCCGATATGGGCGCGCGGATCGTTCACCAGCAGAACCACGCGAACGTCATCCCCGCTCTTTGTACGCACGTAGCCGGCCACCGCGGAGACCTCGCGCAGGTGTCCGGTCTTCAGATGCATGTGGCCGCGTTCGGCGCCGTTGTTGAAGCGGTTGCGCAGGGTGCCGTCGATCCCGGCCAGAGCCAGCGAGGACTGGAACTCGGGCCGCAGCGGATGCTCCCATCCGGCCCGGAGAATCTGCCCCAGCTGGTACGGCGACATGCGCGCGTCGCGCGACAGGCCGGAGCCATTGTCCACCCGCATGCCGCCGGGGTTCACGCCCAGCTCGCGCAGGGCTTCCATCAGCGCCTGGCGCGAATAATCCATGGTCGCCGGAGCCCCGTGACGCTCGGCACCCAGGGTCAGCATCAGATGCCGGGTCATCACGTTGGAGCTCCACTTGTTGGAGACCCGGATCAGGTCCGCCAGCGGCCGCGAGCGATGCGTCACCAGGGGCTCCTGCTGCAGGGGCGTCATGCGCCCCGGACGGATCTCGCCGTCCAGCTCCCCGCCCCATTGCGACCAGTGCAGACGGAACAGCCCGGCGTGATTGCGTTCGGGCTCGGTCACCGAACGCAGCAACTCGTATTCCCCGCAATGCACGGGATACTCGCCGGTCAGCGTCAGGCGACCGTTGGCGCGGTCGGCATCGATCTCGATCCCGCGCTGAAAATCGCCGCACCGCCCGCGCCCGGGGCGCAGCCGGTTGTCGATCTCCACGTCCGGCAGCGGGGGATCCAGGCTGACCCGGACGGTCTCGCCGTTGCGCCCGGGCCGCACGCGGATGCGCTGGGCGTTGGAGTTCACGTGCAGGGCGTACACGCCCTGGTTATAGGCCCGCAGCGGCTGCCCGTTGAACACGGAAGGATCCTGCGGCCCCACGTCGAAATGCGAGGCGTCCAGGATCACGTCGCCGGCGATGCGTTCCACGCCGGCCTGACGCAGCTGCCCGAGCATGCGCCAGTGCTCCTCGTTGACCATGCCGGGGTCGCCGGTGCCGCGTACCACCAGGTCGCCCTCCAGCACCCCGTCGCGCAGCTCGCCGACGGCCCACAGCTCGGTCTTCCAGGTGTAGTCCGGCCCCAGCTGATCCAGCGCCGCCAGTGAGGTCGCCAGCTTGAGCGTGGAGGCCGGGTTGAAGAGACGATCGGCATTCAACTGGGCGAGCACCTGGTCGTCTCCGGCGCGCTCCACCCACAGGCCCACCGAGCGGGGCGACAGCCCCTGCTCCTCGATCGCGGCCTTGAGCGCCCCGGGCAGGCGTTCGAATTCGGCTGCGGCCGGGACGGAGGACATCAGCAGCAGGCACAACGCGCCCCACAGCACACGGACTGGATGGTTCATCGACGCGGCCATCACTCTCAGGGAAATCGGGATCCCCAGTATTCGCCGCCACGCGCGCGCTGGCAAGCCTCCCGACGGCGGGCATGCCCGATGCCCGGCCCGCCGGGACGCGGGATTCAGACGAGCGCCGGCGCGCGAGCGCCGGCGCTCCGCGTACGGCTGCGCAGGGCCAGCAACCCGGCCAGATTGATGTCGCCCACCAGCGCCCCGGCGGCATCGGGCAGCGGGATCGCCAGGGTCACACAGAAATCCTCGGAGGCCGAGGACAGATAGATGTCGGAGACAAACGGCTGGCCGCGGCCCACGGTTTCGTGGAAGTACGTCCGGGTGGAGCGGTCGACCCCCATGCCGCCGGTCTGGATGCGCCCGCGCATCTCCGGATTGACCCAGTTGGCGTAGCGCTGGTGCCCCTGACCATCCAGCTCGTAGACCAGTTCGAAATAGGGATGCTCGCGAAACCACGCGTCGAGATCATGCCCGCCCTGCCCGCGCGGACCGCGGGCAACCCGTTCCAGGGCCGCCACCGCCTGTTCCTGCCAGGAATCATCGTCGCCGTCGCGCACCGGCTCCACCGGCAGGCAGCGCGGCGGGTCACCGTCCAGCACGATCACGGAGCCCGAGTGGCACTTGGCCTCCTTTTTCAGCGCAGCGGCCCGTTCCGACAGCGCCACGCTGTCCATGCCCGCATCGGGGGCGGGCAGGACGACCACCGCGGACAGATTCGCCACCGGGAAGCACGAACCGTCGTCGCCGGTGAAGAACCCGCGTTCGAGGTCCTGGCGGTCGTAGAGATGGCCGCACAGCTGATCGAAGCTGAGCGCCAGTTCGTGCAGCCGGTTGAGCCATACCTCCGCGGCGGCCGGTCCCGCCACCATGAAGTCGTCGCCCCCGATATGGCCGAGGTCGCATTCGCCGTGATCGCCGAACGCCGCGCGCAAGCACTCTGCCAGAAGTTTGATCATCGCGTCGCCGCGCACGAAGCCGTAGCGATCGTTAAAGGCCTTGAAGTTGTCGAGGTCGATGTACAGCAGCGCCTGAGGCTGCCCGGCCAGGCGCCGCTTTTCCAGCAGGCCCCGCAGTGCCGGCCCGGTGGACAACCCGGTCAGCGGATGGCTGCCCTCGTCGGTCCCCTGCTTCAGGGCTTGCTCCAGCAGCTGCCACGGCTGGATCACCCCGGTCAGCTGGCCGTGATCGTCCACCACTACCCACGGGTCGTGCACCTCGCGGCAATGGAACAGCCGCCACAGGATCTGGCGCACCGGCACGTGCCCGCGCAGCACGTTGCACAGCGGACGCACCAGGCGACCGATGCCGGCATGGTCGCGCGACGGCGGTTCGCGCAGGAAGCGGTCGCGGGCGATGAAGCCCAGCGGCCGCCCCTCGCCCACCACCAGCAGATGGCCCATGTCGCCGTGGCAGCGGAACATCTCGCGCACCCGCGCGCGATCCGCCTCGATCGGCAGGGTCGGCACCCGGGTCACGTAGTCCATCAGCCGCATCTCGCCCGCCTCTCCGGCGGGGTTGCCGGCCTCCGGACGCGGTGGCAGCGGGGCCGGCTCCACCGGCACCGACGCCGGGTGCCCGATCAGGAAGCCCTGCGCGAAATGCACCCCCAGATCACGGCACAGCTCGAGATCGCGTTCGCTCTCCAGACCCTCGGCCACGGTGGCGCAACCGAGCCGACGGGCCATCGCGATCAGGGTCTCCAGCATCACCGAGCGCACCCGGGACCCGTGCGCCTCGTGCACCAGCCCGCGGTCCAGCTTGATGAAATCCGGGCGCAGGCTGGCCAGCAGGGCGAGGCCGTTATAGCCGGTACCGAGATCGTCCAGGGCGATGCGGAACCCCAGCCCGCGCAGGGTATCGCAGGCCGCCGACATCGCGTCGATGTCCTCGACGTGATCGCTCTCCACGATCTCGATCACCACGTCTTCCGGCGCCACGCCCAGCCGCCGCAGGCAGGACAGCGACGGATGCCGGTGCAGATCGGTCCCCAGCAGGGACTGCGGCAGGGCATTGATGAATATCGGCGTGCCCGCCGGCAGCATCTCGGCCTTGCGCGCCAGGGCACGGATCTGACAGGCCTGTTCCAGGTCATCCAGGCAACGGGCCCGGCGCGCCAGGGCGAAGGTTTCGGCCCCGCCCAGCAGACCGCGTTCCGGATGGCGCGCCCGGCACAGCATCTCGTAACCGTACACCTCGCCCTGGCGGGCGAGATCCACGATGGGCTGGAAATGGGACTCGACCACGCCGGCCAGCGGGCCGAGGATCCACGGCTCGTGCAGACGCGCATGCATCACCGCCAGCGGTTCGAGCTGGTCCAGCGAGGCCAGCGACAGACCGGCGGCCGGATCCCCGGTGGACCACAGCCCCAGACAGTCCTCCAGCCGCTCCTCCGGGGTCTCCAGCACGATCGCCTCGACCAGGTCGGCCAGGTCCATCCGATCCGGCAGCGGGAAACACCAGATCTGCGGGCTCTCGGGGGACAGGGGATGCCCCCAGCGGGTCCAGTCACGCGGCGCACGACCGCCCTGAATACGTACCACCAGCATGTATTGTTCCGGGTCTTGAGGGTTGCGACCCGGGGTCCCAGCAATTCCCGGACCAGTGCCCTGCCCGGACCCGATTCCCGATACGCCGCGGCCACGGCGGGGCGGTCGACAACCATTGCCCCTTCACGGGGCAGGCCCCGCCCCGCCACGGGGCATGCAGGGGGCCGGCGGGGCGGGATGTCAGTGACCGGCCAGGTTCTCCATCACCCCGGCGAGGTATTCGGCGGTCACCAGCTTGACCCCCATGCGATTGCCCAGCTTGCGCATGCCCTGGTCGGCGGTCGCCAGTTCGGCATCCAGTTCCATCGCCAGAAGCACCGCGTCCACGTCCTCGCGCGAGTCCACCAGGCCCTTGCGCATCGCCTCGCGAAAGCGCTCGCGCAGCTGGGTGATCAGTTCCGGGCGCAGGGTGTCCGCCGCGCCGGCCTCGCGGGTGTGCTCCTCGGCGATGCGCAGGCCGCGGTCGATGCGGGTGCGCACCTCGTCGATGAACTCGTAGAGGATGTCGCTGGGCAGGGTCAGCGCGAAGCGGCGCGGCGAGCGCACCCAGACCACGGTCTCGAAATCCGCGGCCAGCGGCTCGAGGTCGCGCATGGTGCGGAATTCCTCGTAGACCGACAGCGGCATGTAGAACTCCGCGCTGCAGTCGCGCGCGAGCCGGAGAAACTGCTGCAGGACCGCCTCGGGGGTCTCGCCGAACTGCGCCGAGACGTGCGGGTTGGTGAAGACGCTGGTGTCCAGCACGAAGCGGCGCATGGGGACCTTCCGGTGGCTGTGGGACGGGCTCCCATCATCGATACCCCCCGCGAGGGGGTCAACCGGGGTGTTACGCCGCGGCGTTACGGGCCGTTACGCGGCGTAACGAAGGGTGTTACGCCGCGTAACACCCGCCACCCCTTCTGCGTCACAAACCCCTGTTTTTAAAGGCCTGGAATCACTGGCCCGCGACTTGCAACGGGCGCGGGACGCCGATTCCCGCAGCCGACACGATGTCCGACGCCCTCGACAGCACCCGCGAGTTCCTGCACGCCCACGCGCCCTTCGACCAGCTCGAGGCCGAGGCGCTGGAATTCGTGTTGCCGCGCCTGCAGACGCGCTTCTACGAACAGGGGGCGCGCATCACCGACCCGGAAGCGGGCCCGGCGCAGCGCTTCCACATCATCCGTCAGGGACGCATCCGCGGGGAGAGCCCGAGCGAGGACGAACAGCTCTCCGGCAACGCCTGGGAGCTGATCCCCGGCGAATGCTTCCCGATCGGGGCCCTGCTCGGCCGGCGCGCGGTGCATACCGTGCATCGCGCGGCGGAGGACACCCTGTGCCTGGAACTGAGCCTGGAGGATTTCGACCGCCTGCGGGCCCGCTCGCGGGTATTCAACGACTTCTGCACGCGGCGTCTGGCCAACCTGCTGGACCGCCTGCATCAGGGCCTCGACAGCCTCGCCAGTCATGACGCGGCCGGCGGAGGCCAGCTGAACACCCCGCTGGCACTGCGCCTGGCGCGCGAACCGGTCACCTGCCGCCCGGACACCCCGCTGCGCGAGGCCCTGAGCACCATGCGCGACCAGCGCGTGGGCTCGATCGTCGCGGTAAATGCCGAACATGCACCGGTGGGCATCTTCACCCTGCACGACCTGCTCAACCGCGTGGCGCTGGAAGGGGTCGGGCTGGATACGCCGGTGCGCGCGGTGATGACCGCGGACCCGGTCGCGCTGGAGGAGAACGCCCCGGGCTTCGAGGGCATCGAGGCGATGACCGAGCACGGGATGACCCACCTGTGCGTGGTCCGCGACGGCCGCCTGACCGGGGTGCTGGGCGAACGCGACCTGCTCACCCGCCAGCCGCTGACCCTCGACGGGCTGGTGCGCGAGATCCGCCAGGCGACCGCGGTCGACGAGATCGCCGGGCGCCTGCGCCAGGTCCCGCGGCTGGTGGAGGCGGTGATCACCCAGGGCGCCGAGGCGGACCAGGTCCTGCGCCTGATCACTCGCCTGAACGAACACGCGACCCGCCGGGTGCTGGCCCTGCTGCGCCCGCAGTACGACATCGAGGGCATCGATTTCACCTGGCTGGCGTTCGGCTCGCAGGCGCGCGAGGAACAGGCGCTGATCACCGACCAGGACAACGGCATCCTGTTCGATGCCGAGCCGGGCGACGAGGACGCGATCCGCGCGCGCCTGCTGCCCTGGGCGCAGGCCGTCAACCGGGCGCTGGCCGAATGCGGTTTCACCCTGTGTCCCGGCAACATCATGGCCGGCAATCCGGAGTGCTGCCTCAGCGGTCCGGAATGGGAAGCCCGATTCACCCGCTGGATCGAACAGGGCACCCCGGAACACCTGCTCAAGAGCACCATCTTCTTCGACCTGCGCGCGGTGGACGGCGACGCCTCGCCGGTGGAGGCACTGCGCACCTTCCTGCTGCAGAAGACCGCCTACAACTCGCGCTTTCGCCGGCAGATGGCGGCCAACCAGCAGGGCTTCCGGCCGCCGCTGGGCCTGTTCGGCGAGATCCGCGCCGGTGCCGAGGGGATCGACGTGAAGAAACAGGGCCTGACCCCGTTCGTGGACGGCGCGCGGGTGATCGCGCTGGCCGCCGAGCTGCCGGCCACCGGCAGCCACGAGCGCATGGATCAGGCGGTCAGTGCCGAGGCCATGCGCCCCGGCGACGCCGCCGACTATCACGCGGCCCTGCGCTATCTGCAGATGCTGCGCCTGCGGGCGCAGCAGAAGGCCCTGCGCGAGGGCCGCGAGGACGACAGCCGCATCCGGCCGGAAGAACTGGGCGCCCTGGAGGGACGGGTGCTCAAGGAATCCTTCCGCCAGGCCCGCAAGCTGCAGGGGCAGCTTGCGGTGCAGTACCAGCTGTGAGGCCACCACAACCAATACCTACGAAAAGAGGAGCAACACCATGTCGCAAGACCTCAGTCGCGAGGCGTACTGGAAGGCGAATCTTCGCCTTCTGGCGATCTGCCTCGGCATCTGGTTCTTCGTGTCGTTCGTGCTCGGCATCCTGCTCGCGGCGCCGCTGAACAACTTTCACCTGGGCGGGTATCCGCTGGGCTTCTGGTTCGCCCAGCAGGGCTCGATCTACACCTTCATCGTCCTGATCTTCGTTTATGCCTGGCGCATGAACGTGCTGGACCGCAAGTTCAACGTCGACGAGGAGTAATCCGGCCATGGATCAACAGACTCTCAGCCTGATCGTGGTCGGCATCACCTTCGCGATCTACATCGGCATCGCGATCTGGGCCCGCGCCGGCTCGACCAGCGAATTCTACGTGGCGGGCAAGGGTGTCCACCCGGTCGCCAACGGCATGGCCACCGCGGCCGACTGGATGTCCGCGGCCAGCTTCATCTCCATGGCCGGCCTGATCGCCTTCCTCGGCTTCACCGGGGGTGCCTATCTGATGGGCTGGACCGGCGGCTACGTGCTGATGGCCCTGCTGCTGGCCCCCTATCTGCGCAAGTTCGGCAAGTTCACGGTGCCGGAATTCATCGGCGACCGGTTCTACTCCAAGCCGGCCCGCGTGGTGGCCGTGATCTCGCTGCTGGCCATGTCCATCACCTACGTGATCGGGCAGATGCGCGGCGTGGGGATCGCCTTCTCCAACATCCTCGAGGTGCAACTGGAAGTGGGCCTGGTCGCCGGGATGGCGGTGGTGTTCATCTACGCCGTGCTCGGCGGGATGAAGGGCATCACCTACACCCAGATCGCGCAGTACGTGATCATGATCTTCGCCTACACGGTGCCGGCGATCTTCATTGCGATCACCCTGACCGGCAACCCGCTTCCGCAGCTGGGCCTGGGGTCGACCCTGCAGGGCTCCGACACCTACCTGCTGGAAGCCCTGGACAACACCATGGTGGAACTGGGCTTCACCCAGTACACCGCCACCGAAGGCGGCATGAGCATGCTCAACATGTTCCTGCTGACCCTGGCGCTGATGATCGGGACCGCGGGCCTGCCGCACGTGATCATCCGCTTCTTCACCGTCCCGCGCGTGCGGGATGCGCGCAAGTCGGCCGGCTGGGCGCTGGTCTTCATCGGCATCCTGTACACCACCGCCCCGGCAGTGGGTGCGATGGCCATCTGGAACCTGGTCAACACCGTGCATCCGGGCGAGATCGGCACCGAGGAAGGCCACCTGGCCTTTGATGACAAGCCGGCCTGGATGGAGCGCTGGGAACAGACCGGCCTGCTGGAGTTCGAGGACAAGAACGACGACGGCGTGATCCAGTACTACAACGACGAGAACGAAGAATTCGCCGCCATGGCCGAGGAGGAATACGGCTGGGAAGGCAGCGAGATCGTCGAGCTGGACCGCGACATCATGGTGCTGGCCAACCCCGAGATCGCCGGTCTGCCGGGCTGGGTCATCGCCCTGGTGGCGGCCGGGGGGATCGCGGCAGCGCTGTCCACCGCGGCCGGGTTGCTGCTGGCGATCTCGTCGGCCATCTCGCATGACCTGCTCAAGGGGGTCTTCACGCCGAAGATCAGCGAGAAGCGCGAGCTGCTGGCCGGACGCATCGCGATGGCCGTCGCCATCCTGTTCGCCGGCTATCTCGGGCTCAATCCACCGGGCTTCGCCGCCGAGGTGGTGGCACTGGCCTTCGGACTCGCGGCCGCCTCGCTGTTCCCGACCCTGATGATGGGCATCTTCATGAAGAAGATGAACCGCGAAGGCGCGATCACCGGCATGCTGGTGGGTCTGGTGACCACCCTGCTGTACATCTTCATGTACAAGGGCTGGTTCTTCTTCCCCGAGACCGCCATGCTGCCGGACACGCCGGAGGGCTGGATCCTGGGGATCAACCCGTCCAGCTTCGGCCCCATCGGCGCGGCCCTGAACTTCATCACCGCCTTCATCGTGATGAAGATGACCGCTCCGCCGCCGAAGGACATCCAGGACCTGGTGGAAAGCGTGCGCGTGCCGCGCGCCGACTGATCCACTCCCGGGTGCGCCCGGAACTGCCCCCGGGATCATCGCTGGATGGTCCCGGGGCAGTCGCGGGTCCGGCCACCCCGGCCGGGCCCGCGGCGATCCCCGCAAGGGGATCGTCCGCAAGTCCATCCACGTGGGCTTGCGGACGATCCTCGCAACCCGCCCCCGTCCACCACGGAGCAGCGCGATGACCGCCGAACTCGACGAGATCCGCGACTTCCTCGATCAGGCACCGGATCTCGCGGAACTGCCCGCCCCGGCCCGCGCCGCCATGGTGCGGCGCCTGACCCTGCGTTACCTGCGCCACGGCGCGGCGTTTCCGCCCGCCGAAAACGGCGACGGCCTGTGGATCGTGCACACCGGGGCGATCGAGCTGTTCGACGCCGGCGACACCCTGTGCGACCGTCTCGGCGAGGGCGACGTGGCACGCGTGACTGGCGGCGAGTGTGCGGCCACCGGACCCGGCGGTCACGCCCGGGTGACCGAGGACGCACTGGTGTATCACCTGCCGCAGGCCCGGGCCGAGGACCTCGCCCTCCACCACCCCGCCCTGGGCGACTTCCTGCGCGCCCCCGGCGGACTGTCCACGCCGGACAACGACGACCCTGGCGACATGGGCGACCGGGATAACCTCGGCACCGCCGACGGCCGCACCACCCTGCTGACCACCCCGGTGGCCTCGCTGATGAGCCCCCAGGTCCTGCAGGCGGATGCCGGCATCTCGCTGCGCGAGGCCGCCCGCCGCATGACCGGAGCGGATGTCTCCGCGCTGCTCCTGCAGGACGGGGAAGCCCCCGGCCGTCCGGCCGGCATGCTCACGGACACCGACCTGCGTCACGTCCTCGCGGAGGACGTCCCGCCCGACACCCCGGTACGCGAGCGGATGACGCGCGAACTGGTCACCGTCACCGGCGACACCCCGGCGTTCGAGGCCCTGCTGGAGATGGCGCGCCGCGACATCCATCACCTGCCTGTGGTGGAACCCGACGGCGAGCGCCTGGCCGGGATCCTCTCCGGCACCGACCTGATCCGCCACCAGGGGACCAGCGCGATCCACCTGATCCGCGACCTGCGCCGCGCGGGCTCGCCCGCCGAGCTGAGCCTGCGGATGCAGGCCCTGCCCCGGCTGCAGCAGCAGTTGAGCGAGGCCGGGGTGGATGCCCTGCGCTGCGCCCAGGTGCTGACCCTGGTGATCGACACCCTGACCCGTCGCCTGCTGGAACTGGCCGAGGAGCGCCTGGGCCCCGCGCCGGCCACCTGGGCGTGGCTGGCCAGCGGCAGCCAGGGCCGCCACGAACAGCTGGCGCATACCGACCAGGACACCGCGCTGGTGTGGGCGGACGATGCCCCGGAGGACGCGGATGAATGGTTCGCTGCCCTTGCCCGCGAGGTGACCTACGGACTGGACGCCTGCGGCATCCGCCGCTGCCCCGGCGGGGTCGACCCCTCCCACGCCGCCTGGCGCGGCCCGGCGCGTGACTGGCACGCGGCCTTCGAGCGCGTGTTCACCCGGCCGGACGCGCAGGACGCCCGACTGGCCACGCATTATCTCGACCTGCGGGTCATCCACGGCAGCCACAGCCTGTTCATGCCCCTGCGCCAGCAGGCGCTGGAGCTCGGCTACCGGCACGAGAGCGTCCACACCGCGATGGCCCTGCAGGCGCGCGAGCTGCGGCCGCCGCTGGGGTTCTTCCGCCGCTTCGTGCTCGAACACGACGGCGAACACAGCCCGGCTCTAGACCTCAAGCGCCGCGGCCTGCTGCCGATCGTGGCACTGGCCCGGGTATGTGCCCTGCGCGCCCGGGCCGACGCCCGCAGCACTCCCGAGCGGCTGCGCGCCAGTGCCCACGCCGGGATCCTGACGGACGACACGGCGCGCGAAGTGGAGGAGGCCTTCCGCTTCATCGCCGGCGTTCGCGCGCGCCACCAGGCGCGCCAGATCGCCGCCGGCCAGTCCGCGGACAACCATGTGGACCCGACCACGCTCACGGGCCTGGAGCGCAGCCGACTGAAGGCCGCCTTCGTGCGCGTGGCGCAGGCCGCCCGGGCGGCGCTGGGGGGCGAGGGGCAGGCATGAGCAACGCCATGGCCTCGCCCGGCCAGGCCTGCCCGTTCGCCCGGGCCGCCGCCTGGTTTTCCCCCGGGTACTGGCGCTTCTGTCGCGCCCGCAACCGCGCCCGGCTGCAGACCCCGGCCGGCCCGCTGCGCAACTGCCTGGAGACCCCGCCGCCGGCGCCCGCGCAGGCGGTGGCCCGCACCCGCTTCCTCGCGGTGGACATCGAGACCACCGGCCTCGACCCGGAGCAGGACGCGATCCTCAGCATCGGCTGGGTGGCGCTGGAGGGTACGGCCATCGATCTGGCCACCGCCGACTATGTGCTGGTGCGCCCGGACCGCGAGGTCCCGGAACAAAGCGCGGTGATCCACCACATCACCGATGAACACGCCGCCCGCGGGGTCGACGCCGGGGAGGCCCTGGACGCCCTGTTCCGCGCGCTCGAGGGCCGCGTGCTGATCGCCCACCACGCGGCCCTCGAACTGGGCTTTCTGGCCCGCGCCTGCGAACGGCGCTACGGCACCCGCCCGCCCCTGCCGGTGGTCGACACCCTGCGCCTGGCCGAGAGCGCCCGGCGCCGCGCCGGCCGTCCGGTGAGTGCCGGTGGCCTGCGCCTGCACGCCCTGCGCGGCGACTACAACCTGCCACCCCGGCGCAGCCACGACGCCCTGCTGGACGCCCTTGGCGCGGCCGAGCTATTTGCCGCGCTGGTGGCCGAACGCGACCCGACCGGGGCACTCGCACTGGGACGCGTACTGTTCCGTCCCGCCCGGCTCTGGTAGGGCGGACACGGCCGACAGGCATGCTATCCTCGCGCCGACAAGACCCATACCCCCAACGAATCCGCTGGAACCACGCAGAACATGGAGGCCCGCATGAGCGACACCATCGAGTCCACCCTCACCGAGACCCGCCATTTCGATCCGCCGGCGGCATTCACCGCGAACGCCCGGCTCAAGCCGGAGGACGTGGAGGCCCTGCACAACAAGGCCCGGGCCGACTACGAAGGCTTCTGGTGCGACCTGGCGCGCGAGAAGATCGACTGGCAGACGGACTTCACCGAAGGGCTGGACAGCTCGAACGCGCCGCATTTCCGCTGGTTCGCCGACGGGCGCATGAACGTCTCCTACAACTGCATCGACCGCCACCTCGAAGCCCGCGGCAACAAGACCGCGATCCGCTTCGAGGCCGAGAACGGCGACACCCGCAACCTCACCTACCGCGAGCTCTACAACGAGGTCGGCAAGCTGGCCAACGCGCTCAAGGGCATGGGTGTCGAGAAGGGCGATCGCGTGGTCATCTATATGCCGATGAACGCCGAGGCGGTGATCGCGATGCAGGCCTGCGCCCGCATCGGCGCGATCCACTCGGTGGTGTTCGGCGGTTTCTCCGCCGATGCCCTGCGCGACCGCGTGGTGGACTCCGGCGCCACCGTCGTCATCACCGCCGACGGCGGCGAGCGCGGCGGCAAGGTGGTGGGCCTGAAGGCCGGCGTGGACAAGGCGCTGGCCAGCAACTCCGCCGAGGTCGAGAAGGTGATCGTCTGCCGGCGCGCCGGCAATGACGTGACCATGCAGGAAGGCCGCGACGTCTGGTGGGAAGACGCGGTGGACGGCGAATCGGTCGACTGCGAACCCGAGTGGGTGGAATCCGAGCACCCGCTGTTCCTGCTCTACACCTCCGGTTCCACCGGCAAGCCCAAGGGCATCCAGCACTCCAGTGCCGGCTACCTGCTGGGCGCGATCATCACCAACGAGTGGGTGTTCGACCTGCAGGGCGACGACATCTTCTGGTGCACCGCCGACGTCGGCTGGATCACCGGCCACACCTACGTCGCCTATGGCCCGCTGGCGGTGGGCGCCACTCAGGTGGTCTACGAGGGCGTGCCCACCGTGCCGGACGCCGGGCGCTGGTGGAAGATGTGCCAGGACCACGGCGTGACCGTGTTCTATACCGCCCCTACCGCCATCCGTGCGCTGATGAAGGCCGGCCCCGACCTGCCCGAGCAGTACGACCTCTCGAAACTGCGCCTGCTGGGCACCGTGGGCGAGCCCATCAACCCCGAGGCGTGGATGTGGTACTACCGCGAGGTCGGCGGCGAGCGCTGCCCCATCGTGGACACCTGGTGGCAGACCGAGACCGGCGCCAACATGATCGCCCCGATCCCCGGCGCCACCACCCTGGTCCCGGGCTCCTGCACCCGCGCCCTGCCCGGAATCGACGCCGACGTGGTGGACGAGGACGGCAACAGCCTGGGTGCCGACGAGGGCGGCTACCTGGTCATCAGGAAGCCGTGGCCGTCGATGCTGCGTACAGTGTGGGGCGACGACCAGCGCTACAAGGACACCTACTGGCCCAAGTTCGGCGGCAAGTACTACCTCGCCGGCGACTCCGCGCGCCGCGACGCGGAAGGCAACTTCTGGATCATGGGCCGCATCGACGACGTCCTCAACGTCTCCGGGCACCGCATGGGGACCATGGAAGTCGAATCCGCGCTGGTGGCCCACAAGGACGTCGCCGAGGCCGCGGTGGTCGGGCGCCCGCACGACGTGAAGGGCGAAGCCATCGTCGCCTTCGTGATCCTGCACGGCGACCGCCCCACCGGCGACGAGGCGGACCGGCTGCTCAAGGAGCTGCGCGAATGGGTGGGCGAGCAGATCGGCCCGATCGCCAAGCCCGACGACATCCGTTTCGCCGACGGCCTGCCCAAGACCCGTTCCGGCAAGATCATGCGGCGCCTGCTGCGCTCCATCGCCAAGGGCGAGGAGATCACCTCGGACACCTCCACCCTGGAGAACGAGGCGGTCATCCCGCAGCTGCAGGGCAAGGCCTGACGCCGGACACGGGGGCCGTGATCCGAACCTGGTACGCCTGCCGAGGCACCAGGTTCACGGCCCCGCGCCCGGGCGCTCAAGCAAACAGATCGTCCAGGCCCACGCCGAGCGCATCGGCCAGGGCACGGGCGGTCACGATGGAGGGCACCTTTTTCTTCCGCTCGATTTCGTTCAGCATCGCGGGCGAGATACCGGCTGCGGAGGCCAGGGCGCGCTGGGATAGCCCCCGTTCTTCCCGCCAGAGGGTCACAAGGCTTTCTCCGGCCAGGTGACGTTCGACCGCGGCGAGGGGCAGGGTGGGAGCATTCCGCCGCTCGGCGATGACGGCCCGGTCTTCGGCATCCTCCAGACGCGCCAGCAGGGCCTCATACTCGCCCCGATCAAGAGTAATTTGCTCGGCCGTTTCAGTCATAGGCTTTGCTCCGATGGCGAATGGCGGTGACTTCCATGATGGTCATGGTGCCGTCTTGAAGGATCACGAACAGCACCCGGTAATCCCCGACGCGAAGTCGATATTCCTCTCGGCCTTTCAGCCCTTCACATTGTTCGCCAGGCTGTCCGGCTCGGCCGCATATTGCCGGATTTTTGCCAGGACAAGGTCGCTGGCCGCTCCGGCCTTCTTCAGTTCCTTGATCGCTTTAGTCGTAAACCTGACGTCCATGTCATCCATCCCTTACTCACGGCAGTATTCGCTCCAAGCGAACACCATGTCTAGACTGGAGTACCTCGAGAGATCCTGCCCCACCGTCGGGGAAATAAACCTCGCACCTCAGTCGGCGATGACACGGGTCCCGGCCTGCACTTGGTCGCCCGGTCGAGTCACCACCCGTTCCCCGGCCTCCAGACCCTCGCGGATCTGCGTGGTGAAATCGCTGCGGCGGCCGACCTCGACCCGGCGCGGCCGCGACCGAGCCCTCGCAGCAGCGGTGCCGGTGCAGCACCACGCCGCCAGCCGGCGCACGCACGGCCAGCGATTCGGTTTCGTCCTCGCTGCGTTCGCCGGTGGCGATGTCGAGGATCACCCGCGCCGCCTCGACCTCGCTGCGTGCGACCTCCACCGCCGACTCGCCTGCCTCCACTGCCGAGCGGGCGCGGTCACGCCGGGTCTCCACCCGCTCCAGGTCGCTGGCGGACACCGCCCCGTCCTCGAACAATTCGCGGTGACGCCGGTACTCCGACTCCGCCAGCCGCGCCTCGGCCCGCAGGTCCTCGAGGCTGGCCCGCGCCCCCTGCAGACGCGAACGTGCCGCGGCCAGGTGCTCGCGGGCCTGCTCGCATGGAAGATGACTTCGCGCCGGCCGGAACCGGCGGCCGGGGCCGGGATGGCGTTCACCCCGGAATCGACGTTACCCGCACCGCCGGGGCCGGAGGTTCAGCCGCCGGGGCCGCCCCGCTGTCCGGCGCACCGGGCAGCAAACCGCCGCCGTTGCCGTCGAGGCCCGCCGACCACAGGCTCAGCAGCAACAGCAGTAAGATCAGGATCGGGATCAGGATGCGTGGTTTCATCGGACAGGCCCTCGCTCGCGGCAATAGCTCCATGCTGCCACAAAGCCCCCGGCACGGCGCTGCCCCGCTCCCGTCATCGCGAGTCGCGAAGCGACGTGGCGATCTCCATCCGAAGCCGCCTGTTCCAGCGTGCAGACAACTTTGGCCGATTGCCACGTCGCCTTCAGCTCCTCGCAATGACGGATCGCAATGACCGGGGCACGAACGGCGTCGCTCGGGCCGCCGGCGCCACCCGTGGCGGTCGCGACCGGCGCTTCATCCCGATGCTGCACTGATATACTTGGTCATATGCGCCTGTCCCCGGAACAGCAAACCGTCATCCGTCAGGAAGTGGCCCGTGCATTCGGCCCGGACGCCCGGGTCTGCCTTTTCGGGTCCCGCACGGACGACTCGGCGCGAGGAGGTGACATCGACCTGTACGTCGAGGCCGAGGGCACGCCGGACGAACTCCTTGAAAGGGAACTAAAACTGCATGCCGCCCTGCAGCGGCGGCTTGGCGAGCGCCGCGTGGACCTCGTCGTCCATCGGCGCGGTGCCCCCGCGCGGCCCATCGACACTCACGCCCGACGCACCGGACTCCCGCTGTGACCACCGATTCGCCTGCACGCCTGGCCCGGCTGCTGAACCTGGTCGATCGCGAAGACGAACATCTTCTGGGGGTACGGGAACGGCTCCTCGCGGGTGATTGTTCGGTTTCCCCCGACCGTGTGCGAGGCATCCTTGCTGCCGACAGCGGCATCGACCGGCTCGAATCCTTCGGTGCCAAGTTCGGGCGGATGCAGGACACGATCATGGACAAGCTGGTCCCGGCCTTTCTCACCAGTGCGGGCGAGAAACCGGGACCGGCCATCGACAATCTGGCACGCCTTGAAAAGCTGGGGCTCATCGAACAGGCCGATGACTGGCTGCAGATGCGCCATCTGCGCAACCGGCTGGTCCACGAGTACATCGAGAACCCCGATGACCTGGCCCCGGGCCTGCAACGCGTCTGTCATTTCACCGACCGAATGCACACCGATTACCAGCGCCTTCGGGGCTATGCCCGGGACCGCCTGGCGATCGAGGTCCCCGGCAACAAGGGATGCTGAAGCCCCCCGCGGGCACCTGTCAGGTACCGGACCGAGGATCACGCGGCGTCGATTTGTTGTTTTGCGCCCAAATATTTACCCTGTGCGCACCATCCGGCCCGCCGCAGACGCGCCGCGCACCCCGCAATCGCGCGCCGCAGGGCCGTTTTGACGCCACATCGGCGTCATCCGAACCGCTTCAACAACGCAAGGAGTCAACATGTCCGCTCTGATCTGTGGGTCCATGGCCTACGACACCATCATGGTGTTCCCCGACCGCTTCAAGAACCACATCCTCCCGGACAAGGTGCACATGCTGAATGTGTCCTTCCTGGTCCCGGACATGCGTCGCGAGTTCGGCGGCTGCGCCGGCAACATCGCCTACAACATGAAGCTGCTGGGCGCCGACCCGACCGTAATGGCCACCGTGGGCGGCGATTTCACCCCGTATGCCGACTGGATGGACCGCCACGGCATCTCGCGCAAGTTCGTCAAGGAGCTGAAGGACACCTACACCGGTCAGGCCTTCATCACCACCGACCAGGACGACAACCAGATCACCGCCTTCCATCCGGGCGCGATGGGCTTCTCGCACCAGCAGAAGGTCACCGACGCCGACGGCATCAAGGTCGGCATCGTCTCCCCGGACGGCCGCGACGGCATGATCGAGCACGCCCAGCAGTTCGCCGACGCCGGGATCCCGTTCATGTTCGACCCGGGCCAGGGTCTGCCGATGTTCGACGGCGACGACCTCAAGCGCTTCATGGAGAACGCCACCTATGCCGCGTTCAATGACTACGAGGCGCAGCTGACCGCCGATCGCACCGGCATGAGCATGGAGCAGCTGGCGGAGATGGTGGACGCGATGATCGTTACCCGTGGCGGCGACGGCTCCGACATCTACACCGGCGGCAAGAAGATCACCATCCCGTCGGTGGAACCGGCCGCGATCAAGGATCCGACCGGCTGCGGCGACGCCTACCGTGCCGGCCTGCTGTTCGGTCTGGAGAAGGGCTACGACTGGGAGACCACCGGCCGCATCGCCTCGCTGATCGGCTCGATCAAGATCGCCCATTCCGGCACTCAGAACCACCACTTCTCGGCCGAAGAGTTCGCCGACAAGTTCGAGAAGGCCTTCGGCTACCGCTACTGAGGCAGCCCCTCACCGGATCCGGCCGCGAGAGCCGGGTCCCGGCGAGCTTCCGGCCCGGGCTCCCCTTGGGGGGCCCGGGCTTTTTTTGTGATTCCTTCAAGGATTAAATGGATTTTTTTATTGTGGGAAATCGTTCCGGTTCCCGTATGGAACACCGACTCATTGACGAGGACAACGACATGGAAAAGCAGGAAGTCCTGGACCGTCTGCACCAGGCCAAACGAGCCCACCTCGCCTGGGTCGGCCGCGCCGAGCTCCTCACCCAGGGCGTGCCGGTGGAAAAGGACCAGATCCCCGTGCTGCACACCGACTGCCCGTTCGGGCAGTGGTATTTCAGTGAGGGTCAGGCGCTCAACGATTTTCCCGAGTTCCAATCGATCGACGAGGCCCACCGCCACCTGCATCAGGCGTACGCCGAGATCTTCAAGCTGGTCACCGAGGAAGAGAACGCCTCGATGTTTTCGAAAATGCTGGGTTTCGCCCGGCGCCAGCACGAGCGCAACGAACCGCTGATCCGGATGCACATGGAGGCACTGGAGGAGGCCTCGCGCAGCGTGGTGCACCACCTCGACGCGCTGGAGAGGAAGATCCGGGAGATGGACGAGGAACGGTTCGAGGAGGCGGTGCGCACCTGACCCCCGCCGGGTCAGGCGGTTGCCGACCCCGCCTGCGCCCAGGCCGCCTTCCAGCTCTCGTAATCCGCGACCAGCTGCTCGACATCGGCTTCGTCGAACGGCCGCAGGCCGCTCAGGACCAGGTGCTTGCTGCCCCGGGCGACCACCGCGCCGTCGGTCACCAGTTCGTAGTCGAGCCGGATCTCGCCGCGCTTGCCGTTGACCGTCATGACCGCGTCCTTCAGCCGCGGCTCGGGTACGGCTGCCGCGGCCGCCAGCGGCTCGGGCAGTTCGAACCCCATGCGCTCGTACATCACCAGCGGACGTTTGGGGTTCACCATCACCTGATGCTCGCGCATCAGCGGCACCAGCACGTGCGGGAAGTTCTGTCCGGAGAACGACACGTAGCTGCGAATCAGCGACTCGATCGCGGCCGGGTCATCAACCACCGCCCCCGAACGTTCGATCTCGATCACGCTCTTGCCATTCTCGTCGGTGATCGCCACCTGTTCGCCGGGGTTCTCCGGGAAATGCACCGGGGCGTTACCGCCCACCATGCCGGTAAAGCGAAAGTTCATCGAAGCGCTGGCCCCCCAGGCATCCAGGGCCAGGGCGAACAGCAGGTCGCCGGGCACGCAGAACCGCCGCGAATCGGCGTCATGGATGGGGTTGAAGTCCCCCGCCACGGTCTTGGCAAAGCGGCTCCCCTGCTCCGGGGTGACCACGAGCTGCCCGTCCCGATAGCGATAGAAATCTTCCAGAAATGATATGCGGGTCACTCGACTCTCCCCGAACTTCGTTCTCGTTATTCCCGGACTTCCAGTCCCAGGTGTTCGCGGATCGCTGCCAGGAAGGCCTCGCCGTAGCGATCCAGCTTGTGCTGCCCGACCCCGGAGATGCCCAGCAGCTCGTCCGGAGTGCGCGGTGTGCCGGCCACCATCTCCAGCAGGGTGGCGTCGTTGAAGATCACGTAGGGCGGCACGCCCTGATCCGTCGACAGTTTCTGCCGCAGCCTGCGCAGAGTGTCCCACAAGGCCCGGTCTTCCGCATCCAGACCGGCAACCGAACGTGCGGTTTCACCCCGCGAGGGCTGTGCGGGCCGCGCCCCGGCGGCCTCGTGACGCAGGTGCAGGGATTCCTCGCCACGCAGCACGGCGCGACACCCGGGGTCCAGGCGCAGCCCGCCATAGCCCTCGGGATCCAGCCGCAGCAGGCCGCGCGCCAGCAGCTGACGCACCAGGCCGCGCCACTGGCGTTCGTCCAGCTCGGTGCCGATGCCGAAGGTGCTCAGGCGTTCGTGCCCGAGGCGGGTCAGGCGTTCGCTGCGGCTGCCGCGCAACACCGCGATCACGTGCCCGGCACCGAAACGCTCGCCGGTGCGATAGACGCAGGAAAGCAGTTTCTGCGCGGCCACCGTGGCATCCCAGGTGGCCGGCGGGTCCTGGCAGTTGTCGCAGTATCCGCAGGGCTCGGGCAGGGTCTCGCCGAACCACGCGAGCAGGGCCTGACGGCGGCAGGTAGTCAGTTCGCTGAAGCCCAGCATGGCCTCGAGCTTCTGCTGCTCGATGCGCTGGCGCTCCTCGCCGGCCTCCGAGTCCTGCAGCATCTGCCGCAGCGTGACCACGTCCTGCAGCCCGTAGAGCATCCAGGCGTCGGCCGGCAGGCCGTCGCGTCCGGCGCGGCCGGTCTCCTGATAGTAGCCCTCGAGGCTCTTCGGCAGGCTCAGGTGGGCGACGAAGCGCACATCGGGCTTGTCGATGCCCATGCCGAAGGCGATGGTCGCGACCATCACCACGCCATCCTCGCGCAGGAAACGGCGCTGGTGCTCGGCGCGGGTCGCCGCCGACAGCCCCGCGTGATACGGCAGCGCGGTAACCCCGCGCGCCGCCAGCCATTCGGCGGTTTCGTCCACCTTGCGCCGCGACAGGCAGTAAACGATGCCCGCCTCGCCCGGGTGTTCCTCGCGGATGAAGCGCAGCAGGCGCTCGCGCGGCGGGCCGGACGCGCCATCGGCCGCCGCGACGCGAAAGCGGATGTTGGGCCGGTCGAAAGAACTGACGAACATCCGCGCCGACTCCAGGCGCAGGCGCTCGCGGATCTCCTCGCGGGTGGGTTCGTCGGCGGTGGCGGTCAGGGCGATGCGCGGCACCGACGGGAAACGCTCCGCCAGCACCGCCAGGCGCCCGTATTCCGGGCGGAAGTCGTGCCCCCACTGCGACACGCAATGCGCCTCGTCGATCGCGAACAGCGCCAGCTCCAGCCCTTCCAGACGATCCAGCATGCCGGGTGCGAACAGCCGCTCCGGCGACAGATACAGAAGATCCAGCTCCCCGGCATGCAGCGCGGCCAGCACCCCGCGCGCGGTGGCCTCGTCCTGGCCCGAATCCAGCCCGGCCGCGGCCACGCCGTTCTGCCGCAGGGCCTGCACCTGGTCCTGCATCAGCGCGATCAGCGGCGAGATGACGATGGCGCAGCCACGCCGCGCCAGCGCCGGGATCTGGTAGCACAGCGACTTGCCGCCGCCGGTGGGCATCAGCACCAGGGCGTCGCCACCGCCGATGACGTGTTCCACCACCGCCTGTTGCTGCCCGCGAAAGGCCTGGTAGCCAAAGGTCTCGCGCAGGATGGTTTCCGGGGCGCTTCCCTGCGCCGCTGTTGCTGCGGTCTGATTCCCTTCCACCGGCGTGTCCACCTGCCTTGCCATGAAGTTGTTCAGACTGCCCCAGGCCCCGCGCCGGGCGCAAGAACGGGCAGCTTCCCGGTGTGCATAGTAGGCTACGCGCTCCCTTCATCCGGGTGACTTTCCATGCGCGGTTTCGGCTCTTCGGTCCACGACGCTCCCGACAACGCGATCAACTGGCGCATCGTACGCAGCCTGCTGCCGTACCTGTCCGAGTTCCGCGGGCGGATGTTCCTCGCGCTGGGGCTGATGGCGCTGGCCAAGCTGGCCACCGTGACGGTGCCGATCGCGCTGAAATACATCGTCGAGCATTTCGAGGAGGCCGGCGCGGAGGCCCTGGTGACCGTGCCGGTGGCGCTGGTGCTGGGCTACGGCCTGCTGCGCTTCGGCGGGACCTTCTTCGGCGAGCTGCGCGACGCGGTCTTTGTGCGCGTGGCCGAACGCGCGATGCGGCGCGCCTCGCTGCGAGTCTTCCAGCACCTGCACCGGCTGGAGCTGGGGTTCCATCTGGCACGCGAGACCGGGGGCCTGGCCCGCGACATCGAGCGCGGCACCAGCGGCATGAGCTTCCTGCTGCGCTTCATGGTGTTCAACATCCTGCCGACCCTGATCGAGATCCTGCTGGTGGCCGGCATCCTGCTGTTCGCCGTCGGCCCGGTGTTCATGTTCACCGTGCTGGTCGCGGTGGCGGTCTACGCGGCCTTCTCCATCTGGATCACCGAATGGCGCACGCGCTTCGTGCGCGAGGCCAACCAGCGCGACAACGAATCCAATACCCGGGCGATCGACAGCCTGCTCAACTACGAGACGGTCAAGTACTTCGGCAACGAGGATTTCGAGGCCGACCGCTACGACCGCGGTCTCGCGGCCTGGGAACAGGCGCGTACCAAGAACGTGCTGTCGCTGGTGCTGCTCAACTCCGGGCAGGCCCTGATCATCGCCGCGGCGATCACCGTGATGATGCTGCTGGCCGCCGCGCGGGTGGCCGACGGCTCGATGTCGCTGGGCGATCTGGTGATGGTCAACGCCTACATGATCCAGCTGTTCATCCCGCTGAACTTCCTCGGCTTCGTCTATCGCGAGATCCGCCAGTCGCTGGCCAACATCGAGCGCCTGTTCGGCCTGCTGGAGAAGCCCGTGCAGGTCGAGGACCGCCCCGATGCCCCGGACCTGGAGGTCGGCGCCGGGCACGTGCGCTTCGAGCACGTGGATTTCCACTACCAGCCGGACCGACCGATCCTCGAGGACGTGACCATCGACCTGCCGGCCGGGAAACGGGTCGCGGTGGTGGGCCCCAGCGGCGCCGGCAAGTCCACCCTGTCACGGCTGCTGTTCCGCTTCTACGACGTGACCGGCGGGCGCATCACCATCGACGGTCAGGACCTGCGCGACGTGACCCAGGCGAGCGTGCGCCGGGCGATCGGCATGGTTCCGCAGGACACCGTGCTGTTCAACGACACCATCCGCTACAACATCGCCTACGGCGACCCCTCCGCCAGTGACGCGGCGATCGAGCGGGTGGTGCGCCTGGCCCATCTGGAGGGCTTCGTCGCGCGCCTCCCCGATGGTCTCGACACGGTGGTGGGCGAGCGCGGCCTGAAGGTGTCCGGCGGCGAGAAGCAGCGCATCGCGATCGCCCGCATGCTGCTGAAGGACCCGCCCATCCTGGTGTTCGACGAGGCCACCTCGTCACTGGATTCCGACACCGAGAAGGGCATCCTGCAGGCGCTGGACGAGGTCTCCGCGCGCCGCACGACACTGGTGATCGCCCACCGCCTGTCCACGGTGAAACACGCCGACCGCATCGTGGTCCTGGATCAGGGGCGGGTCGTCGAAACCGGCACCCATCGGGAACTCCTCGCCCGCAACGGCACCTATGCACGCCTGTGGCAGCACCAGCAGTCCGAGGCGGGTGACGCCTCGGAGTTCACGGACAACTCGTGATACATTGACCCAAAACTCGTGAACCGCGGTGGCGATGAACCCACTGATCCTCCTGCTCTGGTGTCTGCTGGCCGTCACGGCCATTGCACCCGCAGCGGCCGATGAGCCGTATCGGGCGCCGGAGGCCATCGCGGACACCACGCGCGTCGACGCCGACGGCGCCTGGAGGCTGTTTCGCGAGGGGGTTCCGTTCGTCGACGTGCGCCTGTCAGCCGACTATCGCGCCGGCCGCATCCCGGGCGCAACCAACCTGACCATCATGCGCGACGCGGACGACCCGCGGAACCGCTTCACCCGCGAGCAACTGCTCGAAGTCGCCGGAGGCCGGGACCGGCCGGTGGTCGTCTACTGCAACGAGTTCGACTGCTGGCGTACCGAAGCCGCCATCCGCCGCGCACTGGAATGGGGCTTCGACGACCTCCACTACTTTCCCGGCGGCTACCCCGAGTGGAGCCGCCGCAACTACCCCTTCGAATGAGATGGGAACCGGAGCGGAGGCGCGGGTGATGCCACTGCGAACGGCCATTGCACTGGCTGCTTTCGCCGGTCTGGCCCTGCTGGCCGCCGCCCTGGCTACCGGTGCCCATCTGGCCCTGCAGCAGGCGGACCAGCGGCTCGACCGCTTTGCCATGGAAACCCAGGAAGCCGCCTGGCAACAGGTGCTGGAGGCCGAACTGCAGGCGCTGCGCAGCGAGGCCACCACGATCACCCGCAACCGCGCGCTGCGCGAGGCGCTTGCCGGCGACGAGCCGGTGGCGGGCTATGCCGACCCGCTGCACAACCGACTGACCGCCGCGGGCGTCGCCAGCGGCCTGGTCATTTATGACGCCGACGGCGAACGCCGGTTTGACTCCGTTCTCGAGGACGCCACCGAGTTTCCGCTGGCGCGGGCCACGCTGGACGACGGCCGCATCCACCAGGGCCTGCACCGCACTCCGGAGGGGCGCTATTTCGCCGGACTGACCATCCCGCTGTACGACCAGGGACAGCTGGTCGGCGTGGTCGTGCCACTGCAATCGCTGGCCGGGTCCGCCCTCGACACCCTCGCGGGCAAGGCGGATACCCGCGCGGTGCTGCTGGACGCCGGGGGGCGGGTGGAACACACCGCGCCCGCGGCGGCCCTGCCCAACCCCGGCCCCATGCTGAACCGGGCCGCGGCACGACGCACGACCGCCGCCGGACGCCATGAACTCGCGGTGCACCTGCCGCTGACCCCGTTCGACGGCGAGGACGTCACCGGCAACATCGTGGTCATCCGCGACATCACCGACTCGGTTACGACCCAGCGTTTCATCAACAACGCCACGCGCGCCGGGGCGATCATCGCCCTCCTCCTGATCGGCTGGGCGCTGTACTTCTGGCTGGGGCGCGCCCTGCGACCGCTGCGCGAGGCGGTGGCCACTCTGGAGGACGTGGGCCAGGGACGGTTCACCACCCGCATCCGCCGCGATTCGCGGCTGCAGGAAGTCGCCACCCTCCAGGGCGCCACCCTGGACATGGTGGAGCGGCTGCGGCGCATGCTGGAAGTCGAAGAAGACGCCCGCCTCGCCTTTCTCGATCCGCTGACCGGCCTGGCCAACCGCCGCCTGCTGCACGAGCGCCTGGACCACGCCATCCGCGCCGCCGAACAGTCCGGGCGGCGCTCGGCCCTGCTGCTGATCGACCTCGACAACTTCAAGACCCTCAACGACACCCGCGGCCATTCGGTCGGCGACCGGCTGCTGACGCTGGTCGCACAGCGCCTGCAGGGGCAGGTTCGCCCGCAGGACACGGTGGCGCGCATCGGTGGCGACGAATTCGTGGTCCTGCTGGAAGAGCTCAAGCCCGATTCCGACCAGGCGGTCGCGGATGCCGGCAAGCTCGCCGCCAAATTGCTGGACCATATTCGGGAGCCGCTGATACTGGACCGGATCCAGCATGTCATCCAGGCCAGCGTCGGCGTCAGCGTGTTCCCGCAGGGCGAGGACACCAGCGAGGAACTGCTCAAGCAGGTGGATTTCGCGATGTATCAGGCCAAGCATCACGGTCGCGACACGATGCGCTTCTACGACCCGGAGATGCAGCGCCAGCTGCAGCGGCGGGCGGAACTGGAACGGGCCCTGCGGGATGCGCTGGATGCCGATGATCTGCTCCTTCACCTGCAGCCGCAGGTGGACACGGACGGCAACGTGATCAGTGCCGAAGGCCTGATGCGCTGGAACCCGGGCGAGCCCGGGGAGGTTTCACCCTCCGAATTCATCCCCGTGGCGGAGCAGAGCGGCCAGATCCTCGCGATCGGCCGGGTGGCCCTGCGCCAGGCCTGCGAGCACCTGGCCCGCTGGCGCAACATCCCCGGCGCCGAGGCCCTGCAGCTCGCGGTCAATCTCTCCGCTCCGCACCTGCGCGATGCCCGGCTGCTCGACGAGGTGCGCCAGCTGCTGCACGAGACCGGCGCCCCGCCGCAGCGACTGACACTCGAGATCACCGAGAGCGTGATGGCCGAGGAATCCGAACAGTTGATGACCAACCTGCAGGAGCTGCGGGCGCTGGGCATCGGCCTCGCGCTGGACGATTTCGGCACCGGATACTCGTCGCTCGGGTATCTCAAGCGGTTGCCGGTGACCGAACTGAAGATCGACCGCTCCTTCGTGCGCGACCTCGAACACGATCCGGGCGACGCCGAGATCGTAACCACCATCCTGGCCATTGCCCGCACCATGGGGCTGGAGGTCGTGGCCGAAGGGGTCGAGACACCCGCCCAGCAGGAGTTCCTCGGACAGCGCGGCTGCAGACGTTTCCAGGGCTTCCTGTTCCACCGCGCCATGCCGGCACAGAGCCTGGAAGCGCTGCTGCCCTGACGAGCTCAGTCGCCGCGCCGCTGCCAGCCGGGGCTGCGCCGCCGACGCACCAGGTAGAGGGCCACCAGTGCCATCAGCACGTAGGCCGCCACCGCCAGCAGCATCACGCCCGCGCCGCCGAGCATGGCCGTGCGGTGACGCGGTCGCTGCAGCATGCCCCAGGCCAGGATCAGCGCCCCCACCACCATGCCGCCGACCACGGCAAAGTCGGGGAAGGGCGTCAGCATCGTCCAGTCGAATTCCACCCGGGTGAAGGTGTCCAGGAGCTCCGCCTCCGGATCGAACGCCTGCTCGTTGTCCGCATCGCCATTCATGCCCCGTCTCCCGCATAAATCCTGGATACACACGGAAAAGCATGCCCGAAAGCACGGAGCCATGCCCCCTCCGGATGCAGGGCATGCCGCGGAGGTAAGGGGGCATCAGTCGGGGTCGACGCGGCCGCGCAGGGCCTTCCTGCGCCCGCGCCGGGTCTTGGCGTCCAGCCGGCGCAGTTTGGCGGCACGGGGCGGTCGCGTCGGGCGCCGCTTCTTCACCGGCTGTCCGGCCTCGCGCAGCAGCTCGGCCAGGCGCTCGAGGGCATCCTCGCGATTGGCCTCCTGCGTGCGGTACTGCTGTGCCTTGATCACGATCACGCCGTCGCGGGTGATGCGCCGATCGCGCCGGCGCAGCAGGCGTTCGCGATAGACCTCGGGCAGACTCGCGGAGGCATGGATGTCGAAGCGGAGATGGATGGCGGTGGCCACCTTGTTGACGTTCTGCCCGCCGGCGCCCTGCGCGCGGATCGGCGTCAGCTCGATCTCCGCGTCGGGGATGGTCACGTTACCGGAGATCTTCAGCATCGGGAGGCTCAGCGGAACTCGCCGTCGACGATACGGCCGTCGTCGTCGAGTTCGGCGAAGAAGCGGCTGTTGTCGGTACGGTATTCGTGCGTCGCGATGTCGCCCGGGAGCACCAGCGTCACATCGGGATAGACCCGCCGGAATTCCTCCGGGGTGGGCCGGGTGTCCAGGAAGGCATGAAACGGCTCCATTGCCTCGACGGTGCCCGGACGCGGCTCGAACCCGTCGTCCCGGCCCTCGCTCTTCTGCAGCGTGCAGCCGCCCATCGCCAGCCCCAGCATCACAACCACCAGCACCGGCATCCGTTGCAATTTCACCGCCATGCCCACCCCCTCGGGATGATGAACCGTCATTGCGAGCCCCCGGGACCCGTCATTGCGAGCGCAGCGAAGCAATCTCGGGACACGCCCGACGAAGCCGACCCGACCGGGAACCCGGTGGTTCCGGATCCCCATGACTTCGTCGCTTCGCTCCTCGCAATGCCCCGCACGTAGACCGCGCAGCGGGACGAATCCGTGCGCAGCCCGGGCGCTACTCCCCCGGCTGTCCGTGCTCGCGAGTGGCCAGGAAGCGGATCTCCGGCCATTTCTCCTCGGCCATCTGCAGGTTCACCCGCGTGGGGGCGATATAGACCAGATCCCCGGCATGGTCGAGGGCGAGGTTGTTCGCCGCCTTTTCCTTGAACTCCGCCAGCTTCTTCGGATCGTCGCTTTCCACCCAGCGCGCGGTCTGCACGTTCACGTTCTCGAACTGCGCCTCCACCTTGTACTCGGTGCGCAGGCGTTCGGCGACCACGTCGAACTGCAGCACCCCCACCGCCCCCAGGATCAGGTCGTTGTTCGTCAGCGGGCGGTAGAGCTGGGTCGCGCCTTCCTCGCACAGCTCCTGCAGCCCCTTGGTCAGCTGCTTCATCTTCAGCGGATCCTTCAGCTGCGCGCGGCGGAACAGCTCGGGCGCGAAGTTGGGGATGCCCTTGAACGTCAGATCCTCGCCCTGGGTAAAGGTGTCCCCGATGCGGATGGTCCCGTGGTTGTGGATGCCGATGATGTCGCCGGGATAGGCGGTCTCCACGTGTTCCCGATCGGAGGCGAGGAAGGTCAGTGCGTCCGGGATCTTCACGTCGCGGCCGATGCGCACGTGGCGCAGCTTCGCGCCCTTGTCGAAGGTGCCGGAGCAGATGCGCATGAAGGCGATGCGATCCCTGTGATTGGGATCCATGTTCGCCTGGATCTTGAACACGAACCCGGTGAACTTCTCCTCGGTAGGCTCGACCCCCCGTGAATACGCCGGACGCGGCAGCGGACCGGGGGCAAACTCGACGAAGTCGTCCAGCAGTTCCTCGATACCGAAGTTGTTGATCGCCGAACCAAAGAACACCGGGGTCTGCTCACCGCGCAGATAGGCGTCCGGATCGAACTCGTGCGAGGCGCCCTGCACCAGCTCCAGTTCCTCGCGCAGCTCTTCGGCCTGGGTCCCCAGGACCTTGTCGAGGCGCGGGTTGTCGAGGCCCTCGATGATCTCGCCGGTGGACTTCTTGCCGCCCTGCTCCGGGTCGTACAAGTGCACCGCATCGCGGCGGATATGGTAGACGCCGCGAAAACGCTTGCCGGAACCGATCGGCCAGGTGACCGGGGCGCACTGGATCTTCAGCACGTCCTCGACCTCGTCCAGCAGTTCGATCGGCTCGCGCCCCTCGCGGTCCATCTTGTTGACGAAGGTCATGATCGGGGTATCGCGCAGGCGGCAGACCTCCATCAGCTTGATGGTGCGGTCCTCCACGCCCTTGGCCGCGTCGATGACCATCAGCGCGGAGTCGACGGCGGTCAGCGTGCGGTAGGTATCCTCGGAAAAGTCCGCATGCCCCGGGGTATCCAGCAGGTTCACCATGCGCCCCTTGTAGGGGTACTGCATCACCGAGGAGGTGACCGAGATCCCGCGCGACTGCTCCATCGCCATCCAGTCGGAGGTGGCGTGGCGCGCGGACTTGCGCCCCTTGACCGTACCGGCGAGCTGGATCGCGCCGCCGTACAGCAGGAGCTTTTCGGTCATGGTGGTCTTGCCCGCGTCCGGATGCGAGATGATCGCAAAGGTCCGGCGGCGGGCGGTCTCGTCGACAAAGGACATCAGTCGGGTCCCGTACGGGGAGAAAGCCCGACATTCTAACGTATTCCGCCCGCCGCATTGGGCGGCGGGCGGAAACGGTTCAGCGTACGGCGGCTTCGGTGCGCATGGCCGTGCGCTGCTCGGCGAGGCTCTCGCGCGCGGCCGCCAGCTCGGCCTCGCTCATGCGGGACTCCAGGCGTTCCACGTGCTCGCCATCGTCGCCGAGGCTGTACCAGACCCAGGCCTGGACCCGGTCGCGATTCACGCCGCGGCCGGCCATGTGCAGGCGCCCGAGCCCGCGCTGGGCCTGGGCGTTGCCCTGCTCCGCCGCGAGCACATACCACTCGACGGCGTCGTCCACCGAACGCTCGACCCCGCGCCCGGTCTCCAGCAGGTAGCCCCAGTGATACTGGGCGGAGGCCAGCCCCTGACCGGCGGCGCGTTCGATCCATTCCGCGGCTTCGGCCGGATCGGCCGATTCGTCCGCCAGCAGGTCCCGTCCGAGGTGATACTGGGCATCCATGTCGCCCAGTTCCGCCGCGCGACGGTAGTGTTCGTCGCTTTTCTCCGCGTCCACGGGGACCCCGCGTCCGGTGGCATGGAGGTAGCCGAGGAAGTAGTGCGCGCGCGCATGCCCCTGCTCGGCGGCCCGCGCGAACCATTCGGCTGCCGCCGCGTCGTCCTGTTCGGTGCCACGCGCGGTGTAATGGGCCATGCCCACGTCGAACTGCGCGTCACGGTCGCCGCGCTGCGCATTGCGTTCACGGATTCCGAACCAGACGCCCAGCAGTTCCTGCTGGCGTTCGGCTTCGTCGTAACCGAATTCGGTGGCCGCTGTTTGGCCGGCAGTCAACAGGAGCGGCAGGGCCGCGGTCAGGGCAAGAAGGGACTTTTTCATCACAGCCTCGATACGGAACCGGTCGTAAGACCCTGAGAATAGACACAAGCCCGTGGAACCGCAAAACCGGCAGTGTATTTTTGCGCACCCTGACCGCAGAATGCGCCAGGGAAACGCTGATCAGCGTTTCCCTAGGCCCCCGCCGGTTCCTCGCAGCTGCGGCGCAGCACCCAGGCATCCTCGCGGCCGCTGGGAAGCGGGTAGTAACGCGGCCGGGTGCCAATGTGCTCGAAGCCCTCCGAACGGTAGAGCTGCACGGCCGCGGCGTTGGAAGGGCGCACCTCGAGGAACAGGGCCTCGGCGCGTTCAGCGCAGGCACAGGCCAGCAGCCGGCGCAGCATGAAGCGCCCCAGCCCGTAGCCCTGCCAGCGCGGATCCACCGTCAGATTCAGCAGATGCGCCTCGCCGGCGGCCACGGTCAGGATCGCATGCCCCACCTGACGGCCATCGACGGACAGGATCCAGCCGTCGTAACCGACCTTCAGGCAGTCCTGGAAGATCCGCGCGGTCCAGGGATAGTCATACGCCTGGCGCTCGATCACCATCACGCGATCGATGTCGGCCAGCTGCATGCGCCGCAGTTCGGGTCGGGTTCGGGCTTCGGCACTCATCGGTCATCTTCCCTCGTGCAGGAGTCGACCCCCGGATGGAGCCGGTGGTTCAGTCGGTGGCCGCGGACGGCAGGCACGCACGCGCCCGCTGCAGGTCCTCCCAGGCACGCGCCTTTTCCCGCGGCGAACGCAACAGATAGGCCGGATGCCAGGTCACGACCAGCGGAATGCCGCGATACTCGTGGACGCGCCCGCGCAGGCGCCCCACCGCGGTCTCGGTCTCCAGCAGCTGGTGCGCCGGGACCCGCCCCAGCGCCACGATGACCTCCGGGGCGATCGCCTCGATCTGGCGATCCAGGAAACCGCGGCAGGCCCGTGCCTCCTCCGGCTTCGGATCCCGATTGTTGGGCGGCCGGCACTTCAGGATATTGGCGATGAACACGTCGTGCTCTCGATCCAGTCCCAGCGCCGCCAGCATGTTGTCCAGCAGCTGCCCGGCCCGCCCGACGAAGGGCTCGCCGCGACGATCCTCCTCGGCACCCGGGGCCTCGCCGACGAATAGCCAGCGGGCGCCGGTATCGCCCACCCCGAAGACCGTCTGCCGCCGGCTGGCCACGAGCTCGCTGCAGGCAGTGCAGCCCGCGACTTCATCATGCAGGGCCTGCCAGTCGATGCCCGTGGCCGCCACGGACGACTCCCGCGGCTCCTGCTCCACGGTCAGGCCGGCCCGGGATTCAGGTGGTGGCTCCGGGGACGCTTCCGGCGCGGCGCCGGTATCCGCCGACGCGCGCGCCCGCCACAACGGGATGCCCATGTCGGCGAGGATGCGCCGCTTGTGCCGCGAGAGTTCCACGCCCGCCTCCCCGCTCAGGCTTGCGGGGCACGGCCGCGGCGCCGATGGCGCTGCCAGCGCACCAGCGTCAGCAGCGGCCCGGACAGCGCATACACCACGAACCCGGCCAGCAGCATCTTGGGCGGATCCAGGGCCGCCAGCATCAGCGCCCCGACCACGCCCAGCATGGCCAGGAACGGGACCCGGTGGCGGAAGTCCATGTCCTTGAAACTGAAGTAGGTCAGGTTACTGACCATTGCCGCCCCGGCGAGCACGGTGATGATCAGCACCGCCACCGCCCCGGTGTCCCCCAGCTCCGCGGCCATGCCGAGGTCCTCGACCACCCAGACGGTCCCCACCAGCAGTGCCGCACTGGCGGGACTGGGCAAGCCCTGGAAGAAGCGCTTGTCGGTCACCGCCAGGCGGCTGTTGAAACGCGCGAGTCGCAGCGCCGCCGCGGTGGCAAAGAAGAACGCGGCCACCCAGCCGAAGTTGCCCAGGTCCTGCAGCTGCCACAGGTACACCACCAGTGCCGGGGCCAGACCGAAGGAGACCAGATCGGAGAGCGAATCGAACTGCGCGCCGAACTCGCTCTGGGTATCGGTCATGCGCGCGACCCGGCCGTCCAGGGTATCCAGCACCATGGCCACGAAGACCGCGATGGCCGCGGTAATGAACTCCCCGTCGATGGCGGACACGATCGCCAGGAATCCGGAGAACAGGACCCCGGTGGTGAACAGGTTGGGCAGCAGGAACACACCTCGCCGCCGCCGCGAACGCGGAGGCTCGTCGTCCAGCTCGTCCTCGCCACGGATGATGTCGGGGTCTTCGTCGGGATTCATTCGGCCAGCTCCACGGCGCCGCCCTGATCACCCGGCTCGCGCGGCGGGAGCCCGCCCAGCAGGGTCGTCCCCGCCAGCACGACCTGCCCCGGCCGCACCATCACGTGCGAGCCCCGGGGCAGCCACAGCTCCGCACGACCGCCGAAACCGGCAAACCCGATGCGCTTGCCACGGCCCAGCCGGTTGCCGGGCAGCACCTCCGCCATGCGGATGAACCGCGGCCAGTGCGTCACGCCGAGAGCCAGGGTCATGCGGTCATCCTCGTCGGTGGCCAGCGCGAACGCAAGCCGGCCGGCGAGCTGCGGATCGGGCTCGCGATCCGTCTCCTGCCCCGGCCAGACGCGCTCGCGCACCTCGACCTCCTGCGGGGCATGGATGTTGTATTCGCCGAGATAGCGCTGGCGCATGCGGATGCGCTCGGCCTCGCGCCCGGTGAACGGGTCGGTGGTGGTCTCCACCGATTCCACTACGCCGTCGACCGGGGCCACCAGGCCCAGGGCCTGGGCCGGCGCCCGGCGCCGCAGGTCGCGGAACAGGGCCATCAGGGCCAGCATCAGGATGACCAGGAACAGACCCAGATCCGCCAGCCCGGACAGCAGCGTGATCACCGCCATCCAGGCGGTGACGATGACGAACAGGCGGCCTTCCTTCGCTACCGGAAACAGCATGCCTCCTCCGCGGCCCGCGCCCGGGGCCGGTGGTGCCGCGGATCAGTTGCGCGACTTGTCGACCAGCTGGTTGGCCTGGATCCAGGGCATCATCGCCCGCAGCCGCTCACCCACCTGCTCGATCTCGTGGGCGGCGTTGCGGCGGCGATTCGCGGTCATGGAGGGATAGTTGGTATCCCCTTCCTGGATGAAGCGCTTGGCGTACTCGCCGGTCTGGATGTTGTGCAGGGCCTCGCGCATGGCCTCGCGGGACTGCTGGTTGATGACCTTCGGGCCGGTCACGTACTCGCCGTACTCCGCGTTGTTGGAGATGGAGTAGTTCATGTTGGCGATGCCGCCCTCGTACATCAGGTCGACGATCAGCTTGAGCTCGTGCAGGCACTCGAAGTAGGCCATCTCCGGGGCATAGCCCGCCTCGGTCAGGGTCTCGAAGCCGGCCTTGACCAGCTCCACCGCGCCGCCGCACAGCACGGCCTGCTCGCCGAACAGGTCGGTCTCGGTCTCGTCCTGGAAGCTGGTCTCGATGATGCCGGTGCGGCCGCCGCCGATCGCCGAGGCATAGGACAGCGCGATGTCACGCGCCTTGCCGGAGGCGTCCTGCTCGATGGCGATCAGGTCGGGAATGCCACCGCCGCGGGCGAATTCCGAGCGCACGGTGTGACCCGGCGCCTTGGGCGCGATCATGATCACGTCGAGGTCGCCGCGCGGCTCGATCTGGTTGTAATGGATGGTGAAGCCATGGGCGAACGCCAGGGTGCCGCCCTGCTTGAGGTTGGGCTTGATCTCCTCGCTGTAGAGCTTCGCCTGGTATTCGTCGGGGGCCAGCACCATGACCAGATCGGCGGCGGCCACCGCGTCGGACACGTCGGCCACCTTCAGGCCGGCTTCCTCGGCCTTGGCGCGCGAACCGGAACCGGCACGCAGGCCGACGGTGACGTCCACGCCGGAATCCTTCAGGTTGTTCGCATGGGCGTGTCCCTGCGAGCCGTAGCCAATGATGGCCACCTTCATGCCCTGAATGATGGAGAGGTCGGCGTCTTTGTCGTAATAGAGCTTCATTGCGGTTTCCTTGGCAATCGGTGAAAGGTGTTCAGATCTGGAGCGTGACGTCCCCGCGCGCGATGCCCATGACCCCGGAGCGCACCACCTCCTGCACGGGGAAGGGCTCCAGGGCCTGAAGGAAAGCATCCAGCTTGGAGCCCTCCCCGGTGATTTCGATGACGTAGGTCTTTTGCGTGACGTCGATGATGCGGCCGCGGAAGATATCGGCGAGGCGCTTCACTTCTTCGCGGTCGCCGGGTTCGTCCACGCGGACCTTGACCATCGCCATCTCGCGCTCGATATGCGGATAGGAGGTCAGGTCGAGCAGCTTGATCACGTCGATCAGCTTGTTCAGCTGCTTGGTGATCTGCTCGACGATCTCGTCCGAGCCGCTGGTGACGATCGTCATGCGTGAGAGCGTGGGGTCGTCGGTGGGCGCGACGGTCAGCGATTCGATGTTGTAGCCGCGGGCCGAGAACAGGCCGGCCACCCGTGACAGGGCACCGGATTCGTTCTCCAGCAGGACACTGATGATGTGACGCATACGGAATCCTTCCCTGTCAGACCAGGATCATTTCGTTCTGACCGGCACCGGCCGGGATCATCGGATAGACGTTCTCGGACTGATCGGTGATGAAGTCCAGGAACACCAGGCGGTCCTTCTGCGCCAGGGCCTCCTTCAGCGCGCCCTCCACGTCGCCCGGCTTGTCGACCTGGATGCCCACGTGGCCGTAGGCCTCCGCCAGCTTGACGAAATCGGGCAGCGCATCCATGTACGACATCGCATAGCGGCCCTGGTAGAAGAACTCCTGCCACTGCCGCACCATCCCCATGTAGCGGTTGTTCAGGTTCAGGATCTTCAGCGGCAGCTGGTACTGATAGCAGGTCGACAGCTCCTGCATGCACATCTGGATGCTGGCCTCGCCGGTGATGCAGCCCACCGTCGCATCCGGATGTGCCAACTGCACGCCCATCGCGAACGGCAGTCCCACGCCCATGGTTCCCAGACCGCCGGAGTTGATCCAGCGGTTGGGCTTGTCGAAGCCGTAGAACTGCGCCGCCCACATCTGATGCTGGCCCACGTCGGAGGTCACGAAGGCGTCGCCGCCGGTCAGCTCCCAGAACTTCTGCACCACAAACTGCGGCTTGATCAGCTCGGAATCGCGATCGTACTTGAGACAGTCCTGGCCGCGCCATTCGCGGATCTGGTCCCACCAGGCCTTCAGCGCGTCGGCGTCGGGCTGGCCGCCGTTCTCGTCCAGCGCGCGGATCAGCTCGCGCAGCACCGGCTCCACCTCGCCGACGATGGGCACGTCCACCTTCACGTTCTTGGAGATGGAGGCCGGGTCGACGTCCACATGCACGATCTTCGCGTGGGGGCAGAACTTCTCGATGTTGCCCGTCACGCGGTCATCAAAGCGCGCGCCGATGGCAATCAGCACGTCCGCGTGGTGCATCCCCATGTTGGCCTCGTAGGTCCCGTGCATCCCCAGCATGCCGACGAACTGCTCGTCCGAGGCCGGATAGGCGCCCAGCCCCATCAGGGTGTTGGTGATGGGGTAGCCCAGCTTGCGAGTGAATTCGGTCAGCGCCTCGGAGCCGCGACCCAGCACCACCCCGCCGCCGGTATAGATCATCGGCTGTTTCGCCGACAGGATCAGCTCGATCGCGCGCCGGATCTGTCCGGTGTGGCCGCGGGTCTTCGGGTTGTAGGAGCGCATGTGGATGCTCTCGGGGTACTCGAACTCGCAGCTGTCGGCGGTGACATCCTTGGGGATATCCACCACCACCGGACCCGGGCGACCGGTGGTGGCGATGTAGAAGGCCTTCTTGATGGTGGTCGCGAGATCCTTCACGTCCTTGACCAGGAAGTTGTGCTTCACGCAGGGCCGCGTGATCCCCACGGTGTCCACTTCCTGGAAGGCATCGTTGCCGATCATGCTGGTCGGCACCTGGCCGGTGAACACCACCAGCGGCACCGAATCCATGTACGCATCGGCAATGCCGGTCACTGCGTTGGTCGCCCCCGGACCGGAGGTGACCAGGGCCACGCCGGGCTTGTCCGAGGATTTAGCGTAGCCCTCGGCGGCATGGATCCCGCCCTGCTCGTGGCGGACCAGCACATGCGAGACCTGGCTCTGCTTGTACAGCGCATCGTAGATGTGCAGGACCGCGCCGCCGGGGTAGCCGAAAACCAGGTCAACGCCTTCGGCCTGCAGACTGCGGACGAAGATTTCGGCACCGGTGAGGACGGTGGACGATGCAGAGGTCTCGGACATGGCGGTTGTTCCTTACCAGGGGCTGTTGGGCGATCGTGATCCGAGCGGACACGCCGAATCAAAATAGCCCACCATACTAATATGAAATCGCCCGCGCTTCACGCCATACGGCGCGCCAGCGAGCACGGTCCACGTGAGGGGCGCAACGCCACGGCACCCCCGCCCTTCCCGGGGCGAGCGGAACCCAACGCCGGAGGCCCCGTCCGGAGATTGCCACGGCCCCTGGCGGGGCCTCGCAATAACAGGAAACAACCCGCGGGGCCCCGCAAGGGCGAAAGACAACTGGCGTGGCCTCGCGATGACGGGACGCAACCAGCACCGTCATCGCGAGGCGCGCAGCGCCGTGGCGATCTCCGGGGGCGGCCCCGGCGGAGCCGATCGTCAGTCGGGTTCGGCGCCGGCCTGAGCGGTGGGCAGCTCGGCGAAGTGCTGGCGCGCGCGCGCCACCAGGTCCCCCGGCAACCCTTCCTTCTCCGCGATGGTCAGGCCGAAGGACACCCCCGGCTCGCCGATCAGCAGGCGATAGGTGGGCGACAGGGTATCCGGGTCGAACTGCATGGAGGCGTTGAGGATGCCCGCCTGCTGAGCGGCATAGTCCTTCAGCGGTGCCAGGTGGGTGTTGACGATCCCGCGGGTGCCGCGCGCGCGCAGCTCGTCCAGCATCGCCATCGCCAGCGCCGCGCCCTCGTCCGGGTCGGTCCCGGTCCCCAGTTCGTCCAGCAGGATCAGGCTCTCCGGACCCGCGTTGTCCAGGATGCGCTTGAGCACCGCCACGTGCCCGGCGAACGTCGACAGGTGGTGCAGCAGGCTCTGGTTGTCGCCCACGTCCACCATCACCTGGTCGAAACGGCCGATGCGGCAGTCCTGCTCGGCGGGGATGTGCAGCCCGCACCAGGCCATGGTCACCAGCAGGCCGAGAGTCTTCAGCGCGACCGTCTTGCCACCGGTGTTGGGGCCTGTGATCAGCAGCAGCGGCTGCTCGTCGTCCAGACGGATGGACAGCGGCACCGGCTGCGGCCCGTTGCCCTCGGCGAACTGCAGCAGCAACAGCGGATGATAGGCCTCGGCCAGTTCCACCCCGGGACGGTCTTCCAGGGCCGGGGCGTGGGCGTTCATCTGCGCGGAGAGCTGCGCGGCGGCCGAGGCCAGGTCGATCCAGGTCAGCGCCGTCAGCATCAGATCCAGCGGCTCGCCGTATTCGCGCACAGTGTCGGTCAGTTCGCGCAGCAGCCGCTGCTGCTCATTGTTGATCTGGCCGTTCACGGTATCCAGCTGGTTGTTCAGCGGCACCGCCTCGATCGGCTCGATGATGTGATCGCGCCCGCCCATCGCGGTACCCCGGCGCACGCCCTTGACCGCGCCGGCGGCATCGCCGCGCAGCACCATCACCGCACGCTCCTGGTGCCACTGGACCTTCAGCGCGTCTTCGCCGGTCTGCGCCACGTCCGACTGGTTCAGGCGCTTGTGCACCACCGTCTCGACCTCGCCGCGCAGCCGGTTGCGCTCGCCGAAGGCCTGCACCAGCGATTCGCTGGCATCCTCGCGCAAGGACCCGCCGGGGTTCAGGCAGGCGGACAGGCGCTGCTCCAGCGCCTCCGGCGGGTACAGCTTGTTCAGGTCCGCGGGGTAGATCTCCGGGGTATCCTCCAGCTGATCCGCCAGCTCGCGCGCATGGCGCATGATGGTCTGCAGGTTGTGCAGCGCCTGCACCGGCAGCGCGGAACCCGGATTGCCGGCCTGGCGCAGCGCCGCGCGCACGTCCGGCAGCTGCCCCAGACGCGGCAGCGTGCCCGCATCCAGACGCTGGCGGGCCACGGTCACCGCCTTCTGCAGCGCGCGCGCCGCCTCCAGGTTGGGGGCGGGTTCCAGCCCGCGCGCGGCATCGGCGCCGTAGGGCGTGGCGGTCAGGCGCTCCAGCAGGCGCTGGATCGCGGGAAATTCGAGGGCCTTCAGATCAACCTGCATGGGCTTGGACCTTGTGGATGTCGTTTCTTCACGGCGTTTGTTCGACCCCCCGTCATTGCGTGGTTCTTCAACCCTCCGTCATTGCGAGGTTCTTCACCCCCCCGTCATTGCGAGGTTCTTCACCCCCCCCGTCATTGCGAGGAGCGCAGCGACGAAGCAATCTCCTCGAGCTTGCAGAGCGCGTGCAATCGAGACTCCGGTGGTTCCGGATGGAGATTGCTTCGTCGCCTGCGGCTCCTCGCAATGACGGGGGGCGCCATGACGGGGGCCGGATGGTTCGCAATGACGCCGGGTGGATGGTTCGCCATCACGGGAGATGGCGGTCCGGTGCTAATCCTCCTCGGCCTTCTTGAACATGCCGAGGTAGGCCTTCTTGTCCAGCATCGGCTCGCGCATCACCGCCAGCATGTCGTCCAGATGCTCCGGCGTGCTCATGCCCACCAGCGAGGTTCCCAGACCCGGCGTCGAGCGATTGAACTGCATCGCACGCTGCGCCGGATTGGCCAGCCCCGCCAGCTCCTTCTCCACCACTTCCACCGACTGCTGCGCGAGGTGGCCCTTGAGCATGGTGTGCGAGGCCATCATGTAGATCTCCAGCTGATGCGCCGCCTGCAGCGGGCTGGCCACGTTGCCCTGCCCGGTGGCCGTATTGAAGCGCGTGAAGCCCTCCAGCATCACCTGATTGAACGGCAGCATCGCCAGCTTGAAATGATCGCGCGCGAACTCGTCGCCGGTCACGGTCTGCGCCGCACGCTGGGCCAGCCCCTGAATCGAGGTCAGTGACTGGAACACCGCGGCGTCGGTCTCCTCGCGAAAGCCCTCGAAGGTCGAGATCCCGTAGGCGCGGATCTTCTTGTCGCGCACCGCACGCTCCAGCATCTCGAACACCGGCTCCAGCTTCCAGTTGGTGCGTTCCTTGCCGATCTCGTGGATGTGCACCTCCGGCTGGTCGATGATGAACGCATCCAGGGTCTCCACACCCATCAGCGAGCGCGACAGCTCCATCTGGTAGTGGATGTATTCCGGCGTCAGCAGATGCGCGCCCTTGGCCAGGTCCTCCTTCGTGCCCATGCCCGGGGCCTCGATCTCGCGCTGGAACCAGGCGTCCATGTCGTCCGGCTGACCGCCGCGCAGGGTCAGGAAGCCCCCCTTGGAGATCAGGAACATCGCCTCGCGCGGGACCCCGGCCTCCAGCGCCGTGCGCACGCCCGCGCCCACGGCCGCCAGCGAGCGGCCATAGCGGTAATGCGCGGAGGTGTCCACCACGTTGATGCCCTCGGCCAGCCCGCGGGCCACGATCGCGGAGATGGCCGCGTCCACCTCGGCGGTGGCCGCCCCGCCAAAGGTGCCGATGCCCAGACTGGACAGGCGCATCCGCGCGCGCGAGAACTCGCTGTAATGGCCCTCGGCCGCACGCCCGTCGGCGAGGAACGACTCGGCGTACTTGCGCGTCGCCTTGGCGTTGGCGTAGCCGGGAATCAGTTTCTGCGAAGCTTCCATATTCCTCTCTCGAACCGCCGCAACTGGGGCAACCGCCGGATCCTGGTCCTCCGGCGCATCGCATCGGGAATGCGAATCCTAGGGAAACACCGCTCGATGTGCACGTTTCCCTCGACAGACGGAGGGTGCCCGACCTGCGTCCCCCCCGATCGTTTGCGGCCAGCCCCGGAATGCTGCGAAGCTGGCGGCCCCATCGTGCCGCCCGGAATACCGCCCGAGATGACCGCCCCCGAAGACCCCGAACACGCCCCGCAGACGGGCGTCGAACCGCAAGACGAAGCCGGCTTCGAGGCCCTGGAACGCGGCGACTTTGCCGCAGCCCACCGAATCTGGAGTGAACGCGCCGACGGACCGCATGCCGGCGCCCATCTTGGCCTGGGCGTGCTGTACGCCAGCGGCCTGGGCGTCGAATCGGACGTGCAGCGGGCCCGCGAGCACTGGAAACGCGCAGCCGAGCTGGGCCTGCCGGATGCCTGCTTCAACCTCGGCCTGCTGGCCGAACAGGGGGTCGCCGAGGGTGATCCCGCGGAGGAGGCCGAGACCTGGTATCGCCGCGCGGCGCAGGCCGGTCACGCGAACGCCCAGTACAACCTGGGCGTTCTGCGCTTCGCCAGCGAGGTCACCCCGGAAGCCGCCGCGGAGGCCGTCGCCTGGTGGGAGAAAGCGGCCGAACAGGGCGATCCCGATGCCCTGAACAGTCTGGGGGTGGCGTACGAAACCGGCCGCGGCTGCGATGCCGACCCCGCCGAAGCCGGCCGGCTGTACGCACGGGCCGCCGGCGCCGGTCATGCCGGAGCGGCCTGCAACCTCGCCCGGCTGCTGGAACAGGGCCACGGCGTGATCGCCGATCTGGCCGAGGCCGTACGCTGGTACCGCCAGGCCGCGGAGGACGGCGACGGCGAGGCCGCCGCCCGCCTCGGCAACCTGTACCGCGACGGCAAGGGAGTGGAATGCGATCCGGCGCAGGCGGCGCACTGGTATCGCGTCGCCGCCGATGACGGCCATCCCGCGGCGCGTACCAACCTGGGCGTGCTGCTGGACCGCGGTCACGGGATCGCCCGGGACCAGCGCGAGGCCGCCCACTGGTACCGGCTGGCGGCCCGCCAGGGGCAGATGCAGGCGCAGTACAACCTGGGCATCTTCCTGGCCGAAGGCCATGGCGTGGAACAGGATCCGGTCGAGGCCTGGGTATGGTTCTCGCGCGCGGCCGACCAGGGACACCCCTCGGCCGCCGACGCCCGCGACTATGTCCACCAGCACCTGTCACTGGAGCAGCAGCAGGACGCCCTGGCCCGCAAGTCGCGTGAGTGACCGCCATCGGACGCCGGAGCGGCGTTTCCCCGGACCCGGCCTCAGCCGACCCAGGCCCCGCCCACCGTCAGACTGAGCGCCAGGCCCGCCACCGCACGCCTGGCGGGCTTGATCGGCCCGTCGCTGTGTGGACACTTCGCCCGCATGAGCGAAGAAATGCCCATCGACGCCCTGCACGGGGACTTTGCCGCGGCGCTGGCCGACGGCCCGGTGGTGGTATCGGCGGCGACCGGTTCGGGCAAGTCGACGCGCCTGCCGGTGTGGGCGCGGGAACAGGGGCGCGTGCTGGTGGTGGAACCGCGCCGGGTGGCGGCCACCAGCCTGGCGCACTGGGTGGCCGGCCTGCTCGGCGGCAAACCCGGGCGCGAGGCGGGCTTCGCCGTGCGCGGCGAGGTGCGCTGCGATCGCGACACGCAGATCGTATTCGCCACCCCCGGGATGGCCCTGCAATGGCTGGCGCACCACGGCCTCGCGGATTTCGCGGTGGTGGTCCTCGACGAGTTCCACGAACGCCGCTGGGACACCGACCTGCTCTACGCCCTGCTGACCGAGACCGGACGCCACCGCCTGGTGATCACCTCGGCCACCATCGACGGCGCGCGCCTCGCCCGCGATCTCGGCGGCACCTGTCTCGAGAGCCCCGGCCGCTCCCACCCGGTCGCGCTGGAGCACCTCGCCGCGGACCCGCAGGCGATGCCCCATGCGAAGGACCTGGCCACGCGCGTGGCCGAAGGCGTACGCACCGCACTCACGCGCACCGACGGCGACGTCCTCGCCTTCCTGCCCGGGCGCGGCGAGATCGCCGCCGCGGCGCGGGCCCTGACGAACGACCCGGTGGCCTGCATCGAGCTGCACGCCGGCGCCAGCGCCGAGGCGCAGCGCCGTGCCCTGCAGCCGGGGCAGGAACGCCGGGTGATCCTCGCCACCAATGTCGCCGAAAGCTCGGTGACCGTGCCCGGGGTGACCGCCGTGGTCGACAGCGGCCTGGAGCGCCGCACGGGTCGGCGCAACGGCCGCACCGTGCTGGCGCTGCAGGCGATCGCCGCCGACAGCGCGGAGCAGCGGCGCGGGCGCGCGGGCCGCACTGCGCCAGGGCTGTGCCTGCGCCTGTGGGGCCACAATGCCCCGCTGGCTGCGAACACCCCGCCGGAGCTGCAGCGCGAGGAGCTCACCGAACCCGTGCTGGCGGCCGCCTGCTGCGACCGCCCGGCACGCGAACTCGCATTCCCCGATGCCCCGCGCGAGGAGGCCCTGGAGCGCGCCGAAGACCGGCTGCGGGCGATGCACGCGATCGCCGCGGACGGTCGCGCCACCGCGCACGGCCGACGCCTGTTCGCCCTGCCGGTGGACACCGCGCTGGCCCATCTGGTGCTGGCCATGCCGGATGCGGCGACGGCCACGTTCATGGCCGACCTGGCCGGCGCCCTCGGCAGCCGCCGCGCGGTCGCGGTGCCGCCCGACGACGAACGCGAACGGCAGGATGCACTCGCCGCCCTCGGACGGGCCTGTGATGCGACGCTGCGGGTCGCCGCGGTGCGCGGCCACGCACCCGAGGGGGTTCGCATTCGCCGGGAGGAACGCCGCGAGGCACGCCATCTGGCCCGTCAGGTGCGCGAGCTGGCCGGCCTGCCCGCCCGGGAATCGCAACAGGAACCGCAGCAGGAACCGGAGTCGGAGCCGCTCGCGGCCACCGCGCCCCGGGCCCTGACCGCCGCGGTGGCTGCCGCCCCCGAGCTGGCGTTCGTGCGCCGCGAGCGCCGCCGCTTTGCGCTGGGCAACGGCGGCGAGGAGGCGGAGATCGGTCGGGATTCGCTGCTGGCCGAGGATGTCGAGGCGGCCGTGGTGTTCGACAGCCACAGCCTGCCCGGCAAGGGCACCCGCGACACCCGCACCATCGCCACGGTGCTCGCGCCGCTGGAGCCCGATGCCCTGATCGACGCGGGGGTGGCCACGCCGGCCATCGCCGATCCCGAATGGTCCGCGGACGGACTCGTGGTCCGCCGCGACTGGTGGCATGCCGGGCGCGTACTGCGCAGCGACCGCACCCGCCCCGCAGGCGCCGCGGCGCGCGAGGCACTGGCCGCGCTGATCCTGGAGGACCAACTGCTCGCCCCCGCCGGCTCGCGCCTGCGCGACGACCTCGACGCCTGGGCGCTGTATCTCGCGCTGGGCTTCGAGCAGGGCGAGGTCCCGGACGCCCGCGACTGGCTGGCCCGCCGCCTGCAGACCCTGGGCGTGGAGTCGGACGAGGACGTGGTCCTGCTGGAACCGGAGGACCTGGCGTTCGAGGGCGTACCCGAGTGGGAACGCGAACGGTTCGATCGCCGCTATCCGCGCGAGGTGCGGCTCTCGGGCCTGCACATGCGCATCCATTACAACGTCGCCCGCCGTACCGTCACCGCAGAGAAAATCGACGGCAACCGGCGCGACGACCCGAAGCGCTGGGAACTGCCCGCCTGGCAGGGCTGGCACGTTCGCTTCCAGCGCGCCAGCCGCGTGGTCGACGTGCGCTAGGAAAGCACCAGCAGGGGATGGGTCGCGAACAGCCGCTCCAGGCGCTGTTCCAGTTCGGCGCGCACCGGGCCGCTGCGGTCCGCGTCGAGGCGGGATACGAACAGGTTGTCGTACCACTCCTCTTCCTCGTCCATGTCCCAGTCGACCTCGCGCAGCAGGGCCTGCCCGGCCTCGGGCAGCAGGGCGGGCAGCTCGCGGCCGGTGAGCTGTGCCCACACGCCGGTCCAGCAGCGGGCCAGCGCCAGCGGATGGTAGCCGCCGCCCCCGAGCACCAGCAGCTTCGGCGTGCCGTCGCCGTGGCGCGGGCTGGTCTCGATCACGTCGTCGATGCAGGCGAGGAAGCACTGGGTGGAGATGCCGAACTTGCCCAGCGGGTCCGGCAGCAGCGCATCGGTGCCGGCCTGCACCACCACGTAATCCGGCTGCCACCGGGTACGCGCCGCCTCCCAGATGCGGCTGAAGGCGCTGTGGAATTCCGTGTCGTTGGTCTCTTTCGGCAGCGGCAGGTTGACCGCGTTGCCCAGCCGGCCGGTGTCCTCGATGCGCCCGCCCTGGAACGGATAGCCGTATTCGGTATCCATGTGCAGGGACACGGTAAGCACGTCCGGGTCGTCGGCGAATGCCGCCTCCACACCGTCGCCATGATGGGCGTCGATATCCAGGTACAGCACCCGTGCCCCCCTCTGGCGCAGGCGCATGATGCCCAGGGCGCAGTCGTTGAAGTAGCAGAAGCCGCGCGCCTGGTCGGGGGCGGCATGGTGCATGCCGCCGGCCGGATTGAAGGCCATGCCACCCTCCAGCACGACCTCGGCACCCTGGATGGAACCATAGGTGGCGGTGGCCGGGGTGGAGAAGAAGCCGGCGAAGAACGGGTTCTCGAAGTTGCCGATGTTGTGGCGGTCGCGGTAGCGCTGGAACACCTTGCCCAGCGCCTCGGCGCGCTGCATGGCGGTCACGTAGTCGCGGGTATGCAGCCACTCGAGCTCGGCGGGCATGGCCTTGCGGGTCACCGCCATCTCGCCGGGGGTGACGGCATCGTAGGCCTCAATCAGGTCGATGGTCAGCGACACCCGCGGGATGCCGAGCGGATGGTTGTCGCCGTAGCTGTGCCCGCGATAGCGCGGGGCGTGCAGCAGCGTCGCGTGGCGGCGCGCCGGACCGGATGCGGCGTCCGGGGCAGCGACGGGGGCGGCTTCGGGGGCGGCTTCGGGGGTGGCATTCACTGGTGGCGCAGCCTCAGGTAGATCTCGGGCAGACGGCGCGGCAGCTCGTCCACGTGGTCGATGATGGTGTAGTGGCCGGGGCCGAAGATCGCCGGCAGGTATTCCGAGCCGGATGGGTCCAGGGTGACGCAGAACGGGTGCACGCCGGCGTCCACCGCCTCTTTCATGGCCATGCGCGTGTCCTCGTGCAGGTAGCGCTGATCGCCGCCGTCGTCGTAGTCGGCCGGGCGGCCGTCGGACAGGATCAGCAGCAGGCGGCGCTGGGCCGAGCTGCGCCGGAAGGCCTCCAGCGAGTGGCGAATGCCCGCGCCCATGCGCGAGGCCAGGCGCCCGGAGACCCCGGCGATGCGGTTGCGCACGGTGGCGCTCAGGTCTTCGTTGAAGTCCTTCAGCCAGTAGTAGTTGACCTGATCGCGCTGCTTGGAGGCGAACCCGGCGAGCGCACAGGGATCGCCGACCCGGTCGATGGCCTCGGCGAACAGCATCATGCCCTCGCGCACGCGGTCGACGATCTTGCCCTGCCCGCCCGGATGCCGCGCCATGATGGAGGTCGACATGTCCGCCAGCATCAGCACCGAGGTGTCGCGGTGCAGCACCGCGCGACGGCGGTAGATGAAGGCCTTGGGCGACAGCCCCGCCTTCTTGTCGGCGACATAATCGATCACCGCCTCGGTATCCAGCTCGTCGCCGTCCATCTGTTTGCGCAGCGGCGCCGGGCGCATCGGGCGCTGCATCTCCAGACCCCGGGTCAGGCGCTTCAGGGTGTCGGCATGCCGGGTGAGGATCTCCGCCGCGCGGTCGGGCTCTTCGTCGTCCAGCACGCGCTCGTAGAGGTTGACCCAGTCGGAGATGTAGCGCTGCTCGCGGTAGTCCCACTCGGGGTACAGGATGCCGTCCTTCTTCGGCGTGTACGGCGCCGCGCGCTTGGCCACCTGGGCCGGCTGCGGGATCCCGGTGCCGATCCGCCCGCCGGTGCCGGAGGTCTCCTGCTGCGGGGTCTGGATGTCCGCGTCCGGGTCCTTCTGCGCGTCCTCCGGGGCCTGCTGCGGCTGCTCTTCCTGCTTCTCGTGCTCGAACTTGTGCTCGTCGTGCGCCTCGTGGTCGCGGAAGTCCGCCAGCTCGCCGTTACGCTCGCGCTGGGGATAGACCGGCAGCGCCGCGTTCAGCGACAGCCCGGGCAGGTAGGCCTCGGCGCGTTCTTCGATGGTGATCTCGGGGAAGGCCCCGTCGGCGAACAGCTCCTCGGCCACCTCCCAGGCGGTCACCACGTCGGCCTCGGGCGCCAGCATGCGCGCGAGCCGTGGATCCTCCGGCTCACGCCCCTCCAGCAACGCCCGGTGCGCCCGCAGGGCGAAATCGAAATAGGTGCCGGCCGGTTCGGCCGGGCGCTCGTACGCCTCGGCCAGCCGCACCAGCCGTTCGAGAAAGCGCGGGATGCGCGGCGCGACCCGGGCGTTCACCCGCAGGTCCTCGGCCAGGTCGAACAGGATCTGGAAACGGAACATGCGCTCGCCGAAGGCGGCGAACAGCGGCCGCCAGGTGATGCGCGAGCGGTCGTCCAGCGGCGGGTGCTCGCTGCCCGCGCGCTCGAACAGGCGCTCCACGCGGGACAGGGCGTAGGTGTCGTAGGCCAGATGGGCGGCGGCGTGCTGGGTGGCCACCAGGGCCTCCTCGCGCGAGTCCATCACCGCCGGCATGAACAGCCGCCGGCCGTCGGTCTCCAGCATCGGCCGGCCCTCGCCGGGCTTCCAGCTGGAATCCGCCAGCGGGATGTCGGCGTCCAGCCAGGCCAGCATCACCAGCCGCAGGAAGCGTCCGTGCATGCGCGGACGGAACCCCGGCAGCGCGTCCAGCAGCAGCTTCAGGCTCTCGTCGCTCTCCAGGCGGAAATACGCCTCGCCGCGCGAGCGCCCGGCCTTCAGCAGGTCGGCCCCGCGCCGCGCCCAGGACAGCAGACCACCATCGCCGACCAGGTTGCGCGCGATCGGCGCCCCTTCGAGGTAGCAGTCCAGGGTCAGGCCGCGCTCGTCGAACAGGGTCTCGGCCGGGTCGATCAGGGCCCGCAGCCCCTCGATGCCGCGACCGGCCGCGAGCTTGTCGAAATCGGTCTCGAAATAGGCCCGCGCGTCCGGCAGGCTGCGCTCGCACCAGCGCAGACCGGTCGCGTACCACTCGCGCTCGCCGTCCTCGCCCCAGGCGGCGAACACCCGGTCGGCCTGGCTCATGAACCCCTCGAGCGCATCGGCCGAATTCACCCAGCGGGCGAATTCGGCGGCCTGTGCACGCCACGGCTCCACGCCGCCGACGTGTTCGGCCATCCGCGCGGAATGCCGCATGAAGCTCTTGCCGGCCTCGCGGTCATGGAAGAACAGGTCGCGCGCGGTCTCGATCCACCGCCGGGCGGGACCGGCACCGAACTCGCGGATCGCCGGCAGGGCCTCCTTCGCGTCGCGGTGGGCGACGAAGCTCATGTCCTCGAGGTGCTGCAGGATCTCCTCGATCTCGACGAGATCCTCGGCCTCGGTGTTCGCGCCCCCGTCGTTGCGGGCCTGCTCGCTCACGCGGCTTCCGACTCTGGGAAGTGGGCGTCGAAGATCTCTTCCAGCGCCTGGATCAGCTCGGGGTCATCGGTGATCGGCGCGATCATCGCGGCGCGGCAGGCCACGCGCGGGCTCAGGCCCGCCTGCATCAGCTCCCCGGCATAGGCCAGCGCGCGGGTGGAGGTCGCCTCATCCAGGCCGTGGTCCTTCAGCGCCCGCGCCTTGCGCCCGGCGGCGACCAGCTTCTCCACCCGATCGGCGTCCAGACCGCCGGACTCCTTGGCGACGATCTCGCGCTCGACCTCTTCCGAGGGGTAATCGAAATGGATGCCGACGAAGCGCTGCTTGGTGGACGGCTTCAGGTCCTTCAGCACGGTCTGGTAACCGGGGTTGTAGGAGATCACCAGCATGAAGTCCTCGTGCGCATCGATGATCTGCGACTTCTTGTCCAGCGGCAGCTGGCGCCGGTGGTCGGTCAGCGGGTGGATGACCACGGTGGTGTCGGTGCGTGCCTCGACGATCTCGTCGAGGTAGCAGATCGCCCCCTCCTTGACCGAGCGGGTCAGCGGCCCGTCCTGCCACACGGTCTCCTCGCCCTCCAGCAGGAAGCGGCCCACCAGGTCGGAGCTGGTGAGGTCCTCGTGGCAGGACACCGTGACCAGCGGCTGGCCGATGGTATGCGCGACATGCTCCAGAAACCGGGTCTTGCCGCAGCCGGTCGGCCCCTTGAGCATCACCGGAAGGCGCTTGGCATAGGCCGCCCGGAAGATCTCGACCTCGTCGGCCTGGGGCTTGTAGAAGGGCGCGCCGCCCTGGCTGCCATCCTGGCCGGGCTTGTCGATGACGTCGCGTTCCACTCCGCGCATGCGGTTGATCAGGTTCTTCATGCTGGCTCCTGTAGGCCGCCTCGTATGTCACGTCGCATGACGATTCCGGGCACATTCCCGGGAGGGCGCACCCCGGAATCGTCATCGCGCGGGGATTGTTGTATGATTTCGGGTTTGATTATACCCAACCAGTTCACTCGGATTCAGCGCGTAAATAGAGGACCCGCAATGAAACTTGTCAAACTCGTCAAGCTGAACAACCTCCAGTACAACCCGAACCGCGACCCGGAAGTGTACCGTCGCCCGGTGAACGAGGAATTCCGCCTGCAGGCCATGCTGAACGGCTCGGGCACCGCGCAGTGCCGCTTCACCGTGGAGGGCGAGACCCTCTGCGAAAGCAGCGTGTCCCTGCCCGGCAGCTTCGACTGCAAGTTCAGCTACGACACCGCGGGGACCCGCATGGGTGACCTGGAGATCGAGGGCAACGGCGAGACCTACCACCAGAAGATCCGGATCGACGTCCTCGAGCACGCCTGGATCGGCTGAAGGCCGCGCCATTCGCCGCTCCGCGGCACACGCGGACCGACGAAGCGAAAAGGCCCCGCGGCTTGAGCCCGGGGCCTTTTCTGTTGGGGCCTTTCTTTCTGACGGGGCACTCAGCCCCAGTCGTACATGCGGATGAACTCGGGGAGCTTTTCGACCATCTCGTCCCGGTCGAAGAAGCGATCCGCGCGCGCCAGGCGCATCTCGTCACGAATGTCCGCATCCCCGCCGAAACAGAACACCGGCAGGTTGATCTGGTATTCCATGCGCAGGGTGCGGATCACGTCCAGCGGATCGAAGGCCTCGATCTCGTCCAGATCCAGCAGCAGGAAGCGATACAGCAGGACCTCGTTCCAGTCTCCCAGACCCTCCAGATCGGTGGTCGCCTCCATGTGCCAGTCGTCGGGCAACGGCGCCCGCAGGCGCTCGGTCATCTCGCCGTCCCGGCTCATCAGGATCATGCGCTTTTCCAGCCGGCGCTGGATCGTCGGTTCGGCCATCTCGGTGTCTCCTTGGAAATTCAGGCGATGCCGCGGTACAGCGCATCGATGCGGGCGCTGACCGCATCGGCCACCGCAGGGTCGAGGCAGCCGGCCAGGCGCGAGCGCAGATGCAGACGTTCCGGCAGCTCGCCCGCCACGCGCTCGCCGAGGACGCGGTCCACCGCAGGGTCCTCGCACCAGACGCGGGCGATGTGCTGTCCTTCCACGTGCAGGCGCAGGCGCCCGCAGGCCACCCGTGTCTCGAACACGTGATTGTCACGATTGACCCGGATCCCCTCCGGCACGGACGGACGCGCATCCCCGTCCGCGAGATCGTCCAGTTCCTCGTAACCGGCCGCCAGCCAGGCCTCCAGGGTCGGCGCGTCCGGCGTCACCTCCACCGGCGGCGCCTCGAAGCGGCGTTCCGTGACCCGGCGCAGCGAGTCGCGCAGGGCCGCGGAATCCGGCGCCCGCCCCAGCTCCCCGGCGCAGTCGGTCATGCCGGCCTCCAGTACCGGGCGCAGCCATTCGCGATACCCCTCGCTGGGGGCCCGCACACAGGCGAGGAAATCCTCCACCGGGAAACGACCGAGAAAGCTCGCGCCGAATACCGAGCCCTCGTTCAGGGTGGCCGCACCGGTACCCATGATCTTGCGGCCCTGCACCCAGACATCCTGTCCGCGGGGTTCCACCCCCTGCAGGCCCAGCTCGCGCAAGACGTCCACGGCCATGGCCAGGCCCTGCGCGAACAGATGCCGGGGGCCGCGCTTGAGGACACGGCTCGGCCGGATCACGAAGAAGCAGTCCTGGTCGGCATCCACCCATACCGAACCACCGCCCAGGGGGCGCCGCACCACCGGGATGCCACGCGCGGCACAGTGGTCCAGATCGAGGTCGGCTTCGGGGTCCTGACTGCCGCCCACCGAGACATGCGCCTCGCGCGAGCGCGCCCACAGTACCCGGGGCGGAGCGTCCGGCGGAGTGGACGCCGCCAGCCCGGTATACAGGGCATGCAGCTCCGTCGCCGACCGCTCCCCGGCATCGATCCATTCCGGAGCGGCCGGGGTCGTCATCGCGCCTTATTCCTCCGACGGCTGACCGGCGGCCGCGTCGCCCTGCTGCTCCTGATCCTTGTCATCGTTCCCCGGCTTGTAGAAATAACGGAAATAGAAGTCGGAGCGCGACAGATCCTCGTACAGCTTGGCCCGTTCCTCGACCCCGGTGCGCATGATATCCACCAGCGCCTCGGCCTGCTGGCCGTCGATGATGTGCATGCCGCCCAGCAGCTCCTGGTCGGTGTCGAGGAAATGCTGCGCCAGCTCCTCGGGCTCCTGCACGAACACCAGGAACGCCTTGCATTCGGGATCTTCGAGGTCCAGCGGCTGCATCACCAGTTTGCCGAGCCACGCCTGACGCGCGACCTGGTTGAACTGATGGATGTCCAGCTTGCGACCCTTCTTGTACTTGTTGAGTTCGTTGCGGATCTCGCCCATGTTGGCGATTTTCATTGATTTCATGGCCTGCTTCCTGCCGCGAGTGAACGGGGAGGATAAACAACCCCGGCCCCCCTACGTAAGAAACCCCGGCGGACCGGGGTTCTTGAGTGCAACCAGGGGTTTTTCCCGGGCCGGGATTCAGTCATCCCACTGGAAGCCGGAGGACGCGAATCCGGTGGCCTCCTGCAGCGCCTCTTCCACCGCTCCCGGGGCATTGCGCAGCTGGATAAAGCTGTTCGACCCCAGCATGCTCAGGTCGGGGAAATGCAGCGCCATGCGAAAGCGCATGTGCAGCGCCTCCACGTCGCCGCCATTGACCAGGACCTCGTAAGGCACGTAGGCAGTGTGGCGACGTGCGTTGACGTCCACGGTCTCCAGGGCGTTGCGATCGGAAGCATCCTCCTCGGCCCCGTCCGCGACGCGGATCGCCACGCCGACCAGGGTTGCGTCGCGCCCCGGGATATCCACGCGATAGACCTCGCTGACACCCCCGGCCCGCTCCTCCAGACCTGCACTCAGCGCCTCGAGCGCTTCCGCACGCGAGCCCCGGCTGCCCAGCTCGTAGGGCGCGTCGAAACGTTCCATGCCGAAGGCATAGCGATACCGGTTGAGGTCGCGCTGGCTCTTGCCGTCCTCGTGGCCGAAGGTCTCCTCGGCCCCGAGGGCCTCTTCCAGCGACGCCGCGACACCGTCCAGCGGCTGCTCGACACGGTAGGCGTGCTGGAAATAAACCGGATGCGTGTAGCTGACCTGCACTTCGCCGTCGACCTCGGTGATGCCGACGCGCATCGGTGCGATATAAGCGGCACGGTCATGCGAGGCGGCCGCCTCCAACAGGTCGTCGCTGGTTGCCACCAGCACGCGGGCCGAATCGGTGACGTCGTACTCACCGAGGATCTCGAAATCCGCGCCTTCCAGACGCTCGCGCGCCTCGTCGGCCACGTCGGAGACGCCGGCCCCGCCGTCGGTCCAGGCCAGCACAAACGGGCGATACTCGTCCGCGGTGGCGGACGCAGCCGCGGCCATCAGGGTCACGGCCGCCAGCCCGGCCGTCAGAGACCGGACGATCCCGGTCGAGCCGCCGGCTTGCAGCGGCTTGCGATGAAACAATGACATGGATACTGCTCCTTCGATCAATGGGAAGCGGGACATCGCCGTCGACCCCGGCCGGGGCCGCAACCCCGGGGCCGGGGGATCGACGGGCCGACCTCAGAAGCGGTAGCTGTAGCCCAGCTCCAGTTCGTACTGCTTCATCTCGATCTCGATGTCCTGACCGGGGTCGAAGGCGTTCGCGCCGGAGACCGAATTGCTGGGCGCGTACATGGCCGCGAAGCTCAGCTCATGCTGGTCGCCGAAGGACTTGGTGAAGCCCGCGGTGTAGTGATGCTTCATCACGCCCGGGGCGAGGATGTTCATGGTCACCTCGTCCGAATCGATCGGATTGTCACCGCGGTTGTAACCCACGCGCACCTGCCAGTCGTTCGGCAGCTCGAACTGGGCACCGATCTTGTAGACGTTGATGTCGTCCCAGCCGAAGCCGCGACCATCGGAGGTGCCGAAAAACGGCTGGCCTTGAGCAGCCGCGCCCAGGTCCTGCAGGCTGGGCCCGGAATTGGAGATCGCATCCACGTCCGAGTAGTTGATCCGCTGATAGTCCGCTACCAGGGTCACCGTGGGGGTCACCTCCCAGGCCACGCCCATGCCCCAGGTCGACGGGATGTCGAACGACCCGCCCTCGGCGAACAGCCCGGCATAGTCGTCGAAATCCGAGTTGCGGATCTTCGACCGGTAGTTGGCCCCCAGGTGCACACCCTCCGCGACCTCGGCCTGGATGCCGATTTGCGCGCCATAGCCCCAGGAGTCGTCCGTGCCGTTCCCGCTGAAGTTCTCCGGATCATCGGACGCCCCGAAATCGGCAAAGGTCTGGATCCCCTTCGCCTCGAAGCGCTGGTAGGAGATGATCGGGCTGAAGCCGACGCTCACCCGACCGTCGGCGAACTTCTGCGCATAGGTCGGGATGATCGCCAGCTGCTCCAGGTTCACTCCGGCCGAGCCATCACAGAACGGACCGGTGGTGCCTGTAGGCGGCGTCTGCCCCCCGGCACCGGTGGGCCCCGGACAAAACGCGTTTTCGAAAGCCGGATAGTCCGTGTTCATGCCCCCATTACCGAGGAAGGCGATGCCCCAGGAACGGTCGCGATCGATCTGCTGGACGAAACCCAGCGACGGGATGAAGAAGTTCTTGCTGTCGCTCTCGACTTCGCCGGGAGCCAGCCCGAAGCCTTGACCAGGCTGTACCGTTGGATTACCCGACACCTCATACGAGCGTTCCGGCCGGAAGTAGGTCAGGGCCCCGTCGAAGCGGGACTCCATCCCGGCGATGCCGGCCGGGTTGATGCCCGGGGCGTAGGCGTCCTGCGAGATGGCCATGCCGACGCCGCCCATGCCTTTGGCCTTGATGCCGTAGCCATGGGCGAAGTAGCCGTTGGTGGCCTGTGCGGTACCGGCGGCCCCCAGGGCCAGGCCGACCGCCATCGTCATCGCGCTGCGGCGAATGAAGCGTGCTTCCATTGTTGTCTCCTTTGGTGGTCTTCTTGTTGTAGCCGGGGGCGGATTGGCTCCCCCATCGGCTCGGGATACCCGCACCGCTGACCATACGGACGGGCATCTTTTTCGGCGGCCCCCTGCCGCTCGAAATTTCGGCGGCCCCCCTGCCGCTCGAAACCTGAATATTCAAAACCGCTTATCGGCGCCCTGACGTGCGAAAGCCCCGCAGGGCGGGGCTTTCGTCGGGGACTTGATTGTTATGCTTACCGGGCCGATGTTTCGTCCTCGGCCTCATCGTCGGCGTCGAAATCGAAGGTGCCGACGTCTTCGCCATCCATCTGCCGCTTCACGAATCCGACGTCACTGCTGTTCAGCGCGAACGGGAACGACAGGATGTCCGTCGGGCTGGAATCGCCATAGGGGCGATTGCAGGCCGAGACCTCCTCGTCCGACTTGCCGGGGCAGCCGGAGGTCTGGAACGGCTTGCCGGAGGCGATCAGTTCCTCGACCTCGGATTGCGGCAGACCGAAGTCCACCACCTGGCCGTCGTCGTTGAATTTCATGTCGTCGATGCGGCCACCGGCGTAATCGATGATGAAGCGGCCCAGCTGCACGCGGCGCCACTGATCGCGCGGAACCGGCTTCCAGTCTTCCATCAGCGAGCCTTCCTCGGGGAAGAAGGCGAACATGTGGTTGTGGCCACCCAGGTCACGGATGCGCTGGCAGACCTGCAGGATCTCTTCCTCGGTCTCGCCCATGCCGCAGATCAGATGCGCGCCGAACTTCTCCGGGCCGAAGATCTCGGCGGCCCACTCGATGGACTGCCAGTACTTGTCCCAGGTATGCGGGCTCTCGACCGACTTGCCGCGGGTGCGCTCGAAGATCTCCGGGGTCACCGCGTCCAGCGCGACGGTGAAGATGTCCGCGCCCTTGTCCCGCAGGAGCTGGAGGTCTTCATAGCTCATGGTGGTCGGGTTGGACAGGATCGACACCGGGATGTGATTGACCTCGGCGACCCACTTCTCCAGCAGCTCTACGGTGTCGGCATCGGAGTCGGGATGGGTGATCATGGAGATGCACATGCGCTCGAACTGGCCGGCGTCGGCGTTGTTCTTCACGCGCTCGATCACCTCGTCGTATCTGGCAGTGGGCCAGTCGACGCGGATGAAGTTGCGGTCGGCGTAGTCACGCGATTCCTCGCGGTGGCGCGCCAGCCCGCAGTAGGAACAGTTGGCGCGGCAGCCTTCCGGATAGGTGACCAGCAGGTTCAGACAGTGGGTGCAGGACGTGCGATGCATGGTCCCCGGCACCAGGCCCAGCGTAATCGCGGCCGCCGTGGACATCTGCACGTACTCCGGCGAACGCATGTCCGGGGTCTTGATGTGATAGTCCGGCCGATAGAAGTTTACCGGCGCGACCATCTCCTCTGCACTTGCACTCATTGTTTTCCTCCAGCGTTGTCTCGGGGATGCGGGGCATCCATCGACCGAGCCCGATTACGCGGCCCGATCACCATCGTCGAAATACTCGGAAAATGCAATCCATCCACGACGCTGCGTTGCGTCTTCGTTCGCCCGCGGCGTGCGCCAGTGCTGATTGAGAAACGCACGCCGGCGGCAGGCGCGCTCCAGCGCCGGGCCATACTGGCTGCGCATCTCGTCGTCGTAGTCCTCCAGGGCCTCGTCATCGCCGCCCAGGTCATCCACGATCGCCTGCGCGGCGGCCTCGCCGGAGACCACCGCCGCGGCGATCCCGGCCCCGGTGATCGGGTGGGTCAGCCCGGCGGCGTCGCCCACGAACAGCACCGGCCCGTGGACCAGCTGCTCGCGCAGACCGCCCACCGGGATGGCACCGCCGGTGCGGTGCACGATCTCGGTGCCCAGCAGCCCCTGCTCCACCAGCTGCGCATGCAGCGTCTCCAGCGGGGTCTTCATGTCGCGCTCCAGGCGCTTGTCGGCACCCAGCCCGAGGTTGGCCCATTCCCCTTTGGGGAACAGCCAGGCGTACCCGCCGGGGAAATCATCCGACAGCCAGACGTCGGTCGCGGTGTACGGCCGCAGCAGCGGCACGGTGTACTGGCGGGTCTGCACCACCGGCAGCGGATCCAGCCCCAGAGCCGCGGCCACGGGGGAATGCGGGCCGTCGCCGGCCACCAGGAAGCGAAAGCCGACCTCGACCGCCTCACCCGTGTGCTTCACCCGGGCCACGCGCCGGTCCACATCCACGTCGGTCAGCGGAGAGGACATCGCCACCTGCGCCCCGGCGGCCTCCGCGGCGCGGATGATCGCACGGTCGAACTCGCCGCGATCGACCATCAGGCCGGGGAAGTCGGACTGCTCTACCGCGCCGGAGGGCAGGAAGCTCTGCATGGAATCGATGCGCTGATGCAGCACGCCGTCCGGCTTCGCATAGGCGCCCATGGGGTTGGGGATGAACTCGGCGCATTGCACCGGCTCGCCGCGTGCACGATTGCGTTCCACCGCCAGCACCGACAGCCCCGCTTCGGCCGCCACGCGGGCGGCGGAGGCCCCGCCGGGCCCCAGCCCGACCACCAGTACGTCGACCGAAGCGGGCAGCATCAGGCGCACCCCGCCGGGTTGGGGACACCGTTCATTATTCGGCGGCCTCGTCGGTTTCCGCCTGCGCCAGGGCCTCGCGCAGGGCGGCGATGAAGTCTTCCGGCGTCAACTGCAGCATCTCCACCTCGCGTTCGGCGAAGAAGGCGCGCACGCGGTCCTCCATCTCGGTGACGGGAGTATCCTTCAGGCTGGCCTCCAGATCCGCGATGGTGCGGGTCGGCTTGACGAAGACATCGCCGGTGATCCAGACCTGCTTGAGATGGCTGCGCTCGGGGTCCACCGCCGCGCCCACGCGCATCAGGCCCCCGTCGCAGCGATACACCGCCTCGTGCAGCGGGGCATCGGTCGCGGGGCGGTTGCGCTGGTACACCCATTCGTCGCTGTCGATCTCGGCCAGCGCCTCGCGGAACGCGGCGTCTTCTTCTGCCAGCAGGCCGGCCGGGGCCGCCTCCACCGCGAACTCGCGCGCGATCGCCTCGGCGATGGTGCTCTTCACGTGGTCCAGATCCGGGGTCTCGCCGAGCAGGGTCGCCATGTTGGCGACGCGATCGCGCGCCGACTCGATCGCCTTGTCGGAAAGCTTCTCCGCCGGGATGCGCAGGATGCGCAGCATGTCCTCGACGTCGAACTCGATCAGCAGGGTGCCCTGATAGAGGATGGACTCGCCGTCGAAGGCGCCGCCGGTCCCGGAGATCTTGCGGCCGTCCACCTCGATGTCGTTGCGCGGACGGAAGCGCGCATCCACCCCGAGCTTCTGCATGCCCTCGGCCGCCGCGGTGCAGATCCGTTCGGCGATGCGCCCCATGTCGGCGGTGCCGAGGAACTGCTTGTCGAGGTAAAGCTCCCAGCCCAGCTGGGTGCTGTCGAAGTAGATCGCGCCACCACCGGTGATCCGGCGCTGGATCGCGATGCCATTCTCCCGGCAGTAATCGGCGTGGATCTCCTGATCCACGTTCTGGTGGAAGCCCACCAGCGCGCAGGGCTCGAACTGGAGGAAACGCAGGGTATGCGGCGAATGGCCCTCCTGGTGGCACTCCAGCAGGGCGCGGTTGAACGCCATGTTCTCCGCGGCCGGGCGCAGGCCGGTATCCAGGATGCGCAGCGTCTTCTGATCACGTTCAGGCATGACAGCCACCCCCCGAGGCCACGGCCCCGCCTTCGGTCACGATGCGAATACCGCCCAGGCCCTCGCGCGCCTTGCGCTCCTGTTCGCGCCGGCGGGCCTCTTCGGCAACGATGGTGTCCAGATCCAGTTCAACCCCGCTGGCGTTGTCCGCGGCCTCGGCCATCACCTCGTCGCCCACCGCGATGGAACAGCAGGCGGGCGTGACGCGGACGTTCTTGCCCAGCCGCGCAGCCAGCTCGACCACGCCCTCCGCCGGATGCGCGATCCCCGACAGCCCGGCCATCACCGCATAGCTGTCGATCTGACTCTTGGCCTCGCCCGGCGGCCGGGCGCACCCGAGCAGCAGCGGGGTATCGCCCAGGCGTTCGCGGGCGTCATGGAAGAACCGGCCCACCGCGTGCACGTCCGGGGTTTCGAACGGCCGACTGGCCGGGGCATAGAACGGCATGACCACCACCAGCACCACCGCATCGGGCAGATGCCGGGCCAGCATCTCGAGCGCGTTCCACTCGCCGAGCAGCTTGCCGTAGTGGAGACCGACCACGATGTGCGGCACCACCTTCATGTTGGTCTTGACCAGGCTCTCCAGGGTCCGCTCGAAGTCGTCGACGCTGCGGCGCAGGTGATAGACCTGCGTAATGGTGTCCTGTGCACCGATCACGTCCATCATCGCCGCGTCGATCCCGGCCTGCTCCATGGACAGCGCGATGTCGTCGTCCACCAGGGCGGTGTGCATCGCGATACGGAAATCCGGGAATTCGTCCTTGATCCGGCGAATGGTCGAGTAGTAGGGCCCGTACTCCACCTCGTTGCGGTGGTTCGAGCCGCCAGTGAGCAGCATCCCCTGGGCGCCGGATTCGATCACCTGATTGACCTCCCGCCACAGGTCTTCGGGGCTGCGCACCGGGATCATCGGTTCCAGGATCTTGGCCTTGCAGTGGTCGCAGGCCAGCTTGCAGTCCCCGCCGGTGATCGACATCGCGGGCCAGGCGCTTTTCCCGCAGTCGGCCAGTTCGCTGGTCTGGTAGGACTTGAAGGTCGGGGTGTAGAAATGGACCGAGTCACTGCCCGCAATCGCGCCGCCTCCCCGGGCCTGAAGATCCTCCACCAGCAACGGATCCACGGGGACGTCTTCCAGGGGTTCAACCCGCCGGATCACATCGTTCCAGCTCGTCATCGGCTCTCTCCGGGTGCGCGCAATTTGTTGAACGTTTTACTGCGGTATTAGTGACAAAAAAGAGGCCGCCGATCCCTGGGGAACGACGGCCCCTTCGCGAAAGACCTTCAGCAGCCGCCGAAGCCGTCCGCTTCCATCTTGGCTTCGAACGCCGCCAGGGCATCGGAGCCGGTCTTCAGCTCGGCGCTTTCGCCGTCCCAGTCTTCCGGCTTCAGCTTGATCAGCCAGCCTTCGCCGTAGGGATCTTCGTTGATCAGGCCCGGGTTCGCGGCGACCTTGTCGTTGGTCTCGGTGACTTCGCCGGTGACCGGGGTCTTGGCCGGGCCAACCCACTTGCCGGATTCAACCGTGGTGCAGGACTTGTCCTTCTTGACCGACTTTCCCACTTTCTTGGGGGTGTACGACACGATCGTGCCGGCCAGCGAGCAGGCATAGGAGGTCAGGCCGACGGTGGCGGTACCATCGCTCTCCTTGCGCACCCAGACGTTGTTTTCAACGTTGTACATCAGATCTTCCGGAATATCACAACCCCGAACAGCGCCCATAATTACCTCCTGGATGAGTAAAGCGGGAAAGACTAGAAAGTTATCGTTTTGTCACTACGCAGGATCAGGTCAGCGAGCTCGCTGGCCCGATTGACTTCATCGACCTCGTCCACGAGATCGGAAGACGCGTCGATTCTATACCCCGGCAAAGCGGGCTGGCAAACGTGCAAACGAACCCCGGCACGCTTTGCGTCCCGGATGAACTCGCTGATCGGCTTGCCCCCTTCCATGGCCCTCAGATTCTCCGCCACGCCCTGCTCCATCAGCTTCACCCCTTCCATGGTGAAAAAGATGTACACGTCCACGTCCATCGACGCCATCACCGCGCCCAGATAGAACGGCGTGGCGCAGCGCGCGGGCGTCGACGGGCCCGAAGTCATCACGAACACGACGGTCTGTTCGTCGTTGTCGAGATAGTAGTCGTCGTCGAGATCGGCCATGGTCACCCCTCAGCGCAGCTTGCGCTGGCACTCGATATCGTCTTCACGCGCCCGCCGGCAATAGCCTTCGTGCGCCTTGTCCCCCGTGACGAACTCCGCCAGCGCCGCATCCGCCCCGTTGGTCGCCTCGACCCGCGCGATCCACGCATTGTAGGGATCCGAATTCAGCAGGACCGGGTTCTCCAGCACCTCCTCGTTCCCCTCGACGATCTTGCAGTCGATGAAATTCGGGATCGGGCCGGCCCACTTGCCGCTCTCGATCGTCGCCACCGGCTTGCCCGGCGGCCGCCGGGTCCCCGGCCGCCGCACGCGCACGTGGATGATCTTGCCCGCAATGGTCTGGGACAGATCGGTCATGCCGACGGTCAGCGTGTCGTCGTCCTCCCGCCGCAGCCAGATCTGGTATTCGTCGTCGTAGAACAGTTCAGGATGGAACTCGCAGCCGTTGCAATCCATGATTCGCCTCGTTCCCGGACGCACGCGCGCCCGTGCTCCACAAAAAAACGGGCGCAGCGCGCCCGTTTTGTCGTATCAAGCCTGGATGCCGAAAGAAGGGGATCAGAGGACCCCCTTCTCCTTCAGCAGGCCGATCGAGTCACTCACGTTCTCGTGAATGCCCAGCTTGCGCGGCGACAGGCCCATGGCCAGCCCCAGCAGCTGCGTGAAGTAAAGCACCTTCACGTCGGTCTTGATGCCGAACTCGGTCTCGGCACGGACCTGGTGCATCTCCAGACCGGAGTGGCAGGTCGGGCATTCGGTCGCGATCACCTCGGCGCCGGAATCCTCGGCCGACTGCAACAGGTTCAGCACCAGCTGGGTCGAGGTATCCGAGTCGGACAGCGTATGAGCGCCGCCGCAGCAGGAGGTCTTCAGCGGGAAGTCCACGTTGACGCCGCCGGCGGCCCCCAGCAGGTCATCCATGAAATGCGGCTGATAGCTGGAATCCGACCCGGGACCATTGTCCTTTTCCGGGAAGATCTGCCGCGGCCGCGTGTACATGCAGCCGTAGTAATTCGCGATCTTCAGGCCGTTCAGGCTCTTGGTCATCTGCTGCTTGATGCCCTCGGGACCCAGCTCCTCCATCAGCCATTCCAGCAGATGCAGGGTGCGCACGTCCCCGGAATACACCGGATCGTCCGACTTCCGGGCCAGGTCCTGGACCGTGTTCATCGTCTCGTCGGACGTGGCGGTCTCGTACTCGGCCTTCTTCAGGTTGTGATAGCAACCATTGCACGGCGCCATCACCGTGTCCATGCCCATCTGTTCGGAGGCGATGGCCATGTTCCGGGCCGACAGATAGGTCTGCAGCATCGGATGGACGTTCTTCACCTCCATCGCCCCGCAGCAGTTCCAGTCGCGCAGGTTCTCCATCTCGAGGCCCAGCGCCTTGACCAGCACGCGGGTCGAACGGTCGTAGGGACCGCCGGAGCCCTCGAGGGCACACCCGGGATAGTAAGCAACCTTAGCCATGAGCGGCCTCCTTCTGTTCGCGCACGTAGTTCTTCAGCACGTCCCCGGTCTTGCCCCAGGACTTGGTGCGCGGCGTATGTACGGTATTGAAGCCCATCGCCATCAGGTGCTTCACCGGCAGGTGCTTCATCATGCGGAAGATGAACACCTTCAGCCATTCCTGGACCAGCGGCTGGCCGGACTTCTTGAAGAAGTTCTGCATGACCTTGCCGTCTTCAATCCGACCGGTCTTGTAGATCTGGTCGGCAAACTCTTCGTCGAACATCGTGGAGGGGGCCTTTTCGGTAATGCCCTCTTCCTCCATCCAGTGCGCCAGCGCCTTCATCACGCCCTCGGGCTTCACGTCCTTGGGGCAGATGTTGGTGCACTTGTTGCACGACACGCACTGCCAGATGATGTCCTTGTCCTTGACCAGCTCTTCCTTCATGCCCAGGCGGGTCAGGTAGATCCAGTAGCGCGGATTGAACTGCACGTTCTGCGCATACATGGTGCAGGAGTTGGTGCAGGACCCGCACTGCCAGCAGCGGTGCACGTACTCGCCGCCGGTGTAGCTCTGGATCTTCTTCTCGAAATCGTCGTCGTAGTCGCGGACCGTGCGCGGGGCAATCATGGTGTTCCAGTGCCCGGACACGTCCACGCCGTCGACCACCAGCTCGTCGTGCTGCTGGAGCCGCTCGTCCTCGATCAGTGCCTTCTCGTGTATTGCCATGACGTCTCTCCGAAAACCTGTCCAACCAGGCTCAAACTCGATTCAGTTATTATTCAGTGCAACGAAGCCTGCTCGCCCTTCAGGCGCCCCTCGGGAGAATCGATCCCGAGCAGTTTCACCACAAGCTCCAGCGGATCCTCGCGGGCGCCGAACTGGGCATCGATCAGCCCCAGGCTCATCGACAGCGACCTGGCGTAGTCGGAATACGCCTGCACCCAGAGCAGATCCGTAACGAAATGGAGATCCCGATAGAACCCCATGTCGTGCAGGGCCTCGTAGAACCATTGCCGCATGCCCAGCAGCGCTGCATAGCCGTCGTCGATCGGGATCTCCCGCAGGGTGTCGTTCCCGCGGATGAATTCCCGCATCGCGCCGGCCGTGGTACCGGAGTCCCACACCCAGCGATTAGCCAGCGGCAGTGCCTCCGGATCCGCGAAGTGCAGGATCTCCGAACCGAAGTCCCACAGTCCGCGCCGCAGCTTGCGATCGTCGCCGGCGAGATCGGCGAAGGCCTGCACCCGTTCATCCGGATGGAGATCCGGCCGTACCAGGCTGCGTACGCCTTCGACCACCGCGCCCTGACGCTCCGCCAGCAGCGGCCCCAGCTTGCGCCGCACCGAGAACACCAGGCCGCCCAGGGTCCGGACGTCGGCATCGTCGATCTCGTCACCTTTGGCGACGACCTCGGCGAACACCTCGTGTTTGGACTGCAGCGCCTCAATGAAGGTCTGCAATCCCTGAACCCCGCCGGCGTCGGCGATGTTCTCCTGCAGCGTGTTCAGCTTCGTTGCAAGGATGTCCCTGTCAAAGGTGACACGAGGCGGTACCGGCGTCAGATCCGGCACCGCCTCGTCCTTGACCACCTCAGCCGGCTTTCTGAACCAGCGCATGCAGGTCCGCCACGGCCCGGCCACCCGCGGCCGCACCCTGGGCGATCGAGTCGTCGATCGTCTCGGGGCCGTACGCCGCGCCGCAGGCATAGATGCCCTTGCGCGTGGTACCGCAGGTGTTGGTGTACTGCTCGGCCTTCTCGAGGAAGCCGTGCTTCTCGAGGCCAACGCCGAACACCTGGGAGATCTCCGGGTTGTCGGCGTTGGGGTCCATGCCGATCGCATGCACGACCATGTCGAACGGGATCACGATCGGGCGCTTGACCAGCGTATCCTCGCCCTTGACCAGCAGGCGGCCGTCACCGGAGGACGTCACTTCGGCGATACGCGCCTTGACGAACTTGGTCTTGAACTCTTCCTGGGACTTCCAGTAGTACTTGTCCTCGTACAGACCGAAGGTACGGATGTCCATGTAGTAGATGAACACGTCGGTCTCGGGGGACAGTTCCTTGATCTCCATGGCCATGTTCGCGGACACGGTGCAGCAGATCTTGGAGCACCACTCGCGACCGATCTGGCGGTCACGCGAGCCCACGCACAGCAGGATGCAGACCCGCTCCGGCACGCGGCCGTCGGAGGGGCAGGCGATGTTGCCCGAGGCGACCATCTGTTCCACCTGGGTGGTGGTCAGCACGTCCTCGTAGGTGCCGAAGCCCCACTCCGGCTTGTTGATGGAGTCGAAGTGGGTAAAGCCGGTGGCCAGCACGACCGAGCCGGCCTGCACGGTTTCGCCATTGGTCAGCGTGGCGCTGAAGTTGCCCGCCTCGCCGTCCAGCTTCTCGACCTTGGCACTCTTGTGCACGGCCACGCTGGAGTCGTCCTCGACGCGCTTGACCATTCGGCCAATCGCCTCGGAAGCCCACTCGCCGGAGGGGACCAGCTTGGCATACCCCGACAGGATCGGGGCACCGCCCAGGACGTCTTCCTTTTCGACCATGACGGCCTTGTAGCCGGCCGAGGTCACGTTCGCGGCGGCGGACAGGCCCGCCGGACCTCCGCCAACAACCAGTACAGTATCTTGCATCACACCTTGCCCCCGTATGCGAGTTCAGGATTGTAGAGGTATTCGATGTTCCCGGCCTCGACCTCCTTGAGGTACTCCTGGAAGGTCTTCTTGGCTTCGGACCAGGACATGCCCATCTTCTCGACCAGATCTTCGCAGGGCGACGCGTGCCACTGCAGCTGGACGATCTTGAACGGATCCGCGCCGCAGGCCAGGGCCGCGAACTGGACTTCCGCCATGATCGGGATCTGGAAGTTCTGGTTATGCGCCTTGCCGATCCACTGGTTCTTGTCCATGGTCGTGACGCAGCCGGTGTCGTTGGCCAGCATCACGTCGGCATTGGCCTCTTCGCGCGCCACCCGGATCTTGCGGTCCATCGTGAACGAGCGGGTGAACTCGCGCTCGGAGATGATGTGCCGGAAACCGAAACCGCAGCAGTCGTACCAGGTGGAGTAGTCGATCACCTGAGCACCCAGTGCCTGGGCGGTGGAGGTAATGATGGCGGTACGGTTGCCGCCCAGCACGGACTGATCGTAGACCGCGTCCTCGTGCACCATCTTGTAGTAATGGCAGGCCACGTGGGCGGTGGTGCGGATGTTGGACACGTCGATGGTCTGCAGCTCGGACGCGATGCGGTTGCGCATCACGTGGACCCACTCGGAGTAGTGGATGATCTCTTCAGGGATCACGAGCTTGCCGTCGACCAGACGGCCCAGCTTGCCGAGGATCTTGGTGACCTTCTCGCGCAGTTCCGCGGACTCCACCAGGAACTTGCGGATCTCCTTGTAGTTGCCGAAGGAGGTGCCGCAGTGGACCAGCGGATAGAAGTGGCCCAGGTCGTGGCCGTGCTGCTTGCCGGAGACGTAGGCCTGGTGGAAGTTACGCAGGAATACCGCGGCCAGCGACTCGACGTTGCCGATGCCGGAACCGTGGTAGTTCCACGCGGTGCAGGACGTCTGGTCGGTCTCGTCGAGGTAGTCCTTGCCGGGTTCGAAGCCGAACTGGTTCATGAACCACAGCAGCGATGTCGGATAGCCCGGGATGTTGCCGCACTGGCCACAGGACTTGTGGTGCCACAGCTGCTTGGTCGGGACCTGCTTGTCCCAGCCGAACAGGGTCTGCACGGTCGCCGGCTCGTGACCGTCGGTGATGCGGTGGATGATGATCTGACCGTCCTTCTCGAGCTCGTACATGTGCTCGCGGACGTCATCCATGCGGTCGCCGAGGTCGATGGTGCGGCGGTCGACGTGCTTGCGCACCCAGTCGGTGGCCTTGACGGCTTCTTCCTGCGACAGATCGGTCGCCTGGAAGAAAGAACCGTGACCGGCAACGCCCTGGCCGTCGGTGTTGTGATAGCCCGGCTTCATGGCGCCGGCGCCGGCACCTTCACCGTTCTGGTTGTGATTGCCTGGGGTCTGTTCACTCATAACGCTTCTCCTGATGTCGCGGAACCGGAGGGACAGAGACGATTACTCGTCGTCTTCCTCTTCCTGCTCCTCGAGCCAGTCTTCGTAATCCTCGCGCTTCTCGTCGATGAAGTCCTCGATCACGTCGAAGAGGTTTTCATCCATCAGTTCGAGGGACTTCAGAACGCCGGTCATTTCCCAGATGGTGTACATCTCGACCGAGGTCTTGAGCGAGACCTCCCAGGCGGTTTCCACGGTCTGCAGAGTCTTCACCGGGATGGCCTTGCGCAGGACCTGGAGATCGCCTTCCACCTTCTGGATGTTGGGACCCCAGTCCGGGAAGTGATCGGGCTGGATCATGTCGGGCGAAAGCTGGTTACCCGTCGTGATCAGCTTGAGCATCACGCGCCCGAACGGACGAAGCACGTCCTTGGCCGACTGCATCTCGTGCTTGATGGCCACCTCGCGCATGATCGCGACGAGACCGCCGGGGGAGTTCTTGAACGGGCAGCGGGCGGCGCAGGTCATGCACTGGGCGCAGGCCCAGATCTTTTCCTGCATCGCGTCGTAGATCTGCTCGACGTTCTCGGTCCAGAGCAGCTGGACGATCTCGCGCGGGGAATAGTCGTAGAACTGGGCGGAAGGGCACGTCGCCGTGCAGATCCCGCAGTTCAGGCAGCCGTTGAGATCATGGTCGTAGCGAAAATCTCCGCGGATGTCGTCGAAGATTTGCTGCATCTCAGCATATGTCGCCATATGTCACCTCTTCGCTGTGGGCGAGCAGGCCTCTTTTGTACGGACCTTGCAGCCAGCCTAGATCGGGTCCAGGCATCAATCCAGTTACCTCACGGTAACCGCGTCTACCGGCAGCCCGGGGCCGTTCGCGGGACCGGACCCGGGCTTCGATGCGTCAGGAGACCTCAGGCCTTCTTGACCAGGAAGTAGAACTTGCCGCCCTCTTCCTTGTGCTCCATCAGTTCGTTGCCGGTCTGCTTGGCGAACGCCTCGAAGTCCTTCACCGCGCCCGGATCGGTGGCGATGATGTGCAGCACCTGACCGGCGTCCATGGAGGCCAGCGCCTTCTTGGCACGCAGGATGGGCAGCGGGCAGTTCAGGCCGGAGGCGTCGAGCTCTTGATCGAAGTTGGCCATGGCTTTCTCTCCTTTGTGAGTCTTCGTAATGGTTGACCGTTACCGGTCGTGGATCCGCCGAACTCCCCCTTATAGGGGAAACGGAATCGGAATACAACCAGATGCTAATCGGGCGTGACAATCGAGCGGCCGGACTGCGCCCAGCCCATGATGCCGCCCCGCAGGTTGTAAACGCCCTCCACGCCCTGCTGGGACATGAAGGCGCAGGCCTGCGCCGAACGCGCCCCGCTCTGGCAGTAGAACACCACGGGGACTTCGTCCTCGGTGAACTCGTCCTTGCGCGGCGGCACCGCCGCCAGCGGCACAAGTTCGGCGCCGGGGATCACCCCGCGTCCGGTCTCGCCCGGCTGGCGCACGTCCACCAGACGGAAGGCTCGACCTTCCGCGCGCCACTGTTCCAGTTCATCCGGGGTGATTTCCGAGAATCCGTACACGGCCAGCTCCAGTTTCCGGTTAACGTCCGGGCGGTGTAGCAGGTGCGAGGCTTCCTTGCAGAATGGCCACGCACACGGTGGGCGCGGAGCATAGCGAAACGGGCGACAAATGCAAATGGCATGACGGCATCCGCGAGGCCCGGGGAGGAGGGTGCGGACCGCACTGCTCCGGAACCGCTATCGCCCCCCGCGGTCAGACATGATAAGGTCACGCCCGCCTAAACAGTCCTGCGGAGGATTTTCCGGTGGAAAAGAGTGATTTCCAGGTAGACGGCCACTACGCCGTGACGATGAAGGACGCCCAGGGCAAGCTGCGCCCGGCGAACATCTACGTCCATCGCATGGAGGACGATCACATGATCGTTCGTTACACCTCCGGCGGCGACGTGGGCCTGCTGTTCAAGCTCAAGTACGACGACGTGGTGAAGATTGCACGCACCCACAAGGTTCTGGACCGCAAGAAGTTCATGGTCCCCGATTCCGTGCTGGATCCGAAACTGTGGAAGGACCGCGACAGCATGCGGGCCTACTCCTCGGCCCCCGGCTTGGGCAAGTAACCCGCAAGCGGCAGCACCACGCTGCGGGGGCCGGCACACCGCCGGCCCCCGTATCATGAAAAAGACCCTCCTCACGTTCCTGATCCCGCTTCTTCTGGTGCTCTTTCTGGCACCGGCGAGCACCTCTGCGGATACCTCCCTCCCGCGCCTTGGCGAAGCCTCGGGCGGCGTCCTGACCCCCGCCGAAGAAAGCGAGCTCGGCCGCTCCCTGCTGCGCGAAGTACGACGCTCCCTGCCGGTCGTGGACGACGCGGAAATCCGCTTTTACGTAGAATCGCTGGGTCAGCAGCTCGCCAGCCACAGCGATGGCGAGGGCATCACCTTCCACTTCATCCCGATCGACAACGATCAGGTCAACGCCTTTGCGATGCCGGGCGGCATCATCGGTGTCCACACCGGGCTGATGCTGGAAACGCGGGACGAGGCGGAGCTCGCCGCGGTCATGGCGCACGAGATCGCCCACGTGACCCAGCGCCACCTCGCACGCATGTTCGCGCGCGGGCGCGAGGTCAATTTTCGCACCGGCCTGGCGATCCTCGCCGGGGTCCTGGCAGCGGGGATCGACCCGCAGCTCGGTCAGGCGGTGATCACCGGCGGCGTCGCCAGCGGCATGCAGTCCCAGATCAACTTCACGCGCGCCAACGAGGCGGAAGCCGACCGCGTCGGCATGCGCATCCTGGCCGCCAGCGATTTCGACGCTGATGCGATGGCCGATTTCTTCGAGCGCATGCAGGAGCTTTCCCGGGGGGCGGGCGACGCGGTACCCGAATATCTGCGCACCCACCCGGTCACGCTCGACCGCATCACCGATGCGCGCAACCGTGCGCGCGACAAGCCCGAAGGCGTGCGCAACCAGGGCCCGGAATTCACCTGGATGCAGGCCCGCGCCCGGGCGCTGAGCGATCCGCGGCGCGCGCTGGACCGGATCGGCGAGGATGCCTCCGCCGCCGAGCTGTACGGGGGCGCCATCGCACAACTGGAACGCGGCAACCCGCGCGAGGCCCGCCAGCTGCTGGAACGGATCGACGCGCCCGACGCCCCCACACTCACCCTGGAACTGGCGCGGATCGCCGTGGAACGCGCAACGGGGGAACACGCCGCGGCCCTCACCAGTCTCGAGGACCTGGACGCCGTCTACCCCGGCCACCCGGTGGTGCGCGAGCGCATGGCCCGCGTCCAGCGCGACCTCGGAAACTACGACCGGGCCCTGCGGATCACCTCGCGCATGATCCGCGAAACCGAAGCACCGGAACCGGCCCTGCTGCGCCTGCAGGCGGACATCGCCAGCGAGGCCGGCCGCGAGGCCCTGCGCCACGAAACCATGGCCGAGTATTTCTTTCATCGGGGCCAGTACGAAGAAGCCGTACGGCAGTTCGAGGTGGCCCTGGAGGCCGGGGACGCCAGCGAGCGCGACCGCCAGCGCATCGAGGACAAGCGCGAGACGGCCAGCCGCACGGCACGCGAATTCCGCGAGGAGCGGTAACGCCCCTGCGCGCGCACGCGGACGGCACCCGCGAGGTCAAATGTCAGCGAGGAACTCGTCCTCGTCGTACCGTGCAATCCGCTCCAGGACGGCGAGGTTTTCCGAGATGGCCTCGATGCGTCTGCGGATGACTTCAGGCCTGACCATCGAGCAGCCTTTCCTTCAGGGCCTCGCGCTGGACACGGAGGTAGGGTTCGAAATCGAAGTATTCCCGCAGCGCAAGCGAGTAGTAACTGCCCCGATCGAAGTCGGGCCCGGCATGCAACAGGCAGTTCGGCCGTACGGCCTCGAAACGCAATGCCGGATCCGCGCCATCGAGCAGCACCAGATCCACCGCATCCAGCCCTTCCCGCGCCAGATCCGTCAGGATGTCCAGGCGGCGCGGCTCGATCGCCCCGGCGGGGCCGACCAGCGCAAGATCGATGTCACTGTCCTCCCGCGCCCGACCCTCCGCGCGAGAGCCGAACAGAAAGACCGCATCCACTTCACGGTAGCGCGCGAATACCCTTTTCACCCGCTCGGCGATCGTCTCGATTGTCAGGGCAGCCGTCATTGATCGTGTTCCACACCGGAGTATCCATCAATGTAGCACGGCGCGATCCGGCTCCGGGGCCATACCGCCGGTGGGGTACGCATGCGGGGGGGGGGGGCACTCATGGCGCGGCCTCGAGGCCAGTGGCCGCCGGGGCGTTCACGATCTCCCCGTCCGGGAGCTGCCAGACAGCTCGGGCCAGGATGCAGAAATAAAGACAAGGATGGTGGGCCGTGAAGGAATCGAACCTTCAACCAATGGATTAAGAGTCCACTGCTCTACCAATTGAGCTAACGGCCCCCGGTACGGACGAGTACAAACGAGGGATGGGGTGACCGATGGGACTCGAACCCACGACAACCGGAGTCACAATCCGGGACTCTACCAACTGAGCTACGGTCACCACCGTATTGTTTCACTGCTTCGGCCATTGCCGATCCGGGCTCTGGCGCGCCCGGCAGGACTCGAACCTGCAACCGCCGGCTTAGAAGGCCGGTGCTCTATCCGGTTGAGCTACGAGCGCGTTTGCCGCCGGGCATCCGGGTTGTTCCAGCCGGTTGCGTCCGCCATGGTCGGGGTAGAGGGATTTGAACCCCCGACATCCTGCTCCCAAAGCAGGCGCGCTACCAGACTGCGCTATACCCCGTCGAGCCGTTCCCGCAATGGGTCCTGCACAGCGAGTGCAAAATCGTAGCGCCGGGAGGCCCCCGGGTCAAGCCATGGCCCGCGTCGCAGCCCCCGGGGATCGTGTCCGACCTTCCTTGAGGACCCGGCTGTGCCATGGGATCATCGCGTTCAGCCCTCCTGCCGGACGAGACCGAATGACAGCCCAGACCATCGACGGACGCGCCATCGCGCAGACCCACCGCGCCCGCATCGCCACCGAGATCGAATCCATGACCTCGCGCGATCTGCGCCCGCCGGGTCTCGCTGTGGTCCTGGTGGGGGCCGATCCGGCTTCGCAGGTGTACGTGCGCAACAAGCGCAAGGCCTGTGAACAGGTCGGCGTGGTCTCGCACTCCTACGACCTGCCGTCGGGCACGCCGCAGACCGATCTGCTGGCGCTGATCGACCAGCTCAACGCCGACCGCACCATCGACGGGATCCTGGTCCAGCTGCCGCTGCCGGAGCACATCGACCCGGAGACCATCATCGAGCGCATCTCCCCGGCCAAGGACGTGGACGGCTTCCACCCCTACAACGTCGGGCGGCTGGTGGCGCGCATCCCGCGCCTGCGGCCCTGCACGCCCTGGGGCGTCATCCAGCTGCTGCGGCATATCGAGGAGCCGTTCAAGGGGCGCACGGCCTGCATCATCGGCGCCTCCAACATCGTTGGCCGGCCAATGGCGCTGGAACTGCTGCTGGCCGGCGCCACGCCGACCATCTGTCACCGGTTCACCCCGGATACCGCGGCCATCGCCCGCCAGTCCGACATCCTGGTGGCGGCGGTTGGCAAGCCCGGGCTGGTCAAGGCCGACTGGGTCAAACCGGGGGCCACGGTCATCGACATCGGCATCAACCGGCGCGATGACGGCACCCTGTGCGGCGACGTGGAATTCGACGGCGCGGCGGAGCGCGCGGACTGGATCACCCCGGTCCCCGGCGGCGTGGGCCCGATGACGGTCGCCATGCTGCTGGACAACACCCTGCGGGCGCGCGCGTTCGGCACCCACGAGGCGGCCTGAACGGCCACCCCGCCGACCCGGCGGATCAGTCGGCGGCCGCGGCCGCCACGTCGCGCGCGGCCTGCAGCCGGACCCGGGTGCGCTCCGGGCCCAGATATTCGCGGATGCGCGGCAGCTCCGGCCCGAAGGTCTGCCCGGACAGCGCCGCGCGCAGCGGCATGAACAGGCCGCGCCCCTTGCGACCCGTGGCCGCCCCTGCCGCCTTCGCCACCTCGGGGAAGTCCGTACTGGTATCCAGCGCCTCCAGGGCGGCCTCGAACAGGGCCGGCCCGGCGCCCGCGATCTCGTCGCGGGCCGCGTCGCTCAGCGGCGCCGGATCCTCCGCAAAGGCCGCTACCCAGCACCGCGCATCTTCCACCGATGCGATGTTGTCGCGCGCCAGCGCGATCCAGGCCGCACGCGTCGCTTCCGGCAGCGGGTCCAGCACGCCCAGCCCCGCGAGATGCGCCTGCAGATCCGTGTCCGACAGCGCGCGCAGGGCCTCGGCCTGCCAGTGTTCCAGCTGGCGCGGGTCGTGGCGCGCGGCGGAATGGCCGATGCGCCCCGGGTCAAACCCCTGCGCCAGCCCCTCCAGCGACAGCAGGCCCTCCTCCTCGTAACGATGACCCAGCCGCGCGAGGTGGTTGAGGATCGCCAGCGGCAGCACCCCGGCCTCGCGCAGTTCGCGGATGCTGGCCGAACCGTTGCGCTTGGACAGCGGAGCCCCGTCGTCGCCGTTGACCAGCGGCAGGTGGTGATAGCCGGGCGCCGGCAGTTCCAGCGCCTCCAGCAACAGCAGCTGGCGCGGGGTGTTGGCGATGTGATCCTCGCCGCGCACCACGTCGGTTACCCCCATCAGGGCATCGTCCACCGCGTTGGAGAAGAAGAACGCCGGCGTACCGTCCGAGCGCCGGATCACGAAGTCGCCGATCTCGTCGGTGCGGAACTTCACCGCGCCGCGCACTCCGTCCTCGAAGCGCACCGTGCGCCCCAGCGGCACGCGGAAACGCAGGGTCGGACGCTGCCCTTCGGCCTCGCGGCGTCGCGCCTCCTCCGGGTCCAGTCCGGCACAGGTGCCGGGATAACGCGGCGGCTTGCCCTGGGCACGCATGCGCTTGCGCCCGCGCTCCAGTTCTTCCGGCGTGCAGAAACAGGGATACGCCAGGCCGGCCTCGATCAGCCGGTCGTAGTAGGCCTGGTAGAGTCCCGTACGCTGTGACTGGGCATAGGGGCCGGCGTCGCCGGCGGCCGCGCCGTATCCTTCGTCCCAGTTCAGCCCCAGCCACTGCAGATCCTGCTGCAGCGCCTCGACGAACTCCGCACGCGAGCGTTCCGCATCGGTGTCCTCGATACGCAGCAGGAAATGCCCGCCGCGCGCCCGCGCCAGCAGGGCGCTGAACAGCGCGGTGCGCAGATTGCCAAGGTGCAGCAGCCCGGTGGGACTGGGCGCAAAACGGGTGCGGGTCACGGTTGTCGTCATGGCGCGCATGGTAGCCGAGCCACCCCGGTGCGACCAGCACCACCCGTCTCGAGGGGCGCTCGCGCCAGGCCATTCGTGCCCCGGTCATCGCGAGTCGCAAAGCCCTCGCCCTCGTCATCAGCGAGGAACCGCAGCTCTCCCCCCGTCATTGCGAGGAGCCGAAGGCGACGCGGCAATCGGCCGGGGCTGGCTTGCGCGCAGGATCAGGTGGCTGCGGATGGAGATCGCCACGTCGCTGCGCGACTCGCGATGACGAGGGCGAGGGCTTTGCGACTCGCGATGACGAGGGGGAGAGAGCTTCGGGACTCGCGATGACGGGAGGCGGGCAGCGGGACGCGGGACGCGGGACGCGGGACGCGGGCCGACTGGAACCGGCGGGGGTCCCCGGTTACCATGCCGGCTCCTGATTCCGGAGTGTCGTCATGCCCCGTCCTGTTCCGCCGGCCGGCATCGCCGCGGCCCTCCTGATCCTCGTCCTCAGCTTTCCGGGAGCCCTCATGGCCGAATCCAGCCCCAAGGTCGCGCTTGAAACCACGCACGGCCGCATCGTCCTGCAACTCGACGCCGAAGCGGCGCCGGAGACCGTCGCCAACTTCCTGCAGTACGTCGACGACGGCTTCTACGACGGCACGCTGTTCCACCGCGTGATCCCCGGCTTCATGGTCCAGGGCGGCGGCATGGACAAGGACATGCGCCAGAAGCCCACGCGCGACCCGATCCGCAACGAGGCGGACAACGGCCTGAAGAACAAGGTCGGCGCGGTCTCCATGGCCCGCACCCAGGACCCGCATTCGGCCACCGCGCAGTTCTTCGTCAACGTCAACGACAACGACTTCCTCAACCACACCGCACCCAACCCGCAGGGCTGGGGGTACACGGTGTTCGGCGAAGTGGTCGAGGGCATGGATGTCGTGCGCACCATCGAGGGCGTGCCCACCGGCCGTTCCGGCATGCATCAGGACGTGCCGCAGGAACCCGTGGTCCTGGAAAGCGCCCGCCGCGCCGACTGATCCCGTGAGCGAGACCGCGCCCGCCCTGGTCATCTCCGACCTGCACCTGGAGCGCGAACCCGGGCCGACGCTGAACGCCGCGCTGGCGTTCCTCGACGGCCCGGCGCGGGCCGCCTCGGCCCTGTACATCCTGGGCGATCTGTTCGAGTACTGGGTCGGCGACGACGCCCCGCATCCGGCGGCAGAGCAACTGGCGGCGGCGCTCTCCGCGCTGGAGGCGCCGGTCCTGTTCATCCATGGCAACCGCGACTTCCTCGTGGGCCCGGACTACGCGGCCCGCGCCGGCATGACCCTCGCCCCCGAGCCGCTGCACGCCACGCTGCCCTGCGGCCCGGCCCTGCTGATGCACGGCGACTCCCTGTGCACCGACGACAGCGAACACATGGCCTTTCGCCAGATGGTGCGCAGCGAGGCCTGGCAACGGGATTTCCTCGCCCAGCCACTGGAACAGCGCATTACACGCGCCGAGACCATGCGCGAGGCCAGCCGACACAACGGGCAGATGAAGGCCGCCGCAATCACCGACGTGAATGGCGAGGCCGTGGCCGCGACCTTTCGCGACGGCGACGTGCCGCTGCTGATCCACGGACACACCCACCGCCCCGCGATCCACGATCTGGAGGTCGCCGGCCAGCCGCGTCAGCGCTGCGTGCTGCCGGCCTGGGACGAGCACCCCGGCTTCCTGGAGCTCGGCCCGGAAGGCCCGGTCCTGCGCCAGCTGGACGAAACGCCCTACCCCGCACACCTGCTCCACGCCTGAGACTGTCGCGGGGTTACCCCGGGGCTGCTTCAGCGCCGACCCTGCTCCTCCAGCGCCCCCATCTCCGACTCGGTGAACCCCGCCGCCAGGCGGGCCTCGTGCGCGAACGGCGGGCGGACCCGCCCCGGCATGTGTTCGGCCAGCAGCTCGAGGAACAGCGGCTCGGGATCGAGCCCGCGTGCGTGGGCCAGCTCGCGGAACCAGCGCGTGCCGATCGCCACGTGGGCAACCTCCTCTCGCTGTATGATCTCCAGCAGCGCCACGGTGGCGTGATCGCCCGCCGCCGTCAGACGCTCGATCATGCCCGGGGTCACGTCCAGCCCGCGCGCCTCCAGCACCCGCGGCACCAGGGCCATGCGGATCATCACGTCGTGGTCGGTCGCCAGCGCCGCTTCCCACAGCCCGTTGTGGGCCGGCAGATCACCGTAGTCCGCCCCCAGCTCGTTGAGCCGCGCACGCAGCAACCGGAAATGGCGCGCCTCCTCGGCCGCGACCTGCAGCCAGTCGCTGACGAACGGCGCCGGCATGTCGCGAAAGCGATAGACGGCATCCAGGGCCAGGTTGATCGCGTTGAACTCGATATGCGCGACCGCATGCACCAGCGCCACCCGCCCGGCCGTCGTGTGCAATCCGCGCCGCGGCAGATCCTTCGGGTGCACCAGCACCGGCCGTTCCGGACGCCCGGGCACCTCCAACCGTTCCGGCCCGGGACTGGCGAGCGCCTTCAGCTCATCGGCCCACCAGGCGTCCATCAGCGCCAGCACGCGCTCGCACTTGGCCTCGGGATCGCTCTCGCGCAGCGCCGTTTCGGCCACACGGTAGAGATCGGGACCCCCGGGATTGTTGATCGGCTGACTCATGGCGGCCAAGGATACTCGTTCAGCGCTCGTCGGTCGGCATGCTGCGACGCAGCAGGATGGAGTTGCCGATGACCGAGAGCGAGCTGGCGGTCATCGCGATCACCCCGATCATCGGGTGCAGCAGACCGATGGCGGCGATCGGGATCGCGGCGGTGTTGTAGCCCCAGGCCCAGAAAAGGTTCTGCACGATCTTGCGGAAGGTCAGGCGCGAAAGCCGGACGGCCTCGACCACCTTGGTCAGCTCGCCGCGCACCAGGGTCACGTCGGCGGCCTCGATGGCCACGTCCGCCCCGGCCCCGATCGCGATGCCGACATTGGCCTGCTGCAGGGCCGGGGCATCGTTGATGCCGTCGCCCACCATCGCCACGTGGTCGCCGTACTCCGCCTGCAGTTCGCGGATCGCCTCGACCTTGCCCTCCGGCAGCACGCCGGCGCGGACCTCGTCGATCCCGACCTGCGCGGCCACCGCGTTGGCGGTGCGCTGGTTGTCGCCGGTGACCATCACGCAGCGGATGCCGAGGGCATGCAGCTGTTCGATGGCAGCCCGCGACTCCGCCTTGAGGGTGTCGGCGACCGCGACGATGCCGGCCGGCTGATCACCAATGGCCACCAGCATCGCCGTCTTGCCGGCATCCTCGAGCCGCCGCAGCGATTCCAGCAGGCCGGACGGATCCACACCCTGCTCCTCCAGCAGCCGCTGGCTCCCGACCAGGATGCGTTCGCCGTCGAGATGGGCCTCCACCCCGCGCGCGGTGTGCGACTGGAACCGGTCGACCTCGGCAACCGCCAGGCCCCGATCGCGGGCGCCCCGCACGATGGCCTCGGCCAGCGGGTGCGCGGAGCCGGCCTCCACGGCCGCGGCCGCTTGCAGCACACGAGCGTCATCGAAGCCCTCGGCCGCGATCACGTCGGTCAGTGCCGCCTGCCCGCGGGTGAGGGTCCCGGTCTTGTCGAGCACGATCACGCGGATGTCTTTCAGCGTCTGGATCGCGGAGCCCGAACGGATCAGCACCCCGCGCTCGGCCCCCATGCCGGAGCCGACCATCAGCGCCGTGGGCGTGGCCAGCCCCAGCGCGCAGGGGCAGGCGATCACCAGCACGGCAATCGCCGCCAACAGCGCCAGCACGATGGGCGAGCGCTCCGAGTCCACCCAGGGCAGGAAGCCCTCGCCCCAGATCAGGATCGGCTGCAGCGCCCCGGAGAACGCCAGCCAGGCCGCAAACGCGGCCAGCGCGATCACCAGCACCGCCGGCACGAAACGCGCGGTGATGCGGTCCGCCAGCTCCTGCACCGGCACCCGCGAGCCCTGGGCCTCGTTCACCAGACGGATCACCTGCGACAGGAAGGTGTCGGCCCCCACGCGGGTCGCGCGCACCTTCAGCCGCCCCTGCTGGTTCAGGGTCGCGCCGAGCACGGTATCGCCCTCGGCCTTGTCCACCGGCACCGACTCGCCGGTGGCGATGGATTCGTCCACCGTGCTCTCGCCGGCGACCACTTCGCCATCGGTGGGGATCTTCTCGCCCGGGCGCACGATCATCACCTCGCCCACCTGCAGCGATTTCACCGGCACCTCGACCTCCTCGCCGTCGCGTTCGACCCGGGCCGTCTTCGCGCCCAGATCCAGCAGCTTGCGGATCGCGGAGGAGGCCTCGCCGCGGGCGCGGTGCTCGAGGTAACGCCCAAGCATATGGAAGGACATGATGGTCGCCGCCATCTCGATGAACGAGGTCATCGGATAGACGAAGCCGATCAGTCCCAGCAGATAGGGCGGCAGCGAGCCCATGGAGATCAGCACGTCCATGTTCAGGCTCCCGCTTTTCAGCGCGCGCCAGGACGATCGGTGGGTGGCCGCACCCCCAGCCATGAACACCACCGGGAAGGCCAGCACGGCGACGATCAGCAGGTAGCCGGGGATCTCCTGCCAGAACATGTGCGGCATCATCAGCGCCATGATCGCGATGGTCGGGATCATGGCGATCCACAGCCGGCGCCAGGCCTGCTTCAGATAGGCCGCATCAATCTCGGCGTCGTCCGCCTCGCTGCCGGCTTCCTCGGTCTCCACCGCCGCCACGTCATAGCCGGCCCCCTCGACCGCGGCGCGCAGGGCCTCGGCGTCGGGGCCGCCGGGACCGGTTTCCACGGTCACACGGTGATCGCCGATGTTGGTGCGCACCGCCTGGATACCCTCCAGCTTCTCGATCGCACCGCGCACGATCCCCGCGCAGTGATCCGACCCCATGCCGGGTACCACAAGACGCACTGCACCGGCACCGCCCGCCGCGCCCTCGACCTGAGCAACATCGTAGCCAGCCCCCTCCACGGCGGCCCGCAGCCCCTGCGGGTCCACCGTCTCGGGGTCGTACCCCACCGTCACCCGGTGGCGGGCGATATTGGTCCCCACCGAGGCCACGCCCGGGGTCTTCTCCAGCGCCGTGCGCACAATCCCCGCGCAGTGGTCCGACCCCATACCGGGGACGATGACCACTGCCTCACGCCACTGCGGGGACTCCTGCACCATCGGGTCGCTCCTGAGCGGTCACTGCACCACGTTTATCGAACCGGATGCCCCGGCCGCGCTCCTCCCCGTGTTGTAGTCCCCCGGCGGGCGAGTTGCCAACCGGCTGACCACCCGCCATACCGGCTACCCCACGGCGACAACCAGCAGCCAGAGCCAGAATCGGGCTCGCCGCCATACCCCGGGGCGAGATGAATGGGGTCAGAGGGCGTCGAGCCCGCGGGCCAGGTCGCGCTGGATGTCGGCGACCGACTCCAGCCCCACCGCGACCCGCACCAGGGCCTCGGTGATGCCCTGGGCCTCGCGCTTGTCCGGGTCCACGCGACCGTGAGTAGTGGTGGCCGGATGGGTGATGGTGGTCTTGGCATCGCCCAGGTTCGCGGTGATCGACAGGAACCTCGTGGCGTCGATCACCGACCAGGCGGCCTCGCGCCCGCCGGCGACCTCGAAGCTCAGCACGCCGCCGAAGCCGCTTTGCTGGCGCTTCGCGATCGCATGCTGCGGGTGGGATTCGAGCCCCGGGTAATGCACCGCCGTGACCTTCGGGTGGGCCTGCAGCCACTGCGCCAGGGCCAGGGCATTGTCGCTGTGGGCACGCATGCGCAGGGCCAGGGTCTCCAGCCCCTTCAGGAACACCCAGGCGTTGAACGGCGACAGGGTCGGGCCGGCAGTGCGCAGGAAGCCGTAGACGTACTTGCCGACGCGCTCGGCGTCGCCCACCACCGCGCCGCCCAGGCAGCGGCCCTGGCCGTCGAGGAACTTGGTCGCCGAGTGAATGATGAGGTCGGCCCCCAGATCCAGTGGACGCTGCAGGATCGGCGTACAGAAGCAGTTGTCCACCGCGAGAAGCGCGTCGTGCCGGTGCGCGATTTCCGCCAGCGCGGCAATGTCCACCACCTCGCCCAGCGGGTTGGAGGGCGTCTCGCAGAAATACAGCCGGGTATTCGGCTGGGTGGCGGCCTCCCAGGCCTCGAGGATCGACAGCTCGACGTAGGTCACCTCGACGCCGAAGCGGGCGAGGTAGTTGTTGAACAGCACCGTGGTGGTGCCGAACACCGAGCGCGAGCAGACCACGTGATCGCCGGCCTTCAGCAGCCCCATCATGGTCGCCAGGATCGCCGACATCCCGGAGGCGGTGGCCACACAGGCCTCTCCGCCTTCCAGCGCCGCGAGCCGCTCCTGGAAGGTCCTCACCGTGGGGTTGGTGAAACGCGAATAGATGTTGCCGGGGACCTCGCCCGAGAACCGGGCGGCGGCCTCCGCCGCGCTGCCGAATACAAAGCTGGAGGTCGGGAAGATCGCCTCGGAGTGTTCCTGCTCCGGGGTCCGACGGTAGCCATGGCGGATGGCGACGGTATCGGGGTCGTAGTCGGCGGGATCGAATTCTTCGTGCATCGGGGCTTCCTGGCTCGCGTGAACGGGCCAGTTTACGGATGCCCGCCGGCACTCGCTACGCCGGGCGCAGACGCCCGGCCACCCGCGTGAGCAGCTCGTAGCCAATGGTGCCGGCGGCACGCGCCACGCGCTCCACCGGCAGGCCCTCGCCCCACAGTGTCGCGAGATCGCCCACCCCGGCCTCGGGCACGCCGGAGAGATCCACCGCGAGCATGTCCATCGAAACCCGCCCGACCAGCGGACAGAGCTGACCGCGTACCCGCACCGGCGTGCCGGTGGGGGCGTGGCGCGGGTAACCGTCCGCATAGCCCATGGCCACGATGCCGATGCGCTCCCCGCCATGCGCGATCCAGGTGGCGCCGTAGCCCACCCCGTCACCGGGCGCCGGATGCTGGATCCCGATAATCGGGGCCTGCACGGTCATCACCGGGCGCAGGTCGGCATCCGGACCCTCAGGCGGCGCTTCCGTCGGAACCGAGGCCGGGTGACAGCCGTAGAGCATGATGCCCGGGCGGGCGCGGAAGACCTCGTCCGCCTCATGACCGGCCCCGCGCGCCCAGCCGGCGAACAGCGACGCCGAGTTGGCCACCGAACGCGCCCCGTCGCGCCCCGCCACGGCCGTGGCGAAGGCCGACAGTTGCGCGGCGTTGTGGTCATCCGCCGGGTCGTCGGCACAGGCCATGTGGGTCATCCAGTGCAGGCCGCGCCCGCCGTGACCGGCCGCCCGCAGGGCACGTTCCACGGCATCGGCTTGGGCCGGGGCGAATCCCAGTCGATTCATCCCGGTGTTGAGCTTGATCCAGACCTCGGGCAGGACCACGCTGGCGGCGTCCAGCGCTTCCAGCTGCGCCGGAGCATGCACCGCCGGCTGCAGCGCGAGCTCCGCACAACGGCGAAAGCCGGCGGCGTCCCGCCCGCCCTGCAGCACCAGCAGCGGGCCATCGAATCCGCTCCGCCGCAGGACCTCGGCCTCCTCCACCGCGGACACGGCCAGCCCGTCGGCCACTTCGCCCAGTGACTGCGCCGCCCACTCGAGACCATGGCCATAGCCCTCCGCCTTGATCACCGGCCACATCGCGACCCCCGGGGCGAGCCCGCGGGCCACGGCGAGATTGTGGCGCAAGGCGTCGGGATCGAGCCGAATGCTGGCCGCTCGCTGCATGCCGCGCTCAGGCCTCGGGGCCGACGTCCCCGTACACGTCCGGGGCGTAGTTCTCGAAGCGGGTGAACTGGCCACGGAAGGTCAGCCGCACGGTGCCGATCGGCCCGTTACGCTGCTTGCCGATGATGATCTCGGCGGTCCCCTTGTCCGGCGATTCTTCGTTATAGACCTCGTCGCGATAAACAAACGCGATGATGTCTGCATCCTGCTCGATCGCCCCCGAGTTGTGGCTAACGATGCCGTCCGCCAGCCAGCAGGCATTGCCCGGAACGGTCAGGTCGAAGACCTCTTCCTCGCCCTCCTCCTCGACGGACACCACCCGGTCCCAGAACAGATCATCGGAGGCCAGTTCGACCAGCCAGGCATCGTCGAGGATCTCGGCATAGCTCGACAGGGTCTGGCGCGACGGAGCAAAGCCGAAATGGGCGTTGCCACCGTACGCAGTACCCCGGGAGGCCGCCATGTGGCGATGGCTGACCCCCTGTTGCCGCATCCGGTCGCGAACATGGTCGAAGACTTCCTGCGGCAGCGTGTCCGTGTTGGTCCCGCCGCCGGAACGCTCCAGGGAGTTGAGCATCCGGCGGGCAATCCCTTCCTGCTCGCCCACGGCGCCGATCTCGCGCAGGAACGTCTGCTGTTGCTCGCCCCCCGAGATGTCTACCGTAAACCATCCCTCACTGTTCGCGGCCACCACATGGCGTATCCGGGCCACGATACCGAATCGCAGCAGCAGCGCCGCAACATCCTGTGCCAGACGTTCGCTGGCGGTGGAGAAATAGATGCGATGGCGTCCGCTGCTGGCGGTCGTGATGCTCCCGTCGGTCGCCCACAGATGGCGCAGGAACAGCGCCAGCGGTTCCCGGGGTTGCCGGTAGATCCCTTCGGGGATGTGTTTCTCGCGGGAACGCTGGCCGAAGACGCCGAGCCCCTTCAGCCATGCGCCCACCCCTGCCGGGTGCCAGCGATTGCCGTTGCCGCGAATCACCAGTTGGTGCCACTTTCCGCGACCCGGGTATCGCGTGACATCCGAGCCCATTGCGCGCGCCGCGGCAGCCACGGTTTCACTGTTGTATTCGCTCGCCGTGGTGTAACGCAGGGGCTGTCCCTTGACGTAACTTCCATCCCCCAGAAGATGGGCCAGTAGAATCAGCTCGTGTCCCGGCCAGGACCGGGCGTCCACCGGCTCGGGGATCCGCCGTGCCACCGCCAGACGGTCGCCCGGGGCAAGTTCCCGAACCTGCTTCCAGTCATACAGTGCCCGCAGACGATGGTCCGGGGTGCAGCGAATACTGCGACCACTGGCCAGACGCACCCGCACGACGGGTCGGGTCCCGACTGACCAGACCAGGTCGGTATCGGCCGGTTCCATCCGGCCGCCGGAACCCATCGACACCACGCCCGGCGTCGCACCCACCAGGTCCCGAACCGGAACATGGCGGCCATCCGCCAGTGCGACCCGGGTATCTCCGGTCACGCATTCACGCAAATCGGACATCACCGGGCGCTTGTTCGGGCGCTGTTCCAGCGAACGGTTGAGCTGTGACAGGGCGATCACCGGGACCTCCAGCTCCTTGGCCAGGGCCTTGAGCGAGCGCGAGATCTCGGAGATCTCGTGGGCGCGGTTATCCCCGGAGCCCGGGTACTGCATCAGCTGGAGGTAGTCGACCACGATGAGCTTGAGGCCCTTGTGCTCGCGCATCAGGCGCCGCGCACGGGCGCGCAGCTCGGTGGGCGTCAGGGCCGGGGTGTCGTCGACGAACAGCGGCGCCCCGGAGAGCATCTGCACGGCGCTGGTCAGGCGCGGCCAGTCGCCGTCGTCCAGGCGCCCGGAGCGCAGCTTCTGCTGGTTGATCCGGCCCATGGAGGACAGCAGGCGCATCGCGATCTGCTCGCCCGGCATCTCCATGGAGAAGATCGCCACCGGTTCCTGATTCTTCATCGCCACATATTCGGCGATGTTCATCGCGAAACTGGTCTTGCCCATCGACGGACGTCCCGCAACGATCACCAGATCGGAAGGATTGAGCCCCGAGGTGAGCTCGTCCAGGTCCTGATAACCGGTCGCGATGCCGGTGATCGGGCTGGTGCTCTCGTAGAGGAACTCGATCTGCTCGACCGCGGACGCCAGCAGGGGCTTCATCCCGCGAAAGCCCTGGGCCCCGCGCGCGCCCAGCTCGGCAATGCGGAACACCTTCTGTTCCGCCTCGTCCAGCAGCTGCTTGGAATCGCGCCCCTCGGGCACGAATGCCGAATCGGCGATCTCGGTGCCGACCGTGATCAGCGAGCGCAGAATGGAGCGTTCGCGGACGATGTCCGCATAGGCCACGATGTTCGCGGCCGAAGGGGTGTCACTGGCGAGCTGGCCAAGATAGGCCATGCCGCCGGCGGCTTCCAGTTCGGCAGTGCGTTCCAGCTGTTCGGAAACCGTAACCACGTCGAACGGAGCATTGCGCTCCGCCAGCTGTCCGATCGCCCGGAACAGCACGCGGTGGTCGTGGCGATAAAAGTCGTCCGCCGTTATGCGGTCGGCGACCCGGTCCCATGCCCCGTTGTCGAGCATCAGACCGCCGAGTACGGACTGCTCCGCCTCCTCGGAATGCGGCGGGACGCGCGGCATGTCGGTCATCGCCATGCCGTGCCCCCGCCGCCGTCATGCGGGCCCGCGGCGGCAGCGGCCCGCCCGGCGGTCCGCCCGTCCGCCATCGGGAGCCTCACTCCTCGGGGGTGACGATGACGCGGATTTCCGCGTCGACACCCGAGTACAGGTGTACGCCCACCTCGAACTCGCCGGTCGCCCGCAGCGGCCCCTCGGGCATGCGCACTTCCTTTTTCTCCACTTCCACACCCTTCGCGGTCAGCGCGTCGGCGATGTCGGCCGGGCTCACCGAGCCAAACAGCTTGCCTTCGGCGCCGACCTTGGCCCGGATCTCCAGATCCATGCCGTCGAGCTTTTCGCGACGGGCTTCGGCGGCCGCCACGGCCTCGGCCGCGGCCTTTTCCAGCTCGGCACGGCGCGCCTCGAATTCGGCGATGTTCTCCGGGGTGGCGAAGGCCGCCTTGCCCTGCGGCAGGAGGTAGTTGCGCGCGAAACCGGGGCGCACGCGGACGCGATCGCCCAGCCCGCCCAGGTTGTCGATCTTTTCCAGCAGAATGACTTCCATCTTGGTCTTCCCGTCAACGATTGAACCAGCGACCCGAGGTCGGGCCGTATTCTACACCGTGTGCCGCACCGGCCGAACCGCGTGCGTCACACGCTCAGGATTCCGGGGGATCGTCGCCGGCATCGCGCTCGCGACCGATCCCCATGCGTCGGCGGATATCCGCCCACGCATCGATGACCCCGATGGTGGCCAGCAGCAGGAACATCTGCGGCAGCGCCAGGGCCATCAAAACGTACATGCCCACCAGCCAGAACACGCTCATGCCCTGGCCATGCGTCAGCGCATGCATCAGGGCGATCCCCTGGAGGAAGAACAGCACCCCCAGGATGAACGCCAGCTCCATCGCCAGCGGCGACGGCACCAGCTGCCCCACCGCGAGCAGCACGACCGCGGCGGCGCTGATGCCCGGCCCCAGCTGCAGGGCGCGGAATTCCGCGCCGAAGGCCCCGGGGTTGTACAGCGCCGCCTGCCAGTAGCGGGCGATCAGCATCGCCAGGGTCACGCTCAACAGCACGATGCCCGCCAGCAGCCCGGCCAGGTAGGGCGCGAGGTCGGCCAGCACCGCCTCGAGCTCTTCGCGCGCTGCCGCCTCGCCGGTCTCCACCAGCGGCGCCAGCAACTCCATGCCTGCCCGCACCCAGAAGGCCTCGGCATCCGGCACCAGGGCGTGCATCAGCAACACTCCGGCACCGGCGACCAGCGCCCCGGCCTTGAGGGTGATGCGCCAGGACACCGTGCGCCGCAACAGTTCCGCCAGCAGCGCCACCGGCAGCCACTGGATGGCACCGGCCAGCAGCACCGTCGGTCCCGGTGTTCCGGGGCTCGCACCCCACAGGGCCGCGCCCAGCAAGGCGGAGGCGATCGCGAGGACGATCAGGGCCTGAGTCAGCCCCAGGCGCAATCCGACCAGGGCCACCAGGGCACTGCTGACGATGGACACCGGCGGCAGGAACAGCCCGGCAATACCAAAGCCGGCGACCGCACCCACGGCGCGGCCCCGGCTCTTCATCGCGAATTCGGCGAGGATCTGCATGACCGTTGCACTCCGCCCGGCGGGCGGCGATCAGGCAGCGTTCAGGCGCCGATCAATGCGTATCGCTGTACGGAAGCAGCGCGAGAAAACGCGCGCGCTTGACCGCCGTGGACAGCTGACGCTGGTACTTGGCGCTGGTGCCGGTGACGCGGCTGGGCACGATCTTGCCGGTCTCGGTGATGTAATTCTTCAGCAGGTTCAGGTCCTTGTAATCGATGTACTCGATACCTTCGGCGGTGAACCGGCAGAACTTGCGACGACGCGGGAAACGGGCCATGTCCGATCTCCTTCAGTAAACGGGGGTGGGGTTCGGGATCACTCGTCGGCGGGGGCTTCGGCCGACTCGTCCGCGGAGGCGTCCTCGCGGCGGCGGCTGCCCTTGCCTTCTTCTTCCTCGCGGCCCTTGGCCAGCGGGGACGCTTCGGTGATCGCACGATCCATGCGGATGGACAGGTGACGCAGCACCGCATCGTTGAAGCGGAAGGCGCTGTCGAGCTCTTCCATCGCGGCCTCGTCGGCCTCGATGTTCATCAGCACGTAGTGGGCCTTGACCAGCTTCTGGATGGGGTAGGCGAGCTGCCGGCGGCCCCAGTCCTCGAGACGGTGGACCGTGCCGCTGTGGCCTTCCACCAGACCCTTGTAGCGCTCGATCATCGCCGGGACCTGCTCGCTCTGGTCGGGATGGACCAGAAACACGATTTCATAGTGACGCATATCCAACTCCTTGCGGGTAACAGCCTCCCGGGTACGCCGGTGAGGCAAGGAACCGCCCGAACCACGGGCGGAAAGGCGCAATACGTTAACCGATGTTGCCCGCGGTCACAACACGGCGCTGGCGCCGGACCTCGAACAGCGACACGCCGGAGGCAACCGACACGTTCAGGCTCTCCACGGTGCCGGCCATGGGAATGTGCGCCAGATGATCGCAGGCCTCGCGGGTCAGGCGTCGCAGGCCCTCGCCCTCGGCGCCCATGACGATCGCGGCGGGCGGGCGCAGATCGACGTCATACAGGACCTCCTGCGCCTCGCCGTCCAGCCCCGTGGCCCACATGCCGGCCTCTTTCAGCGCGGCAAGGGTGCGGGCGAGGTTGCCCACGCTTACCACCGGCACGGTCTCCGCCGCGCCGGAGGCGACCTTGATCGCCGCCGGGGTCAATGGAGCACTGTGGTGGCGCGGGACGACCAGGGCCCCGGCGCCTGCGGCGTCGGCCGTGCGCAGACAGGCACCGAGGTTGTGCGGATCGGTGACGCCATCCAGCACCAGCACCAGGTCCAGGCCCCGCTCCACGCGTTCGCGCAGCTCGCGTTCGTCCACCACCGGGCGCGGCGCACAGTGCACGATCACGCCCTGGTGCTGAAATCCGGGGTGCTGCTGGTCCAGGCGCTCGCGGGCCACCCGCTCCACCGCCACCCCCAGGGCACCGGCGCGCTCCAGGATGCGCTGCAGGGACGCATCCACCTCGCCGCGCGCGAGCTGCAGGCTCTTGATCCGCTCCGGAGCACGCTCGAGCAGCGACGCCACCGCATGGATCCCGCCGAAGGCCTCGCCCCGGGAGCGCCCCTTTCCGCCGCTACGGCTCATCCCGCATGTCTCCGCACTTTCGGTCGCGGTACGGATAGGGCGCCCGCAACGGCGCCGCTAACGCCAGGCATCCGTGGATCACTCAGGAGGACGCCGGGCGACGGCGACGGCTCCGGCGTCGCCCCGGCCTGCCCCCCGTTTCGCCGTCTGCGGAGCCGCCCTGGCCGGTGGCATCCTCGTCAGGGATGGTGTTGCCATCCTTGTCCGGAACGGCCTCGGCCTCCGGAAGCCGCTCGTTGCCGGGCTCAGGGGCATCTGCGGAGTCCTCGTGGGAAGCACCCCCGCCGGCACCCTGCGCGGCGACATCACCCTCCTCTGCGGAAGGCTTGCTGCGCCGACGCCCGCGCCGCCGGCCCTTCTTCTTCGGTGCGTCGTCACCGGCGGGCTCCGGCGCCGGTTCGGGGGCCGGCTCCGCCGCTGTACGTTCGCCGTCGCTGGCGGCCGAGGCCGAATCGTCGGGCGTCGGGCCCGCATCCGGGCCGGCAGCCGGCCCCCCGTGCGCCTGGGCATCGCCTCCTCTGCTGCGGCGCTTGCGTCGGGCGTTGTCGCGGGCGCTGCCACGCTTCTTCCCGCCGGCACCGGGACCGCCGCCCGGGCCCTTGCGACCGGCGGGGCGACCGGCCGGTGCAGCCTTCTCCGCGGGCTTCGACTCACCGGCCAGGGCCAGATCGATCTTGCGGTCATCCAGACTCACCCGCACCAGCTGGACCTGGAGCTCGTCACCGATGCGGAACACGCGGCCGGCGCGCTCGCCCGTGAGGGTGTGGCGCTTGGGATCGAAGTGGTAGAAGTCGTTGTCGAGGCTGGAGACATGCACCAGGCCCTCGATGTACACCCCCTGGATTTCCACGAACAGGCCGAACCCGGTCACGCCCGAGACGATGCCGGTAAACACATCCCCGACCTTGTCCTGCATGTACTCGGCCTTCAGCCAGGCCTCGACGTCGCGGGTGGCGTCCTCGGCGCGGCGTTCGGCCATCGAGCAGTGCTCGCCGAGGCCCTCCATGCGCTGATGGGTATAGGGGAAACCCTTGTTGCTGCCATGGCGCAGCACGTGGCGAATGCCCCGATGGACCAGCAGGTCCGGATAACGCCGGATCGGCGAGGTGAAATGCGCATAGTCATCCAGCGCCAGGCCGAAATGCCCGCCCAGATCGGGCGAGTACACCGCCTGGGACAGCGAACGCAGCAGGACCGTCTGGATCAGTTTCTGGTCCGTACGCTGCTTCGCCGCCTTGAGGACCTCGGTGTAATCCCGCGGCGTCGGCTCGTCGCCTCCGCCCAGGGACAGCCCCGCGCCATTGAGGAATTCACGCAGCTCTTCGACCTTCTCCGCAGGCGGCTGATCGTGGTTGCGGTAAAGCGTCGGAACCTTGTGCTTCTTGAGGAAGCGCGCCGCGGCCACGTTGGCCATGATCATGCATTCCTCGACCAGGCGGTGGGCATCGGTACGCTCCACCGGCACGATGCGCTCGATCTTGCGGTCCTCGCCGAACACGATCTGTGTCTCGGTGGAATCGAAGTCGATCGCACCGCGGCGGTTGCGCGCCGCGTGCAGCGCCCTGAACACCCGGTGCAGCTCTTCCACGTGCGGCAGCACCTGCGCATTCTGCTCGCGCAGGCCCTCATCGCCCGCGAGCATTGCGGCCACATCGTCGTAGATCAGGCGGGCGTGCGAGCGGATCACGCCCTCGTGAAAACGGTAGCTCTTCAGCGCCCCGCGCGCACCGATCTCCATCTCGCATACCATGCTCAGGCGGTCGACGTCCGGATTCAGCGAGCACAGCCCATTGGACAGCGCCTCCGGCAGCATCGGGATGACCTGCTCGGGGAAATACGCCGAGGTCGCGCGGTTGACCGCCTCGCGGTCCAGCGCCGAGTCCGGCTCGACATAGTGTGACACGTCGGCGATCGCGACCCACAGCCGCCAGCCCTTGCCCTCCGGTTCACAGTACAGGGCGTCGTCGAAATCGCGGGCATCGCTGCCGTCAATGGTCACGAACGGCTTGTCGCGCAGATCGAGCCGCCCCTTCTTCGCCTTTTCCGGCACCGAATCGCCCAGCTTGTCCGCCGCTTCGGTGACCTCGTCCGGCCATTCGAACGGCAGACCCTGGGCACGGATCGCGATGTCGATCTCCATCCCCGGTGCCATGTGCTCGCCCAGGACCTCCACCACGTCACCGCGCAGACGCGACTTGCGCGAAGCCATCTCGCGGATGCGCACGACCACGATCTGGTCGTCCTGCGCCTCGCCCAGACCGTCCGGCGGTACCAGGATCTCGTGGGTGATGCGCTTGTTGTCCGGGGTCAGCAGGCCCACGCCGTCCTCGATGCGCAGACGCCCGACCACCTGGGTGGTGTTGCGCTCCAGCACCTCGACGATGCCGCCCTCACGACGCCCGCGCCGGTCCACGCCCATGACGCGCGCCACCGCGCGGTCCCCGTGGAACACCCCCCGCATCTGCTTCGGCGACAGGAACAGGTCGTCATCCTGCTCGTCCGGCACCAGGAAACCAAAGCCGTCGGGATGGCCGATCACGCGCCCGCGGATCAGGTCTTCCTGATTGACCGGGAGGTAGGCACCCCGACGGTTGCACAGCGCCTGACCGTCACGCTCCATCGCCTTGAGCCGCCGCCTCAGGGCCTCCAGCCGTTCCTCGTCCTCGATGCCGAGACGCCCGGCGATTTCCTCGAAGGACAGCGGGTTCCCCTCGAGCTGCAGCAGGTCGAGGATGTACTCGCGGCTGGGGATGGGGTTGTCGTACTTCTGCGCCTCGCGTTCGAGGTTGGGGTCGACCTGCGGCTTGCTGCGTTTTCCTGGCATTCAGTGAACTCTTTCTTCTGGTGTTGTGCCGCGCACCCGAGGTGCCCGCGGCAATGACAGGCCGGAGCCGGCCCGGTGCCCATTATGGCCCCGATGCGGCGCGGGCGCATTTCTTTCATCTGCGGAGCTCGCAGGGTTTGACAGATCCGCCAGCGCGGATTACCTTACGCGTTCCTGAAGCGCAGGCCCCCTCACAGGGCCGACCTCAAGTGCCGAGGTGGCGGAAATGGTAGACGCGCTAGCTTCAGGTGCTAGTGGGGGTAACCCCGTGGAGGTTCAAGTCCTCTCCTCGGCACCATTTTTATTCGCTTCCCGCTTCGTGCCCGAAGCAATCCTCAGATCCCGCGTCCGCAATCGCTCGCATGGCAATGGCCTGCGGGGCGTCTTTGCATGTGCGGTCGCCACCCGGCCCGCAACCGGACCGGACGGCCACCCCCGTCAGCCCCGGAACGGGTCGCGCATCACCAGCGTCTCGTCACGGTCCGGTCCGGTGGAAATCATGTCGATCGGAACACCCACCACCTCGGACAGGCGCTCCAGGTAGGCGCGCGCATTGGCGGGAAGCTGCGCATACTCCCGCACCCCGACAGTGGATTCCTGCCAGCCCGGCATCTCCTCGTAGACCGGCGTACACGAATCGTAGGCCTCCGCCCCCGCGGGCGGGATCTCCACGCGACGGCCGTCAACGTCGTAACCGGTGCAGATCTGGACCGTCTCCAGACCGTCGAGCACGTCCAGCTTGGTCATGCACAGACCACTGATGCTGTTCACCGCGACCGCGCGCCGCAGCGCCACCGCATCGAACCACCCGCAGCGGCGCGCACGTCCGGTGGTGGAACCGAATTCGTTGCCGCGGCGCGCGAGGTGTTCCCCCATGTTGTCGAACAGTTCGGTGGGAAAGGGTCCGGCCCCGACCCGCGTGGTGTATGCCTTGGTGATCCCCAGCACATAATCCAGATCGCGCGGGCCCACCCCCGAACCGGTGGAGGCGCCGCCGGCGGTCGTGCTGGAGGAGGTCACGAACGGATAGGTCCCGTGATCGATGTCCAGCAGCGTACCCTGTGCCCCCTCGAACATCACGTCGCGGCCCGCCGCACGCAGTTCGTGCAGACGGCCGGCGACGTCGGTCACCATCGGCTTGAGGCGCTCGGCATGCTCGAGGCACTGCTCCAGCACCTGCTGATGATCCACCGTCGCAGCCCCGAAATAATGTTTCAGGGCAAAGTTGTGGTAATCCATCACCTCGCCGAGCTTGGCCGCCAGACGCTCGCGATGGAACAGGTCATCCAGGCGCAGTCCGCGCCGCGCGACCTTGTCCTCGTAGGCGGGACCGATGCCGCGGCCCGTGGTACCGATGGCCGCCTTGCCGCGCGCCTTCTCGCGCGCATGATCCAGCGCCACGTGGTACGGCAGGATCAGCTGGCAGGAGTCCGACAGCCGCAGGCGATCGGTCACCGGCACGCCGCGGGCCTCGAGCTCGTCCATCTCCTTGAGCAGGGCTTCCGGCGACAGCACCACGCCGTTGCCGATCATGCACTCCACGCCTTCGCGCAGGATGCCCGAGGGGATCAGGTGCAGCACCGTCTTCTCGCCGTCAATCACCAGCGTGTGCCCGGCGTTGTGCCCGCCCTGGAAGCGCACTACCGCCGCGGCATCCTCGGTCAGTCGGTCGACGATCTTGCCCTTGCCCTCGTCACCCCACTGACTGCCCAGTACGACTACGAAACGTCCCATCAGTGCTCCACCACCGTCCATTGTTCATTGCGGTACTCCAGGCGCGCGACCCCATCCGCCACCGGTGTCTCGCCGCGCAGCTCGCGGACCACCCGCACGCCGCGCCCGCGCAGCTCGCGCACCGCGGCCTCGAGCTCCGGATCGGTTCCGGCGGGCGCGAGCACGCATTCACGCGGCCGCGCCGGATCGCCGTCGGCGTCGCCGTGCCGAACGAGCTCGCGCAGGTCGGTACTGAAACCGGTGGCCGAGCGCGCCCGCCCGAAAACGCGACCGATCTCGTTGTAGCGCCCGCCCCGGGCGATGGCCTGTCCCGACCCGGGGATAAAGGCAGCGAAGACCAGACCGGTGTGATAGGCATAGCCACGCAGCTCCGCAACGTCCACGTGCAGATCCACGTCGGTATCCAGCACCTGCAGCGCATCCACCACCGCCGCAAGGTGATCCAGGGCCGCATGCACCTCTGCGGGCGCCCTGCCCAGCGCGGCGCGCGCGCTCGCCAGGACCTCGGGTCCGCCATTGAGATCCGGCAGGGCACGCAGGGCGTCGGCCAGATCGGGGTCGAGGCCCGCCGTGCGCCATTGCGCCAGGGTCTGTTCGATTTCGGGGATGCTCTTGCGCTGCAGCTGATCGAAGAAGGCGCGCTCCTGCTCCGGCTCCAGACGCGCGGCCCGAGCCAGACTGCGGAAGATCCCGACGTGCCCCAGATCCATGCTCGGGCGGCGCACACCGCAGACCTCCAGGGTGGCCAGCATCAGACGGATGATCTCGACATCGGAATCCAGACCGTCGTGTCCGAAAAGCTCGGCCCCGGCCTGCAGCGGACTGCGGGACCCCGACCATTCGTCGGCACGCGCACGCAGCGTCGTGCCGACATAGCACAGCCGGTTGGCCCCCTCCACATGCTGGCGGTGGGCGTCGATGCGCGCGACCTGCGGCGTAAGATCCGCACGCACACCCATCAGACGACCGGTCAGCTGATCGGTCAGCTTGAACGTCTGCAGATCCAGCTCGTGGCCGGCACCGGTCAGCAACGACTCCAGGTATTCCGCCAGCGGCGGCATCACATGGTCGTAGCCCCAGACATCGAAATGGTCGAGCACACGCCGCCGCAGGCCCTCCAGGCGCCGTGCCGAATCCGGCAGCGCCTCTTCCAGTCCGTCCGGCAGCAGCCAGCGATTGATTTCCGTCATGTCATCCTTGCCTGCACGGCCTGACCCGTCCACAGGCGGGCTGGCCAGAAGAAGGGCCCGCGGTGCGGGCCCGGCTTGTGATTGGCAGAACCTGCCCGCACCGGCCCCGAAGCGGGGCCGGCCGCACGATCACTCGGCGGGCTGCGGCAGCTGCGGAGTCCGGGACGGACGCTCGCCGCCCGGAGCGTTGAAGAACTGGAAGAACTCCGAGTTCGGTTCCAGCACGAACGTGCTGTTCTCGCCCTGCAGGCTGTTGCGGTAGGCGATCAGGCTGCGATAGAAGCGGAAGAACTCTTCATCTTCGCCGAAGGAGGTACCCAGGATCTCGGTAGCCCGGGCATCACCCTCCCCGCGGATCACCTCGGAGTCACGGTACGCGTTCGCCAGGATCACCGTGCGATCGCGGTCGGCACGCGAACGAATCCGCTCGGCCTCCTCCTGCCCCCGGGCACGGAAGTCCTGCGCCACACGCTCGCGCTCGGCCCGCATCCGATCGAACACCGACTCGGAGACCTCGTCCGGCAGATCCATGCGACGGATGCGCACATCCACCAGATCGACCCCCAGCTCCAGCGCCGTCTCCAGGGCGGCCTGGCGCACCGCGCCCATGATGGTCAGGCGCTCGCCGGCGACCACGTCCTGCAGCTCGTAGCGGGCGAATTCGTTACGCATGCCGTCCCGCAGGATCTGCGACAGGCGCTCCTCGGCCAGTCGTTCGTCACCGCGGGTGGCGCGGTAGAACTGACCGACATCGTTGATCCGCCACTTGGCGTAGAAATCCACGATGATGTTCTTCGCCTCGCTGGTCAGGAACCGGTCCGGCGGGATGTTCAGGGTCATGATCCGGGCATCGAACTTCTCGACGTTCTGGATCAGCGGGAACTTGAAATGCAGCCCCGGCTCCTGGTCCACCTCGCGCAGTTCCCCCAGGGCGAACTTGATCACGCGCTCGCGCTCGTCAACGGTGTAGGTCGACAGGGCCACGACGATCCCGATGACCACCACGGCAATTCCGGCAATACGCAGCATCAGCGAACCTCCCGCGAGCGCAGGCTCTCGGTATCACGGGTCATGGAACCACTTCCGGTGGTTCCGGAGGCACCCCCAAGGGCGCCGCGACCGGTATCCAGCGGACGCGGCGTCGGCGCATCACCCGAATTGCGGGTGCCCGGCTGACCGGAGAACATCTCGCCCAGCGGCAGCATCATCAGATTGCCGCTGGCGCCCACGTCCAGCATCAGCTTGCGCGAATCCTGGAGCACGGCTTCCACCGCCTCGAGATAGAGGCGATCACGCGTGACCTCGGGGGCCTGCTGGTACTCGGCCAGCAACTGATCGAAACGGGACGCATCACCTTCCGCCCGGGCCACGACCTGATCGCGATAGCCCTCGGCTTCCTCGATGATACGGGCCGCCTGACCGCGCGCCCGCGGGATCACGCCGTTGGCGTAGGCCTCGGCCTCGTTGCGGAAGCGGACCTCGTCCTCGCGTGCACGGATGGCATCGGCAAAGGCCTCCTGCACCGCCTCCGGCGGCTGGGCCTGCTGCATGGAGACCGCGGTCACCACGATCCCGGCGCCGTAGGCATCGAGGTTCTCCTGCATCACCGTGCGGGTGGACTGGGCGATCTCGCCGCGGCCCTCGCCGAGGATGAATTCAAGATTGCCCTTGCCGACCCGCTCACGGATGGCCGACTCCATGACCTGATGCACGGTGGCATCCGGGTTGCGGACGTTGAACAGGAAATCGACCAGGTCGAGGATGCGGTACTGCACCGCGATGTCGACATCGATGATGTTCTCGTCGCCGGTGAGCATCAGCGCGCGGCTCTCGATGGTCCGCACGTTGTCCACGTTCTCGATCTCGATCCGCTCGATGGGATAGGGCAGGTGCCAGCCCGGCCCCGGACTCTTGACCTCCTGGAACGCGCCAAAGCGCAGCACCACGCCGCGCTCGCCTTCGGAGACGATGTGGAAGCCGGAGGCGATCCAGACCACCACGGCGATGATCAGGCCGAGGCTGATCAGCGCCTGGGAACCACGCCCCATGCCGCCGCCACCCAGGCCGCTTCCGCCCTGGTTGCCGCCACCAAAGATGCCGCTGAGCTGCCGCGACAGCTTGCGCAGCATCTCCTCCAGATCCGGCGGCTGCTGGCCGCCTCCGCCACCGCCGCTGCCGCCGCGGTTACCGCCTCCCCCGCTCCAGGGGTCGCGGTTGTTGTTTCCCGGTTCGTTCCAGGGCATGAATCAGGGACTCCGTCGATCGCTCGGGATGTGCCGAGAAGGCACAGGGAGCGGATATTCTAGGGGGGCACCCGGGGGCGGGCAAGCGCACCCCTGCGGGAGTCGGGTTGAGGGAAGGGCGATCCGCGGACGATCGCGGGCCCCGCGGGGTCCGCGATTCGCCCGGGCGGACCGGTCAGGCCGCGTCGCGCCGCCCGGAAGGAGAGGCTTCTCCGACGCCGGCCGCCTCCCAGGCGCCCATTCCGCCGACCACGTTCATCACGTGGCGATAGCCCAGGCGCTGCAGGATGGAAGCCGCGACCGTGGAACGGTAACCGCTGCCGCAGACCACGGCCACCGGCTCTTCCGGATCGACACCCGGGACGCCCTCACGGGTCTCCGCCACCGGCCGATGCACCGCCGCGTCGACGTGTCCCGCGGCGTACTCGGCCGGGGTACGCACGTCCACCAGCCGGGCCTCGCCGCGTGCCACGCGGTCCGCGGCTCCGCTGGCATCGACCTGGGCCAGGGTATCCAGCGGCAGGCCGGCGCCCGCCCAGGCGGCCATGCCGCCGCGCACGTAGCCGTCGATGTAGTCGCGCCCGGTGCGGACCATGCTGCGCACGGCCTGCTCGATCACTGCGGGGTCACCGCTGCCGTCGATCAGGATCACCGGGTGGTCATCCGGCGTGACCCAGCCCGCCCAGTTGGCGAACGGGCCGCGGATGCCGATGCCCAGAGCCCCCGGCACGTGGCCGCCCCCGAACGCCAGCGGATCGCGCAGGTCGATCACCGTGACCTCGCCGGCTTCCACGCGCCGCGCCACCTCGTCGGGTTCGATGGACTGCATGCCCGGCAGCGGGATGACGTCCTTCGGGCCCTCGGAGTTGATGCCCTTGTTGCGCGGATAGAAATCCGGGATCTCCGGCAGTCCGTGCAGCAGCTTCTCCACGAAGGCGTCCTCGCTCAGCGACGGATCCAGATAGGGGTTGGTCGCCCGCTCGTAACCCAGGGTGGAGACGGGACGCCCGGCCATGCCCGCGCCGCAGGCGGAACCGGCCCCGTGCCCCGGGTGGACCTCCACGCCGTCGGGCAGGTCGGCCAGCTTGTCGCGCACACTGGCGAACATCTGCCGCGCCAGCGCGCGCTTGGCCTCCTCGCCCAGCAGGTCGGGACGGCCCAGCGAGCCGACGAACAGGAAGTCGCCGGTGATCAGTGCGATCGGTTCATCACGCGACCGTGCCCCGTCGAACACCACGAACATCAGATGCTCCGGCGTGTGCCCGGGAGTGTGACGGACCTCGATGCGCACGTTGCCGATGTCGATGCGGTCCCCTTCGTGCAGATCCTCGTGCGGGAACTGCACCCGGAAATGCTCGCCGGCATCGTAGCCCGAGAGCATCAGCCGCGCCCCGGTCTTGTCCGCCAGCTCGCGGGCGCCCGAAGCAAAGTCGGCGTGGATATGGGTATCCATCACGTACGCGATGCGATAGCCATGGTCCCGCGCATAGTCCAGGTAGACATCCACGTCGCGCTGCGGGTCGATCACGGCGATCTCGCCGCTGCCCTGGCAGCCGACCACGAAGGAATGCTGTGACAGTCCGGAATCCACGAAACGTTCAAAGATCATCGTTCTACCTCCTTTCCCTGCAGCCATTGCAGGCGTTGCCCATTTCTTGACTAATTTGGTCAGTTATTAGGGCAAAAGTTCCCGTAAGGAGGTTCTGATAGAAAACGTAAATGATATTCCCGGTGCTGCGCGGCTGCCCGGGAACCCGTCAGGGCGCGCGATCAGGCACCGGAGCCCGGTGCCGGGGCGCGCGCACCGGCGGCTTGCGCGTCCTCGGCTCCCCCGGGTTCCTCGCCCGGCCCCACGAAGGCCGTTTCCGGATCCAGCCCGGCCTCGCGGAACAGGTCCTGAAAGCGCCGCTCCGGCAGCTGCACCCGCAGGCGGATCGCACCCTCATCACCGGTCTGCTCGGCCTCCACGGCGTTCTCGTCGTACAGCCGACCGCGCAGCCGCCCGGCGGACGGCGGCACCTCGACCCAGCCACGGCGCATGGATTCGGTGAAGGACTCGGCCAGGCGCTGGTACAGCCGCTCCACCCCTTCGCCGGTTTGCGCCGACAGCCAGAAGGCCTCCTCGCCCTCGCCACCGGCAAAGCGCTCCGCCGTCTCGTCGTCGCGCTCCGGCAGGGTGTCGATCTTGTTGTAGATCCGCCAGCAGGGCACGTCCTCGGCGCCGATCTCCGCGAGCACGTCCTCCACCTGGGCGATGTGCCGCTCGCGCTCCGGATCGGCGGCATCGATCACGTGCAGAAGCAGCGCCGCCTCGCGGGTCTCGGTCAGGGTCGCCTTGAAGGCCGCCACCAGTTCGTGCGGCAGGTCGCGCACGAACCCGACGGTGTCCGCGAGGATCACCGACTGGTGCGGCGCCAGATCCAGCCGGCGCAGGGTCGGATCCAGGGTCGCGAAGAGCTGGTCGGCCTGATAGACGTCGGAATCGGTGAGACGGTTGAACAGGGTCGACTTGCCGGCATTGGTGTAGCCCACCAGCGAGACGGTCGGCACCTCGTTGCGCAGGCGCGCCTGGCGCCCCTGCTCGCGCGTGCGCTCGACCTTTTCCAGTCGCCGCTCGATATGCTTGATGCGCGCCGCCAGCAGCCGGCGGTCGGTCTCCAGCTGGGTCTCGCCGGGACCGCGCAGGCCGATCCCGCCCTTCTGCCGTTCCAGGTGGGTCCAGCCACGCACCAGCCGGGTGGACATGTGACGCAGCTGCGCCAGCTCCACCTGCAGCTTGCCCTCGTGAGAACGCGCGCGCTGGGCAAAAATGTCGAGGATCAGCCCGGCGCGGTCCAGCACGCGACACTGCAGGTGCTGTTCCAGGTTGCGCTCCTGACTGGGCGACAGCTCGTGGTTGAAGATGACCAGGTCGGCCCCGTGCGCCGCCACCTGATCGCGAATGGCGTCCGCCTTGCCGGACCCCACGAACAGGCGCGAGTCGGGACGGTGCCGCGAGCCGGATTCCACGGCCACCACTTCGGCCCCGGCCGAACGCACCAGCTCCTCGAATTCCTGCAGCTGAACCTCGAGATCGGTCGCACCGCCGATGGCCATGGCCACCAGCACCGCCCGGTCGCCACCGGTCTGCGGACGCTCAAACAACGCGCGACCACCCCCGATTCGGGACCGGGCCACCCCGGAGGTGTACGACGCCCCTATTCATCCGCGGCCTCTCCGCCGCTGGCCGCGGCGCTGTCTTCATCCAGCGGCATGCGCACCTGCCGCGCGGGCACGATGGTGGAGATCGCGTGCTTGTAGACCATCTGCGAAACCGTCGAGCGCAGCAGGACCACGAACTGATCGAACGACTCGATCTGCCCCTGCAGCTTGATGCCGTTCACGAGATAGATCGACACCGGAATCCGGTCGCGGCGCAGCGCGTTGAGAAAGGGTTCCTGCAGCATTTGCCCTTTGGCCATCGGTACATTCCCTGGTTGCATTCGTCGGGGCCCGCGCCGCGGGCCGAAACCTGTAAAAAGAGTAGCATATCGTCAGCGTGATGCCGTCTCGCGCAGGGCCGCCAGGGCCTGCTCCGGGTCGATGGTTTCCGCCGGCAGCCGCGCGTGCAGCGGGAAGCGCCGCAGGCCGGTCAGCTGGCGCTTGGCCAGCTGCCGCGTCGCGGCGATCACCCGGCTGCGGAACGTGGCGAAATCGACCTCGCCGTCCAGCCACTCCCAGCCCTGGCGATAGCCCACCGCCCGCTGCGAAGGGTGCTCCGCGGTCAGTCCGGGGCGCGCACGCAGGGCCCGCAGCTCCTCCACGAACCCCGCCTCCAGCATGGCATCGAAGCGTTCGGCAATCCGCGCGCGCAGACGTTCCCGATCTTCCGGCCACAACGCCAGTGCGCACCAGCCCGCTGGCAGCCGCGCCTCGCCCCCCTGCTGGAAGCTCGACAACGGGCGCCCCGTGGCCTCGAACACCTCCAGCGCCCGCAGGATGCGCTGCGGGTCGTTGGGATGGATGCGCCCGGCGGCCGCCGGGTCCACCGCCTCCAGGGCCTCGTGCAGGGCCCGGGCGCCTTCCGTCTCCAGCCGGGCGCGCACCGCGGCGCGCACCGCTTCCGGCACCGGCGGCATGGGGTCGATCCCCTCCAGCAGCGCCCGCAGGTACAGCAGGGTCCCGCCTGCCAGCAGCGCCACGCGCCCGCGCGCATGAATCGCACGGATGCAGGCGCGCGCATCCTCGGCGAAGGCCGCTGCATTATAGGTCTCCTCCGGCTCCCGGATGTCCAGCAGATGATGGGGAACCCGCGCGCGCTCGGCCGCATCCGGCTTGGCGGTACCGATGTCCATTCCGCGATACACCTGCGCCGAATCCACGGTCACGATCTCGGCGTCCAGCCGCTGCGCGAGCTCCAGCGCCAGCCCGGTCTTGCCGGTGGCGGTGGGCCCGGCGAGCAGGACCACCGGCGGTTGCGGGACGTCCATCAGCGCCCGCGCATGAACAGCCCGTCGAGGGCGGCGTGATCCAGCTCCACCCAGGTCGGCCGGCCATGGTTGCACTGGCCGCTGCGCTCGGTGGCCTCCATGTCGCGCAGCAGCTGATTCATCTCGGGCACGGTCAGCCGGCGCCCCGACCGCACCGAACCGTGACAGGCCATGGTGCTCAGCACCTCGTTGGCCGCCGCCTCGGTACGCTGACTGTGGCCGCTCTCGGCCAGATCCCCCAGCACGTCGCGCAGGAGCGCCCCCGCATCGCGTCCGCGCAGCAGCGCCGGCGCCGCCCGCAGCCGCAGGCGTTCGCGACCGCAGCGATCCACCTCGAAACCCAGCCCGGCCAGGGTCTCCGCCTGTTCCTCGGCACGGTCGGCCTCGGTCGGGGTGACCGTCACTTCCTCCGGCACCAGCAGCGGCTGAGCCGTCACCCGCTCACGCTCCCATTCGCGCTTGAGCCGCTCGTAGGTGATACGTTCGTGCGCGGCATGCATGTCCACCAGCACCAGCCCGCAGGCGTTCTCCGCGAGCACGAAGGTATCCGCGACCTGGCCGATAGCGAATCCCAGCGGGGGCATCTCCGCAGCCTCCGCGTCCTCGCCGGGAGCGGTCTCCGCCCCGGGGTAATCCGGTGCCGCACGCTCGCCCACGGCGGCGGAACCGGCGCCCGCCGGCGGCCGGAATGCGGCCCAGGCCGCGGCAAACCCGTCACCCCGCCCGGGGTCCGCGCGCCCCCCGGCACCGGATCCGCCCCCGGGGAACGGAGCGGGGCTCCCGCTACCGCGCGCCGCACGGTCGCCCGGCGGCACCCCGTCAAGCAGCCCCGGCCGCGCATGCGGCGGGGCCTCCGGGCGCGGCGCGCCCGCCGGGGCGGCACCGGCCTCCGCGCCCTGACCGGCCTTCGCCTGCCCCAATGCGGCATGCAGCGCATGGAAGATGAAATCGTGGACCATCCGCGACTCGCGGAAGCGCACCTCCTGCTTGGTCGGATGCGCGTTCACGTCCACCTGCGCCGGATCCAACTCCAGCTCGAGCACGAACATCGGATGGCGCCCGTGGTAGAGCACGTCCTGATAGGCCTTGCGCACGGCCGCCGTCAGTACCCGATCGCGGATCGCACGGCCGTTGACGAAGAAATACTGCTGGTCGGCCTGAGCCCGGGAACGCGCCGGGGATCCCAGCCAGCCGGACAGCACCAGCCCGGAACGCTGCTCGTCCACCGGGAGCGCATCCGCCAGAAATGCCTCGCCCAGCAGGGCCCGCACGCGCGCCGCGGGGTCACCGGGTGCCGCCGGCAGGTCCAGCGTCACCCGATCGTTGTGCCGCAGCACGAAGGCGACCTCGGGGTGCGCCGCGGCCAGGGTGCGCAGCACGGACTCGCAATGGCCGTACTCGGTGCGTTCGGTGCGCACGAATCGCCGCCGCGCCGGCACGTTGAAGAACAGGTCGCGCACCTCGACCGTCGTGCCCGGCGGATGCGACGCCGGCATCACCTCGCCGAAGACATCGGAACCGTCCCCGGAAAGCTGCCAGGCGTTACGCTCGCCGTGCACCGCCGAGGTCAGGGTCAGGCGCGCCACCGAGGACACCGACGGCAGCGCCTCGCCGCGGAAACCCAGGCTGTGCAGGGCCTCCAGGTCATCCATGCTGCGGATCTTGCTGGTGGCATGGCGCGACAGCGCCAGCGGCAGTTCTTCCCGCGCGATGCCACAGCCGTCGTCGGTCACCCGGATCAGGCGGGTCCCGCCCTGCTCCAGACGCACCTCGATGCGCGAGGCCCCGGCATCCAGCGCGTTTTCGACCAGCTCCTTGACCACCGAGGCCGGGCGCTCGATGACCTCGCCGGCGGCGATCTGGCTGATCAGCTGATTGGAGAGTTTCTGGATGCCCACATCACGTCCCGGGAAAGCACTGGAACGCAGGGTAAGGAAACACCGGCGAATGTGCACGTGCGTGCTCGCCGAATCCCGGATTCGGACCGGGAGTCAACTGCCGCGGGAGGGGACCTCGAGGACCTGACCGGTATAGATGGTGTCGCCGTTGACGCCGTTGACCGCGCGCAGCTCGGACAGGGACACGCTGTACTGGTCCGCGATCCCGGACAGGGTCTCGCCGGGGCGGATGATGTGCTGCTCGGTGTCCTTGCCGCCATCGGCAATCAGCGTGCCCGGACGCGCGTGGGTGGAGAAGTACGCCCGCAGACCGGTCAGCAGGGCTTCGGCCAGCGACTGCTGGTAGCTGGAGCTGCGCAGGCGACGTTCGTCCTGCGGATTGGAAATGAAACCGGACTCGACCAGGATGGACGGCACATCCGGCGAACGCAGCACGGCGAAATTGGCCCGCTCGACCTTCGGGCGACGCACCTTGCCGACCCGGTCCAGCTCATCGATCATCCGCTCGGCCAGGGTGGAACTGGCCTCGAGGCTGCCGCTCTGGGCCAGATCCAGCAGCACGTTGCTCAGGGAATCATCACGGCCGTTCATCGGCACCCCGCCCAGGCGCATATCGGCCTGATTCTCGCGCTCGGCAAGGAAGCGTGCGGCCTCGCTGGATGCCCCGCCCTCCGACAGCATGTACACCGAGGAGCCGTTCACGCTGGGGTCCGGGAAGGCATCCGCGTGGATCGACATGAACACGTCGGCCTCCGCCTCGCGGGCGCGCTTGACGCGCTCGCGCAGGGGCAGGAAATAGTCGCCGGTGCGGATCATCACCGCCTCCATGCCCCATTCATCCTCGACCAGGTCCGCAAGCCGCTGCGACACTTCCAGCGCCACGTCCTTCTCGCGCGTGCCGTTGGGACCGATGGCGCCGGGATCATGCCCGCCGTGGCCGGCATCGATGGCCACGATCACGTCGCGCAGATCCTCCTGCGAGCGACCGCGACGCGGTTCGCGCTCCTCGCCCGCTTCCACCCGCGTGCCCGCCGAGCCGCTGCGCGTCAGGTCCAGCACCAGCCGGTGCGGGGCGCCCTGAGCCGGCATCAGCTGGAAGCTGCGCGGGCTCACGGCCTCGCGCAGATCCAGGACCACGCGCAGATCGGAACCGTTGCGCGGCGCATGGCGCACGCCGTCGATCACCGAACGCGGGTGATCATTGACTTCCAGGCTGGTGTCGGTGCTCGCGTTCGTCAGGTCCACCACCAGCCGTTCCGGCGACTGCAGGCGAAACACCTCGTACTCGGCCTCGCCCTCCATGTCGAAGACCAGACGCGTGGTTTCTCCGTCCACGGACATGCGCAGGCGCTCGACGCGCGCCCCGGCCGCCGCCGGGAGGGGCAGCGTCGCCAGACCCAGTGCACCCAGGGCGCGCAGGATCTGGCGGCGATTCGGATCGATGTCGGAACGGTGATGGCCCACGCACATACCCCGGCTGGTCAGGGACTCCACTCTTATTGTGGACAGATCCTCTGAAAAAGCAACCCGGAATGTCGCGAATTTTTAGGAAGATACCGAGGTTTCTGCGTGTACCCTCACAACCTGCGACCTCGCTCCCCACATCTCTCCGGGCGCCACCAACCACTACATGTGGTATGCGGAAAAACCCGCCAGTCCCAGATCTATTCCTGCCCCGGCGCCGCCGCCAGCGCGGCGCGGCCGGCCTCGGCGGCCGGCCCTTCCAGCCACAGCCGGCGTCCGTACTCCGGCCCGTCCGGATGTTCCTCGAGGTGGATGCGCAGGTCCGGCTCCGGCAGCCAGCCGCAACCGCGCTCCGGCCACTCGACCAGCCACAGCACCCCGGTGCCGTGCACCTCGCGCACGCCGAGGTACTCCAGCTCCTCCGGATCCCCCAGACGGTAGAGATCGAAATGCAGTACTCGCCGGGAATCCAGCTCGTACGGTTCGACCAGGGTATAGGTCGGGCTGCGCACCGTCCCCGCATGCCCCAGGGCCCGCAGCAGGCCGCGCACCCAGGTGGTCTTTCCCGCGCCCAGGTCGCCCTCCAGATAGACCGTGCGCAGCCCCGGCACCGTCGCCAGCGCCGCACCGGCCGCCTCGGTGGCGGCCGCATCCGGCAGTTCCACCGGGGCTCCGTCGAAGGCCGCCCGGTCAGAGGCCATCGTCGCCCCCCGCGGCGGCCGGCAGGGCCGCGATCAGATCCCCCGCCAGCATGCCGACGGTGCCCCCCAGTCGCCGCGCCGCGACGCGGCCGGCCGCCGCATGCCAGCCCGCCCCGGTGCGCGCCGCGCCACGCGCGTCCACGCCCTGTCCGCGCAAAGCCGCGATCACGCCGGTCAGCGCATCGCCACAGCCGGGGGTGGCCATCCCCGGATGGCCGTCGGTGACACAGTCGTACGGTCCGTCATCGGTGTCGGCGATCAGCGTCCCCGCCCCCTTGAGCAGCACGGTGCCGCCAAACCGCACGACCAGCTCCCGCAGTCGCCCCGGTCGGTCGACCTCCACCGCCGCGGCATCCAGGTTCAGCAGACGCCCGGCCTCGCCGGGATGCGGCGTCAGGACCCAGTCGTTGCTGCGTCGCGGGGTCTGCGCCAGCAGGTTGAGGGCATCGGCATCCACCACCAGCGGGCGGCCGGAATCGGCCGCCGCCAGCCACAGCTCACGCCCCCACGGACCCTGATCCAGCCCTGGCCCGATGGCCACCGCGTCCGCCCGCTCCAGCCAGCGCAGCAGCTCCGGGCCTTCGCTCACCCCGCGCACCATGATCTCGGGGCGGTCACTGCACACGAAGGCCGCATGTTCGGGATGCGTCAGCAGGGTCACGCGCCCGGCTCCGGCACGCAGCGCCGCGGTGGCCGCCAGCCGCCCGGCTCCGGCGAACCCGGGAGCCCCGCCGACGATCATCACGTGGCCCGCATCACCCTTGTGGGCCCCGGGCCGCCGCCGCGGCAGACCCGCCCGCCAGTGCCCGGGACCAATGCGCCACGCCGCCGGTGCGAAGCTCTCCGCCAGCGAATGCGGGAGATCGAGTGTGGCCACGCGGACCGTGCCCGCGTAGTCCACCGCAGCCCCCGTATGCAGCCCCGGCTTGTCGGCAATGAATGTCAGGGTGCGTGTCGCCCGCGCCGCCTGCCCGCGCAGCGCGCCATTGTCGGTATCGACCCCCGAGGGCGCATCGGCCGCCAGCACCGCCCGGTCCGCACGGTTCAGCCGCTCGATCACCTCGCCGTAGACATCGGTCAGCGGACGCTGCAGACCGATACCGAACAGCGCGTCCACCCACACATCCGCAGTGGCGGGATCGAACGTCTCCAGCGGGTGGATCTCGCCCCCGCTCTCCTCCCACAGACGCCGGGCCCGCTTCCCGTCCGACTCCTCCCGCGCCCGCGAAGACCCCGCATGCAGCACCACCTCCAGCCCGGCCGCCCGCGCGCGGCGGGCCAGCACGAAACCGTCGCCGCCGTTGTTGCCGGGCCCGCAGAGCACCCCGACCCGGGACACCCCCGGCCAGCATTCCTGCAGATGCTCGAGCAGCGCCGCACCGGCCCGGTCCATCAACTCGCCCGGCGCCATCCCGGGCAGGGCCATGGCGGTGGCATCCAGCTCGCGCATGCGCGCGGTGTCGAACAACCGCTCGCCGGGCGCGGGGCTGGCCGGGGACGGGTGTGCGGGGGCATCATTCATGTCCGTTCCTCTCCTTGCTGGCCTGTCGATCGTGCCTGACCATCCCGACCCGCGCCAATGCGCCGAACTCGCCGATCGCATCCGCCAGTGGGGGCGCGAACTCGGCTTCGCGGAACTGCGCATCGGCCCCGCGCGGGTCCCCGAGGCCGATCGCCGGCACCTGGACGCCTGGCTGGAGCGCGACTCCCACGGCGACATGCAATGGATGGCCGAGCGCGCGCCGCTGCGCCGCGACCCCGACGCCCTGGTTCCCGGGGTGCAGCGCATCATCAGCGTGCGCATGGATTACTTCCCGCCACGCACCCGCCGTCCGGCTGCCCAGCTGGCGGATCCCGAGGGCGCCTATGTCTCGCGCTATGCCCTGGGCCGTGACTACCACAAGCTGCTGCGCAAGCGACTGACCGAACTCGGCCGCCGGATCGAGGCCGAGGCACCGCACGGCTACCGCGCCTTCACCGACAGCGCGCCGGTGCTGGAGAAGGCCCTGGCGCAGCAGGCGGGGCTCGGCTGGATCGGCAAGCACACCAACCTGCTGGCCCGCGGTACCGGCTCGTGGTTCTTCCTCGGCGAACTGTTCACCGATCTGCCACTGCCGCTCGATTCCGGCCCGGCCGAGGACCACTGCGGGAGCTGCCGCGCCTGCCTGGACGTGTGCCCCACGCAGGCCTTCCGCGGCCCGCACGACCTCGACGCCCGGCGCTGCATCTCCTATCTCACCATCGAGCTGAAAGGCTCGATCCCGGAAGACCTGCGCCCGCTGATCGGCAACCGCATCTACGGCTGTGACGACTGCCAGCTGGTCTGCCCCTGGAACCGCTTCGCCGAGGTCGCGGCCGAACCGGACTTCATCGCCCGCCATGGCCTCGACAGCGCCTCGCTGGTCGAGCTGTTCGCCTGGGACGAGGCGACCTTCCTCGAACGCACCGCCGGCATGGCGATCCGCCGCATCGGCCACGAACAATGGCTGCGCAACCTCGCCGTGGGGCTCGGCAACGGTCCGGCCACCGATCAGGCGCGCGAGGCCCTGGCCGCGCGCGCCGACCACCCGTCGGCGCTGGTGCGCGAACACGTGGCCTGGGCCCGGGCACGCCTGGACGAGCGGGCCGCCGGCCGGCTCGCCGAACCGCCGGCCATCCCGGTGAAGGCGCTCACTCGCGCACCGGTCGACCCGGCCGCAAGGCCCGCCAGCATCCCCGCCCCGGAGGGCGGCACCGGACCGCCACACGAGGACCCCACGACCAGTTCCTAGGCTCCGGCCTCCGGACGGATCCAGACCAGGCTCGCGAGGCGTCCGGTGGTGCCGTCACGACGATAGGAGAAGAACCGGTCGGGGTCGCTGAAGGTGCATTCGCCGCCGCCATGCACGGCCACGCCCGCACACTGCAGGCGGTCGCGCGCCAGCGCCGCCAGATCCCCCAGCCAGTGACCGTCCCGCGCGGCCGGGCGAAAGGCCCCGGCCATCCCCGGCTGCACCGCCAGGAACCGCTCGCGCACCTCCGTGCCGACCTCGAAGGCGTCGGGGCCGATGGCCGGCCCCAGCCAGGCGTGCCAGGCCGCCTGCGGACGGGCCTCGCGCAGCGCCGCCAGCGTGGCCTCCAGGACCCCGTCCACCAGCCCGCGCCAGCCGGCATGCGCCGCCGCCACCGCCTCCCCGCCGGTGCCGGCGAACAGCACCGGCAGGCAGTCGGCCGTCTGCACCGCGCAGACCCGGCCGGGCCGGGTGGTCATCACCGCATCGGCCTCCACCGGCGCGTCGGCGGCGGCCAGTTCTTCCGCGCGCACCACTCGCGTGCCATGCACCTGTGCCGGCCAGTGCAGCTCGGCGCCGGGCACGCCCCGCGCGGCCACCGCCTGCGCCAGACGGCGCCGGTTCCCGGCCACTCGCTGCGGATCGTCCCCGGTATGCAGCGCGAGATTCAGACTGGCCCACACGCCCTCGCTGATCCCGCCGGCACGGGTGGTCTGCAGGGCCCCGACTGCGGGGGCGGCGGGCCAGTCGGGCGTGATCAGGGCCGCGTCCGGCAGCGCGTCAGCGGCGTTCATGCCTGCGCCTCCGCGTGGGCGGCATCCGCGCGCAACACCTCCAGCAGCGAGGCGAAATCCGCGGGCAGCGGCGCCTCGAAGGCCTGCGGCTCGCCCGTGGCGGGATGACGGAACTCCAGGCGCGCGGCGTGCAGCGCCTGACGCCGGAATCCGTTCACCGCCTCGCGCGCCGACTCGTCCATCCCGCGCACCGGCCGCGGCCGCCCGCCATACACCGGATCGCCCACCAGCGGGTGGCGCAGATGCGCCATGTGCACGCGGATCTGGTGGGTACGCCCGGTCTCCAGTCGCGCGTTCAGCAGGGTGTGGCCACGAAAGCGTTCCGCCACCCGGTAGTGCGTGGTCGCCGGCTTGCCCGCCGGGTTCACCGCCATGCGCTTGCGGTCCACCGGATGGCGACCCACCGGCGCATCCACCGTGCCGCCGGCGATCACCCGGCCGTGGACCAGCGCGCGGTATTCACGGTGCACGCTGCGCTCCTGCAGCTGACGCACCAGGGCGGTCTGCGCCTGCGCGTTGCGCGCGACGACCATCAGGCCGGTGGTGTCCTTGTCCAGCCGGTGCACGACCCCGGCGCGCGGCAGCACGCCGACCTCGGGCGCGTGATGCAGCAGCGCGTTGACCAGGGTTCCCTGACGATGACCCGCGGCCGGGTGCACCACCAGCCCCGCCGGCTTGTCGATCACCAGCACGTCGGCATCCTCGTACAGGATGTCCAGCTCGATGGGTTCCGGGGCATCCTCCAGCGACGGGGTCTCCGGCGGAATCAGTTCCACCGCCTCGCCACCGCGCACCGGCGTGCGCGGGCGGGGCCGGGCCCCGTCCACCCGCAGGTCGCCGGCCTTCAGCCACTGCACCAGCTGGCTGCGCGAATACTCGGGAAACGCGCGCGCCAGAGCCGCATCCAGGCGCTGCCCGGCCTCTTCCTCGGGCAGGGTTGCCCGGCGTGGTTCGCTCATGCCCTCACCCTCCGGAGGCAGGCCGCGTCAATGTTCGTCAATGGTGTAGAATCCGGATTTCATCCGCGCACAACGGTTCGCAACGAGGTTTCCGTGCTCCCAGCTTCCACCCTGCCACGCCTGTTCGTCATCCTGATTGTGGCCCTGCTCATGGCCGGCTGCGAAAGCTGGCGCGCCGATCCCACGGCCGGCTGGTCGGCCAGCCAGCTCTACAGCGAGGCCAAATCCGCCCTGGACAGCGGCAACTACAGCCAGGCCGTGGAATACTACGAGCTGCTGGAGGCCCGCTATCCGTTCGGACGCTTTGCCCAGCAGGCGCAGATCGAGATCCCTTACGCGTATTACAAGGCCGGCGAACCGGAACCCGCGCTCGCCGCGGTGGACCGCTTCGAGCAGCTCAACCCGCGTCATCCGAACCTCGATTACGCCTACTACCTGCGCGGACTGATCAACTTCAACCGCGACCAGGGCTTCCTCAGCAACGTGTTCCCGATGGATCCCACCGAGATGGACCAGGGCCCGCTGATGGACGCCTACGAGGACTTCGACCGGCTGATCCGCACCTTCCCGGACAGCCCGTACAGCGCCGACGCGCATCCGCGCATGGTGTTCATCCTCAACACCCTGGCCGCCAATGAGCTGCGCATCGCCGAATTCTACATGGAGCGCACCGCCTGGGTGGCCGCCGCCGAACGCGCGCGCCACGTGCTGGCGACCTACCCCAACGCCGACGTGACACCGCAGGCGCTGTCGGTGCTGTACCACTCCTATCGCGAGCTGGGTCTGGATGACCACGCCGACGCGACCCTGAGCGTGCTGGAACTGAACGATGCCGAGGCCGCGGTGGCGGTGCGCGGCGGCGAGCACCTGTCGGTGGAAGTGGAACGCGGCGGCCTGTGGCGCGCCTTCGAGCGCCTGCCGTTCTTCAACTGAACGGCGGCGCCCCGCGACAGACGGCCCGTCAGAGGGCCTCGCTGCCCTCCTCTCCGGTGCGGATGCGCACCACGCGATCCATGTCGGAGACGAAGATCTTGCCGTCTCCGATCTTGCCGGTGCGCGAAGCCTTCACGATCGCGTCGATGCAGGCATCCACGCGGTCATCGTCCACCACCAGCTCCAGCTTCACCTTGGGCAGGAAGTCGACCACGTACTCGGCCCCGCGATAGAGCTCGGTGTGACCCTTCTGTCGGCCGAAGCCCTGGACCTCGGTGGCGGTCATCCCGGCGATGCCCATCTCGGTCAGGGCCTCGCGGACGTCTTCCAGCTTGAACGGCTTGATGATCGCCTCGATCTTCTTCATGCGAATCCCCCGGTCTGCGCCCGCGTCCGCGGGCGAATCGTGTGCGGTTGAGTGTACCAGACCACCGGCCTCATTCCGGACGGTAGCCGGAGGTGACGGGATAGCGGCGATCGCGGCCGAAGGCGCGCGGGCTGACCCGCACCCCGGGGGCGCCCTGGCGCCGCTTGTACTCGGCCCGCAGCACCATGCGCGCGACCCGCTCCACGGTCTCGCGCTCGAAACCGCGCGCCACGATGTCCGCCACCGAGGCCTCCTCTTCCACGAAGGCCTCCAGGATCGCATCCAGCACCGGATACGGCGGCAGGGAATCGGAATCGGCCTGCCCCGGCGCCAGCTCGGCGCTGGGCGGACGCTCGATCACCCGTGGCGGGATCACCTCGCCGCAGGTATTGCGCCAGCGCGCCAGGCGCCAGACCCACTGCTTGGAGACATCCTTCAGCGGGGCGAAGCCGCCGTTCATGTCGCCGTACAGCGTGGCATAGCCGACTGCCAGCTCGCTCTTGTTGCCGGTGGCCAGCAGCATGCGACCGGTGCGGTTGGACAGGCCCATCAGCACCACCCCGCGCGAGCGGGACTGCAGGTTCTCCTCGGTCACGTCGCCGGGCGCCGGCGGCACCGACGCCAGCGCACTGTCGAGCCCGCCGAGAAACGCCTGCACCATCGGCTCGATCGCCACCTCATGGTAATCCAGCCCCAGGGTTTCGGCCTGGGCGCGGGCATCCTCCACCGACATCGACGCGGTATAGCGGTAGGGCATCATCACCGCGGTGACCCGCTCCGGGCCCAGGGCATCGGTGGCCAGGGCCGCGGTCAGCCCGGAGTCGATGCCGCCGGACAGCCCCAGGATCACCCCGGGGAAGCCGTTCTTGTCGACGTAGTCGCGGATGCCGGTGACCAGCGCGGCGTAGAGATCCGCGACTTCCGCATCCGCGGCGTGCGCGGAGCTGTCGGCCTCGGATACCGCCGCCGGCGCGGGCGGCAGCGGCGAGGCCGCCTCGGGGGCCACGACTACGGGCCGGGGCCGTCCGGCGTCACCGGCCTCCAGCTCGACCAGCGCCAGCCCCTCCTGCCAGGGGTCGAGCAGGGCCTGCGGCGAGCCCTCGGGACCGGGGTGCAGAAAGCTGCGGCCATCGAACACCAGTTCGTCCTGGCCGCCCACCTGATTCACGTAGAGCACCGGGCACCCGGTCTCGGCGACCCGCGCGGCCACCACCGCAGAACGCTCCGCCGGCTTGCCGCGATGGAACGGGGAGGCATTCAGGTTGAGCAGCACGTCGGCCCCGGCGATGCGGGCATGCGCCGCCGGGGCCGGCTGCCAGATGTCCTCGCAGACCGTGACGCCCAGGCGCCAGCCACCCAGCTGGACCACGCAGGGCTCGTGCCCGGCATGGAAGTAGCGCACCTCGTCGAACACCGAGTAGTTGGGCAGGATGTGCTTGGCGTAGCTCGCGTGGATCGCACCGTTGCGCAGCCACACCGCGGCATTGGCCAGCCCTTCCTCAATGCGCCGTGGCGCGCCCACCAGCAGGTCAATGCCGATACTGGCCTCCGCCAGGCGCTCCAGCGCCGCGTCCACCGCATCCAGGAACGCGGGGCGCAGCAGCAGGTCCTCGGGCGGATAGCCGGTCAGCGCCAGCTCGGGGAACATCACCAGATGGGCCCCGGCCGCACGCGCCTGCTGCACGAACTCGCGCATCCGCCGCTCATTGGACTCCAGCGCCCCCACCACGGGGTTGAACTGGGCCAGGGCGATGCGTGGCGCTTGGGCAGTCATGTTCGAAGTGCGGGGATCAGCGACCGGAGACGCCCAGGGCCTGCTGCATGGCCTGGCCCAGTTCCGCCGGGCTCTCGGCCACCACGGCACCGGCGCCACGCAGGGCGTCCATCTTCTGCGCGGCGGTCCCCTGCCCGCCGGCGATGATCGCCCCGGCATGCCCCATGCGCCGCCCCGGCGGGGCCGTGGCCCCGGCGATGTAGGCGGCCACCGGCTTGTCGAATTCCTCACGGATGTAGCGCGCCGCGCGTTCCTCGGCGTCACCGCCGATCTCGCCGACCATCAGTACGCCGTCGGTCTCGGGGTCGTCGCGGAACATCCGCAGGCAGTCGACGAAATCCAGCCCCTGGATGGGATCGCCGCCGATGCCGACGCAGGTGCTCTGCCCCAGCCCCAGCGCGGTGGTCTGGTGCACGGCCTCGTAGGTCAGCGTGCCCGAGCGCGAGATGATGCCAATGCGTCCGCGGCTGTGGATGTAGCCGGGCATGATCCCCACCTTGCAGGCCTCCGGGGTGATGATCCCCGGGCAGTTGGGGCCGATCAGGCGGGTGCCGGTGTCGGCCAGCATCTGCTTGACCCGGACCATGTCCTGCACCGGGATGCCCTCGGTGATGCACACCGCCAGTTCGATCCCGGCATCGGCCGCCTCGCAGATGGCATCGGCGGCGAACGGCGCCGGCACGTAGATCATGCTGACCGTGGCGCCGGTGGCCGCCACCGCACCGGCCACGGTGTCGAACACCGGGCGATCGAGATGGGTCTGCCCGCCCTTGCCCGGGGTCACCCCGCCCACCAGGCGGGTGCCGTAGGCGATGGCCTGCTCGGAATGGAAGCTGCCCTGCTTGCCGGTAAAGCCCTGGCAGATCACCCGGGTGTCGCGGTCGACCAGGATACTCATGCGGCGGCCTCCACCACGGCGCGCGCCGCCGCGTCCAGATCGGCGGCCGGGATCACGTCCAGGCCGGAATTCGCCAGGGCCTCACGGCCCTGCTCGGCGTTGGTGCCCTCCAGACGCACCACCACCGGCACGTCCACCTGCACCTCGCGGATCGCGGCGATGATCCCCTCGGCGATCAGGTCGCAGCGCACGATGCCGCCGAAGATGTTCACCAGCACCGCCTGCACCGAGTCATCGGACAGGATCAGCTTGAAGGCGGCGGTCACCCGTTCCACGGTGGTTCCGCCGCCCACGTCGAGGAAGTTGGCCGGCTCGCCGCCGTGGTGCTGGATCAGGTCCATGGTCGCCATCGCCAGACCGGCGCCATTGACCATGCAGCCGATGGAGCCGTCCAGCGGGATGTAGTTGAGGTCGTGCTCGCGGGCGCGCTCCTCGGAGGGGTCGCGCTGGTTCGGATCGCGCAGCTCGACCAGCGCCGCCTGCCGGTAGGCGGCGGAGTCGTCCAGACTCAGCTTGGCATCCAGGGCCAGCAGCTCGCCGTCCCCGGTCTGCACCAGCGGGTTGATCTCCAGCAGCTGGGCATCCGTGCGGGTGAACAGGGCATGGGTGTTGGTCGCCAGCTGGGCCATCGCCTTCGCGGCCGCGCCCTCCAGCCCCAGGGCCGCGGCGATGCGCCGGCCGTGGAACGGCATGATCCCGGTCGCCGGGTGCACCGGCAGGGTCAGGATCGCCTCCGGGCGCTCGGCGGCCAGGGTCTCGATGTCCATGCCGCCCTCGGCGGAGACCACGAAGGTCAGGCACTCCCGCGAGCGATCGACCAGCAGGGCAAAATAGAACTCGCGTGCGATGTCGGCCGCCGGTTCCAGCAGCACCCGCTCCACCGGCTGCCCCTCGGGCGCGTTCTGGTCAGTCACCAGACGCGTGCCGAGCATATCGGCCGCCGCATCCCGCGCGGCCTCGGCGTCCTCCACCAGGGTCACCCCGCCGGCCTTGCCGCGACCGCCGCTGTGCACCTGCGCCTTGACCAGCGCACGCCCCCCGCCCAGCTCGCGCCAGGCTTGCGCGGCAGCGTCCGCCGTGTCGACGACCCGGCCCTCGGGCACCGGGATCCCGGCGTCGCGAAACGCCGCCTTGGCCTGAAATTCGTGCAGATTCATGGCGGCGAGGATAGCGGCGCGCCACCGTGGCGACAACTGCCGGGACCCGCAGCGGGCGGGTGGCCGGATCGGGTAGACTGCGCGGCTTCACGCATACCCGCGACGATGCCGCATGACCCTGGCCCTGTTCGATCTCGACAATACCCTGCTCGCCGGCGACAGCGATCACGCCTGGAACGAGACCCTGATCGCCCGCGGGGCGGTGGACCGCGAGTCCTTTGCCGCGGGGAACGATCGGTTCTACGAGCAGTACCTGGCCGGCACGCTGGACATCTTCGAGTTCTGCCGCTTCGCCTTCGCGCCACTGGCGGAGCAGCCCCGCGAGCGGCTGGAGGCGTGGCGCGAGGCCTTCATGCAGGAGGTCATCGAGCCGATGATCGCGCCGGCCGCCCATGCACTGCTGCAGCGCCACCGCGAGGCCGGCGACGAGCTGGTGATCATCACGGCGACCAACCAGTTCGTCACCGCCCCGATCGCGCAGCACCTGGGAGTGCCGAATCTGCTGGCCACCATCGCGGAGGAGCGCGACGGCCGCTTCACCGGCGAGGTCGCCGGCACGCCCTGCTTCCAGCATGGCAAGGTGGATCGTCTGCACGCCTTCCTCGCCGACCACCACGACGATCCCGACGCGGTGATGGCACAGGCCTGTTTCTACAGCGATTCGCGCAACGACATCCCGCTGCTGGAACGGGTGGGCCGACCGGTGGCCGTGGACCCGGACCCGACCCTGGAGGCGCACGCCCGTGGACAGGGTTGGGAACGCCTGACCCTGCGGGCCGGGGCGCAGCCGGTCGCACTGGACTGAGACCCGCCGCCCGCCGGGACGCGACCGTCAGGCCGGATTGAACACGCCGTCCAGCGCGGCCAGACGCTGGCCCGCCGGGGTCAGGGCCCGGCCGGCCTCGTTCATCGCCGCGCGCCAGCCGGCGATCAGCTCGGGCAGGGCCTCGACCACCTGACGACGCCGCAGCCGCCCGGTGCCGGACATCGGCCACATCGGCCGGTAGTCGCAGTTGTCGGCCGCATCGCAGACCATCACGCCCCATTCGCACCGGGTTACGTCGTGCTCGTGTTCTCGCACCACGATGCGGTAGGCCCCTTCGGCGTTCATGTCCGCCATGCCCACCCCGGGCCCGACGTGTTCCACCTGCAGTTCGGCGGCGATCGCGTTCAGCTCCGCCTCCAGCGCCTGCAGGGCGTTGTCCGCCGCGGCGGTCAGCCCCGACTCTCCGCGCGCCACCGCCAGCAGCGGCTGCGCCTGTTCCACATCGAACTCCGTGCTCATGCTGCGTACACTCCCCTGTTGAAATGGCGACTGAAAAGGCATGCCCCGGGCCGCGGGGCGCGCGAACCATAGCACGGGAGACCGCGAGATGACCCATCCCCCCATCGCCCTGACCATCGCCGGTTCGGACCCCGGGGGCGGCGCCGGCCTGCAGGCGGACCTGACGACCTTCACCCGGCTGGGGGTGCACGGGGCCACGGCGGTTACCGCCATCACCATGCAGGACACCCGCAACGTGATCGACTTCAGCGTGCTGCCGGCCGCCCAGCTGCGCGCGCAGATCGAGGCCACGCTGGCGGACCTGGACGTGGGCGCGATCAAGATCGGCATGCTTGGCTCGGTGGAGAACGTGGAAACCGCCGCCTCGCTGCTGGGCGCGCACCCGCATATCCCGGCGGTGCTCGACCCGGTGATGGTCGCCGGCGGCGGGGGCGAACTGGCGACCGAGGCGGTGATCGACGCGACCCGCGAGATCCTGCTCCCGCGCGCCACCCTGATCACCCCCAACGGTCCGGAGGCGCACGCCCTGGCCGGGCACGACACCCCGGAGCACCAGGGCCCGGCCCTGCGCGAACGCGGCGCGCGCAACGTGCTGATCACCGGTGGCCACGAGGGCGGCGAGGACGAGCCGATCCGCAACCGGCTGTTCCGCGAGGACGGCCACCAGCGGATGTTCGAACTGCCGCGCCACCCGGCCGGTTTCCACGGTTCCGGCTGCACCCTGGCCGCCGCCATCGCCGCCTTCCTCGCCCGCGGGCGCGACCTGGAACCGGCGGTGATCGAGGCACAGAATTTCATGAACCACGCCGTGCAGACCGGCTACGCCCCCGGACAGGGCCAGCACGTGCCCAACCGCCTGTGCCCGGCCAGCCATGACTGAACCCGTAACCGAGCGCGCGCCCCTGCGCGGGCTGTACTTCGTCACGCCTGCCCCGCAAGCCGGGGCCGATCCGCGGCCGGCCCACACCGACGCGGCCGCCGCCGCACTGGCCGGCGGGGCCTGCTGCGTCCAGCTGCGCGACAAATACCTGGAAGGGAAAGCACAGGAGACCGTGGCACGGGCGCTCGCCCGGCTCTGCCACGACCACGGGGCGTATTTCATCGTCAACGACGACGTGGAGCTCGCCGCGCGCATCGGCGCCGACGGGGTGCACCTGGGGCGCGACGACCCCGACCCGGCCGGCGCCCGCGCCCGACTGGGGGACGCGGCGGTGATCGGCGTTTCCTGCTACAACGAGCTGGCGCGGGCGCGGGCGGCGCAGACGGCCGGGGCCAATTACGTCGCCTTCGGCTCGATGTTCCCGTCACCCACCAAGCCGGAGGCAGTACGGGCCACGCCGGAACTGATCCGCCAGGCCCGGCGCGAACTCGCCGTGGCGATCTGCGCGATCGGCGGCATCACCGCGGACAACGCCGCGCAGGTGGTGGCCGCCGGCGCCGACATGGTCGCGGTGATTCAGGGCATCAGCGCCGCGCCCGATCCCGAGGCCGCCGCCCGCCGCATCGCCGCACTGTTCCGTCCAACCTAGTCCGGGGCGTGTACATCTTTGCACCGCCGCCGCCCCGTCGCTATGGTTGCGGGGTTGCACGGTCGGGGCCGCGGCCCCGACCCCGCTCCCAACTCCCATTGCAGACAGGACACCGCCATGCAGGAAACGCTTCGCCTCTTTGAAGCCGCCAAAAACCGGATCCCCGGCGGCGTGAACTCCCCCGTGCGCGCCTTCAAGGGCGTCGGCGGGACCCCCATCTTCATGGACCGCGCCAACGGCGCCTACATGTGGGATGCCGACGGCAAGCGCTACATCGACTACATCGGCTCCTGGGGCCCGATGGTCGCCGGGCACGCCCACCCCGAGGTGATCGAGGCCGTGCGCGAGGCCTGCAACAACGGCCTGTCCTTCGGCTGCCCGACACGGCTGGAAAGCGAGATGGCCGAGAAGATGTGCGAGCTGGTCCCGTCCATGGACATGGTGCGCATGACCAACTCGGGCTCCGAGGCCACCATGAGCGCGATCCGCCTGGCGCGCGGCTACACCGGCCGCGATCGCATCGTGAAATTCGAGGGCAACTACCACGGCCACGGCGATTCCCTGCTGGTGAAGGCCGGCTCCGGCGCCCTGACCCTGGGCCAGCCGAGCTCGCCCGGCGTGCCGGCCGAACTGGCGGCGCTGACCAGCACGCTCAGCTACAACGACCCCGAGGGCGTGCGCGAGTTCTTCCGCGAGAAGGGCGAGGAGGTCGCCTGCATCATCGTCGAGCCGATCGCCGGGAACATGAACTGCATCCCGCCGGTACCGGGCTTCCTCGAGACCCTGCGCGAGGTGTGCGACGAATACGGCACGGTGCTGATCTTCGACGAGGTGATGACCGGTTTCCGCGTGTCCGCGAACTGCGCCCAGGGCTATCTGGGCGTCACCCCGGACCTGACCACCCTGGGCAAGATCATCGGCGGCGGCATGCCGGTGGGCGCCTTCGGCGGCCGCCGCGAGATCATGGAGCAGCTGTCCCCGCTGGGGCCGATCTATCAGGCCGGTACCCTGTCCGGGAACCCGATCGCGATGACCGCCGGGATCCGCACCCTGGACATCCTCAGCCGCCCGGGCTTCCATCAGGACCTGGAGGAACGCACGCGCAAGGTCGTCGCGGGCTTCGAGGAGGCCGCGCGCGAGGCCGGCGTGGCCCTGACCACCAATCAGGTCCCGGGCATGTTCGGGCTGTTCTTCAGCGAGGAGAAGGTCACCGATTTCGCCGGCACCACCGCCAGCGACACCGCGGCCTTCGGACGCTTCTTCCACGCGATGCTGGAAGAGGGGATCTATCTCGCGCCCTCGGCCTTCGAGGCCGGCTTCATGTCCAGCGCGCACTCCGACGCGGACATCGAGGCCACCGTCGAGGCCGCACGCAAGTGCTTCAAGGCGCTGGACGCCTGACCGTCACGCCCCGGCGGGTCGGCACCGATGCGCGGACCTGTCGCCCTGAGCGTGGCCGGGCTGGCCCTTCTGGCGCTGGCCTGGGTCGCGCTGAGCGGGGCCTTTCAGGGCCTGGCCAAAGACTTCGAGGGTCCGGGCAGCACCGAGGTGGAGATCCCGCGCGCCGGTGACTATCGCCTGTGGCTGTACACCCGGACCTACCTCGACGGGACCTTCCGCGAGTTCCCCGAGCAACTTCCGGACGGAACCCGGGTCGTCGCCCGGACGCCGGACGGGGACGAAGCCATCCGGCTGCAGTCATCGCGGGCCACCCTGACGTACACCTCAGGGCAGACCGAGCGGGTGGCCCTGGGACGCTTCCACTTCCCGGAACCGGGGACGTACACGATCCTCGCCGAAGGGAGGGAAGACGCGCATGCCTTCACCCTCCGCGAGGTGCGCTTCCTCGAACACGCCCGGCGTGCCGCCCTGTTCGGGATCCCCGGCGTGGTGATGTTCCTCGGGGGTATCGTCTGGGGCATCGTGGTCGCCACCTCCGGACGCCGCGACGAGGAACCCGGTTCATGACGCCCGCTGACGGCCCCCGGCCATGCCCCTGATCGACGCGCTGGCGGCCACGCCCGCCGGGCTGGCCGTGCTGTTCGTGGTCCTGGGCCTGATCACCGGCATCCCGGCCGGGCTGTTCGGGATCGGTGGCGGACTGGTGCTGGTGCCGGTGTTCGTCGCGGTCTTCACCGTACTGGGCTTTCCCGAGGCAGGGCTGGTGCAGCTGGCGGTGGGCTCGTCGCTGGGGGCGATCATCCCCACCGCGGTGCTTTCGGCGCGGGCCCACCACCGCCGTGGCGGGGTGGACGGTCAGGCCGTGCGCCGACTGCTGCCGGGGATCATCGGCGGGGCCCTGCTGGGCGCCGGCCTGGCCACCCAGCTCGACAGCGACCACCTCGGGCGCATCTTCGGCGCCTTCGAGGTCGCGATCGGTCTCTGGATGCTGCTCAACGTTCAACCGCCCCGCAAGCCAGTCCCGCGCCGCGGCGTGTGGCTGGGCGGGGGCGGCCTGATCGGTGCGGTATCCGCACTGATCGGGATCGGCGGCGGCACCCTGACCACCCCCTTCCTGGTCAGCCAGGGGCTGGAACTGCGCCGCGCCATCGGTTCGGCCGCGGCCCTCGGGGTGCCCATCTCCATCGGCGCGACCATGCTGTTTGCCCTGCCGCAATGGACCGCCGGCGACCCGGCCACCCCGGAATGGAGCCTGGGGTATCTCTACCTGCCGGCCACCGCCGGGGTAGTCGCGGGTACCGCCATCAGCGTACGCGCCGGGGTCTGGCTGGCGCACCATCTGCCGGTCGCGGTGCTGCGCCGCGGCTTCGCCGGGGTCCTGATCCTCGCCGGCCTGCTGATGCTTCTGCGCTGACTCCGGCCCGGCAGTGCGGGGATCCGCAACCGCAGGGGGCGGCGCTCCCGCGCCGCATCGCGCAGGGGGCTGCGCTCCCACAAGGGGTGGGGCACCCCGGACTGCAGGAGGCCAGCCCTCTGACCGATTCAGGCGTCGGCCAGCGCGCGCTCGATCACGTCGCGCAGGTCGCGCGAGATTTCGAGGGCGGCAAGGCGCTCGAGTTCCGCACGCATCTGCTCGCCGCGCGCCGGATCCACCTTGCGCCAGCGGGTCAGCGGCTGCACCAGACGCGCGGCGGTCTGCGGGTTCATCCTGTCCAGCTTCTCCACGAAGCCGGCAATGCGGTGATAGCCCTCGCCGTCGGCCTGGTGGAAATGGCGTTCGTTGCGGGCCATGAACGGGCCCAGCACCGCACGCACGCGGTTGGGGTTGGACCAGCGGAACCCGGGATGCTGCAGCAGGTACTCCAGGCGGTCGAAGCCGCCCGGCACCTGGCTGGCCGCCTGCAGGCCGAAGTACTTGTCCAGCACCAGCGGGTCGTCGTGGTAGCGCCGCTCGAAGTCGGCCAGCAGCAGGCCCCGGGCCTCATGGTTCAGGTCGTTGATGGCGTTCAACGCCCCCATGCGCATGGTCTGGCTGCGGGCCTTGCGGTACTGCTCAAGCACCTCGGGCACCGCGGATTCGTCACCGGCCGCCACCCGCAGTGTCAGCAGGCGGTTGCGCAGGCGCCGCTGCCCCATGGCATCGGCGGTGAACGCGCCGTTGTCGATGTCGTCCAGCTTCGGCTGGCGATCACGCAGCCGGTCCGCCAGCGGGGCGTACAGCCGCGCCTCCAGGGCATCACGCTCGTCGCGCAGACGCACCGGGTCCACGCAGTCGAACAGCTCCGCCAGCTCGCGCGGCGGCGGCAGCTGGAGGATCGTGGCCAGCAGCACGGGCTCGATCGCCGGATCCTCCAGCAGGGCCGCCAGGGCGTGCTGGATCTCCGCCTCCAGCACCGGGTCGGCGGCGTCATCCTCGATGCGCGCCCGGATCGCGCGCCGCATCAGGGTCTGCGCCGCCTCCCAGCGGCTGAAGGCATCGTCGTCATGGGCCAGCAGGTGGGCGAGGGTCGTCGCGCTCTGGTTGGCCTCCAGGATCACCGGCGCGGAAAAGCCGCGCAGCCAGGACACGGCCTGCGGGGTCGCCGAGAGTTCGTCGAAATGGAAACTCCGATCGGAGCGGTCGAGCTCCAGCACCCATTCATCCTGTTCCGGGCCGCCCTCCAGGCGCCCGCGGATGCGCCGCCCGTCTCCATCCAGCATCGCCACCCGCACCGGGATGACCACCGGCTCCTTGTGTTCCTGACCCGGCGTCGGCGGGGTGTACTGCCCCAGGCTGATGCGGAACTCGCCGGTGGAACCATCCTGCGCGGTGGCGGCGGTCACGTGCGGGGTGCCGGCCTGGGTGTACCAGCGCTTGAATGCGGTGAGGTCGCGCCCGCTGACCTCGGCCATCACGGCCACGAAGTCGTCGGTGGTGACCGCCTGACCGTCGAAGCGCTCGAAGTAGACATCCAGCCCGCGGCGGAACGTCTCGCCCCCGATCAGGGTGCGCAGCATGCGGATCAGCTCCGCGCCCTTCTCGTACACCGTCAGGGTGTAGAAGTTGTTGATCTCGGCGTAGTGATCCGGGCGCACCGGGTGCGCCAGCGGACCGGCGTCCTCGGGGAACTGATGGGCACGCAGCAGCGAGACATCGTCGATGCGCTTGACCCCGAACAGCGTGCAGTCGGTGGTGAATTCCTGGTCGCGGAAGACGGTGAGCCCTTCCTTCAACGACAGCTGGAACCAGTCGCGGCAGGTCACGCGGTTGCCCGACCAGTTGTGGAAATACTCGTGGGCGATCACCGACTCGATGGCGACGAAGTCGTCGTCGGTGGCGGTGTCGGGACTGGCCAGCACGAACTTGGCGTTGAAAAGGTTCAGCCCCTTGTTCTCCATCGCCCCCATGTTGAAGTCGTCCACCGCGACGATCATGTACACGTCCAGATCGTATTCGCGGCCGAAGGCCTCCTCGTCATAGCGCATCGCGCGCTTCAGCGAGGCCAGTGCGTGATCGCAGCGATCGGCGTTGTGCGCCTCCACATACAGCTCCAGCGCCACCTCGCGCCCGGACATGGTGGTGAAGGCGTCGCGCTGACAGGCCAGATCGCCGGCAACCAGCGCGAACAGGTACGACGGCTTGGGGAACGGGTCCTCCCACACCGCGTAGTGGCGCCCGCCGTCCAGCTCGCCGGCCTCCACGCGGTTGCCGTTGGCCAGCAGCACCGGGTACTGCGACCGGTCCGCCTCCAGGCGCACGCGGTAGGTGGTCAGCACATCCGGGCGATCGGGGAAGAAGGTGATGCGGCGAAAGCCCTCCGGCTCGCACTGGGTGCACAGGTTGCCGCTCGAAGCGTACAGGCCTTCCAGCGCGGTGTTCTGCTCCGGGTGACAGCGGCTGACGATCTCCAGCCGCGCCGCCTCCGGCAGGCCGTGCAGCAGCAGGCCGTCGGCGTCTTCTTCCAGCATGCCCTCGCCCGGCTCGGCGCCATCCACCGTCAGCGACACCAGCTCCACGCCATCCCCGTACAGCCGCAGCGGCGCCCCCGGCTCCGCCGCCTGCGGATTGCGGCGCACCGCCATGCGCGTCGTCACCTCGGTGGTCGCCGCCGCCAGATCGAAATCCAGCTCCAGGTTCTCCACCTCGAACGCCGGCGACTGGTACTCGCTCAGATAGACCGGCTGGGGGTTCGCATCACGCATTCGAGACTCCAGATCAAAAACATTGCCAAAGGTTTAACACGCCGCCGCTGCCCCGGCCCATACCCGGACGCCGGTGCCGTCATTGCAACGCCGGGGCTCCTCACAGAGGTTACTCGCTGCGCTCGCCCTCCGGGCCGGCCTGCGGCCGTTCAACGCGCTTCGCGCTTTTGTGCCACGTCGCTACGCTCCTCGCGATGACAGTGTTTCTTTCGCCCGTCATTGCGAAGCCCGACTGCATCCCCCGTCATTGCGCCCCGCTCCCCGTCATTGCGAGGAGCGCAGCGACGAAGCAATCTGCCGGCCCGAAACCACCGGAGCCCTCGAACCCACCGCACTTCCAGCCGCAGGAGATTGCTTCACCGCCTTCGGCGCCTCGCAATGACGGAGCCGGGGAACTGGCACTGTGCGTCCAATCCGTTAGCATACCGCGCATGGAATGGATCGATATCTGCTTCAACCTTACCCACGAATCCTTCAACAAGGAACGCGACGAGGTGCTCGAACGCGCGCGCGAGGCCGGCGTGTCCTGGATGCTGATCACCGGCGCCGACGCCCACCAGAGCGAGAAATGCCTGGAGATCGCCGACCAGTACCCGGAGTGCTGCCGCGCCACCCTGGGCGTGCATCCGCACCTGGCAAAGCAGTGGACCGACGCGATCGCCGCCCGGTTCAGTGACCTTGCCCGCGCGGACGAAAACGTGGTCGCCATGGGCGAGATGGGGCTGGACTACAACCGCGATCACTCGCCACGGCCGCAGCAGCGCATCGCCTTCGAGGCCCAGCTGGAGCTGGCCGCCGACCTCGGCCTGCCGGTGTTCCTGCACGAACGCGACGCCCACCACGACTTCGCGCAGATCCTGCGCCGCTGGCGCGACAAGGTGCCGGCCGCCGTGGTGCACTGCTTCACCGGCGAGGCCGACGCCCTGGCCGAATACCTCGACCTCGACTGCCACATCGGCATCACCGGGTGGGTCTGCGACGAGCGCCGCGGCAAGCACCTGCACCCGCTGGTGCCGACCATCCCGCGCGGTCGCCTGATGATCGAGACCGACGCCCCCTACCTCCTGCCGCGCACCCTGCCCAAGGGCACCGGCAAGAAGATCGGCAACGGCCGGCGCAACGAGCCCGCCTTCCTCCCCCACATCGGCGAATTCGTGGCCCAGCTGCGCGACGAAACCACCGAAGAACTCGCCGCCCACACCACCGCGACCGCCCGAGCCTTCTACAACCTTCCGCCGGCATCAGGCGAGTAATACGGTGAGAGCATCCACCCGGCCAGCTGGTGACAGGAAACACAGCCAGGAACAAGCTATAAAACAGCAACCCCTCAAGGAAGAGGAGCCGACATGACCCGGGAAGACGAAACCCCGATCGTCATCTACGAAGATGATGCCGACCACATCGTGGAAGTCCGACTGGACACCGGACGCGATACCGTTTGGTTGACGCAGCGGCAGATGGCCGAGCTCTTCGACACCTCAACCGACAACGTCGGTCTGCATCTGAAGAACATCTACAAAGACGACGAACTCGATGAACCGTCAACTACCGAGGATTCCTCGGTACTTCGACAGGAAGGCGCTCGCCAGGTCTCACGACGCATCAGGCACTACAACCTCGACGCCATCATCTCGGTCGGCTACCGGGTCAACTCCCGCCGTGCTGTGCGCTTCCGCCAATGGGCCACTCGCGTACTGCGCGAACACCTGACCCGCGGCTGGACCCTCAACCGCCAGCGCTTCGAGACCAACGCCCGGGAGCTGGAAGCCGCACTGGAGCTGGTGCGCCGTACCGCCCGCAGCCCGGAACTGGGCGTCGAAGCCGGTCGCGGACTGGTCGACATCGTGACCCGCTACGCCCAGACCTTCCTGCTGCTGCAGCGCTACGACGAAGGTCTGCTGACCGAACCCGGAGCCGAAACCGGAGGCACACTTCCAACCCCCGAAGAGGCGCGCGGCGCCCTCGCCACGCTCAAGAAAGACCTTGTCGCAAAGAAACAGGCAACCGAACTCTTCGCCCAGGAGCGCGGCGACGGCTTCGAGTCGCTACTGGGCAACCTGGACCAGTCCGTATTCGGCGAACCGGCCTACCCCACGGTAGAGTCCAAAGCTGCTCACCTGCTGTACTTCGTGATCAAGAACCACCCGTTCTCCGACGGCAACAAGCGCAGTGCCGCCTACCTGTTCGTCGACTTCCTGCATCGCAATCACCGCCTCATCAACCCAGCCGGCGAGCCCGTGATCAACGATGTAGGCCTGGCCGCCCTGACCCTGCTGGTGGCGGAATCCGACCCCGAGAACAAGGAAACGATGATCCGCCTGATCATGAACATGCTCGCGCACGAGACCGAACCCGCATGACCCACGTCGCCGCGCCAACCGTGGGCAGCAAGGCTCACCCGTGACAATCCATGTCTGAGCACACTCCCCATCAAAGTCACTCGCGGGTCGCGCTGGTCACCGGCGCGGCGCGCGGGATCGGGCTCGGGATCGCCGAGCGCCTGGTGCGGGATGGCTGGCAGGTGGTGCTGGCCGATATCGACGGCCCCGAATGCGAACAGGCCGCCACGCGCCTGGGCTCCGCCGCCCGCGCCATCGCGCTGGATGTCCGCGACGAGGAACAGGTCCGCGAGGCGATGCGGCGCACGGAGGAATGGCACGGCGGCCTGGATGCCCTGGTGAACAACGCCGGCATCAGCGACCCGCACTCCGGGCCTCTGGAGAGACTGGAGCTGACCGACTGGCAGCGCTGGCTGGATACCAACCTCACCGGCGCCTTTCTGCTCGCCAAGCACGCCCTGCCCCTGCTGCGCCGCCGCCGGGGCGCCATCGTCAACATCAGCTCCACCCGCGCCCTGCAGTCCGAGCCGGACACCGAGGCCTACGCCGCGAGCAAGGGCGGACTGGACGCCTTCACCCATGCCCTGGCCGTCAGCGCCGGCCCGGAGGTCCGCGTCAACGCCATCCGACCCGGCTGGATCGACACCCGCAACCCCGATCAGCAACAGGCCGAGCCGCTGTCCGCACAGGACCACACCCAGCACCCGGCCGGGCGCGTCGGCCAGCCCGGCGACATCGCCGCCCTCACCGCCTTCCTGCTCGGCCCGGATTCCGGCTTCGTCACCGGCCAGATCTGGACCGCCGACGGCGGCATGACCCGGCGCATGCTCTACCACGACTAACGCCCCTGGATCGCCACTGGCCGCCACACATCACGCACCGGCTCCGCCGCGGAACGGGAGACCCTTCCGCAAACCCTTTCCCGGACAGTGCGAGGCCTGCGCCTACTCGTCGACGAAAGGGATACCCTCCGCCTCGAAAAAATCGGCGAGAAACGCTTTCAGCGCCTGGTCGCGACAGGCATACCAGTCCTGGTCGATCCCCCTGTCATGGATCAGGTCCTTGAACCGGCGGAACGCACCGCGACCCCGGATGGCCTCCAGCAGTTCGGAGCGCAGGTCCGGATCTTCCTGCAGACGGCAGAACTGATCCATCACCCCGTACTCGTCAAAGTCGAACTGGTCGGGAAGCCGCACATAGTCATCCGAAACATGTACGGCCCGTACCGTCTGCAGCACCTCCTGCTGCCACTCCGGAAGCTCCTCCGGATCTTCCTCGGCCAGGATCTCGTCTTCATCGCTGAAGCCCACCACCTCACCGGTCGCCCGGTGGACATAGGTCTGCCAGCCATCCGTTAGCGGATCCATCTGTTCCAGGACGTCCTTCAACACCACCGGGAGCGGCATCGCGACCTCCTCTGCACAGCAGTCCACATCGTCTTCACGCGACGGGCCGCAGCGGATTTTAGCGGTTGCCGGGCTGACAGGCGAGCAGGCGCTGCTGCACCACATCGGCGACCACCCGCAGGGCGGCGTTGCGGGTGTCGTGGACCTGCACGGTGGCGCGTACGGCGGGGTCCACGGGCTCGCCGAGGGCGACTTCTGGATCGACCTCGGGCGTGTGCGCGGGGCACCCGTCGAGCCAGGCGGGGTGGTACTCGCAGCCCGGTTCGGCGGGGAACAGCGCGGCGTAGGCGATCCGCGCCTCCACCAGGTCCTGGAAGAAGTGGCTGCCGAACGAGAGGTCGGGGACGATGCCGGCGTCGGAGTCGGCTACCTCCACCAGCATGCGCACGCGGTCGATGTCGGCGAAGCGCACGGGCACGCCCAGTTCGGGGGTGCTGGTGCCCCAGCGGCCGGGGCCGACCAGGAGCGTGGCACAGTCTTCGGGACGGGCGTACTGGCGGTTGAGGGCACCGACCAGGCGGGCCACGGCGTATTTCTGCGGGCGGGGCAACACGGCGTAGCGTGCGCCGTCCACGCGGATGACGCGATCGATGGCGAGGTCCAGATTGCCGCCCATGAAGCGGCCGTCACTGGCGAAAAACAGGCGCTGCGGGTCAACCCCGTCCGGCAGTTCCACCGGCCGGTCGCTGCCCAGGGTGGCGAGCGGCCGGCACTGCACCAGGTTCACGCCGGCGTTGCCGTCGGCGTCGAGATGCACGGTGAACTCGACGTCCACCGGGTGGGCATAGGCGGCCTCCAGGGTCTTGAGCAGGTCGCGCATCAGCGGGGCGAAGCCGGTGCGCTGCAGCAGCGGGGTGAAGGTCACCCGCCACAGGCGCTCGTCGCGCCCCTGCTCGCGGGCGCGGCGGCCGGCCTCGCGGTCGATCTCGCCGAGCAGGTTCAGCGGCAGGTCCGGTGCGGTCCCGGCCAGTTGCTGGACGGGGACGGCAGCCTCGCGGTTGGCCTCGATGTCGAGCACATCGGCGGCGTGCTGCGAGTAGCGGTACAACTCGTCCCGGCTGTGAAACGGCCGCCGCTCGGGCCGGTCCAGCGCGACCACGCAGGCATGGTCGCGCGCGACCCGGTCGACCGCGCGGGTACCCAGCCCCAGCACCAGGCGCAGCATCCCGGCGGACGGATCCAGCGCGCCGTCCCAGACGAAGGTGTTCCACGAGACCCCGACCCCGGCGGCCTCCGGCAGGTAATAGCGCCCGTGGTAGCGGCCGTTGACCCGCTGCAGCAGCAGCGCCATGGGTTCTTCCTGATCCATCAGGCCGCGCTGGTGGCGATAGCTCAGCGCGTCGTCGCTCATGGTCGAGGCATAGACCCGGCGGATGGCGTCCTCCAGCTGCGCCAGACGCTCGCCCGGACTGCCCTGGTTCACGCAGAACACGCTCTCGTACTTGCCGGCAAAGGCGTTGCCGAAGCCGTCTTCCAGCAGGCTGCTGGAGCGCACCAGGATCGGGTACTGCCCGTAGTGGTCGAGCACCCGCTCCAGCTCGCGGCGCACCTCCGGCGGGATCTCGCCGTGCAGCATGTCCTCGCGCAGGCCGTGCGCCTCGTCGAAATAGCCCTCCGCGGTGCGCTGGCGCATCAGCCGCGGCCACCAGCCGTTGTGCACCAGATAGGCGTAGTACACGTCCGCGCCGATGAAGTGCGAGTCGTGGGGCTCCAGCACCCGCCCCCAGCGCTGCGGGTCCTGCGCCAGCAGGATGCGCCGCGCCAGCAACATGCCCGCGGCCTTGCCGCCGATGTAGCCGCTGCCGACCATGCGGCTGCGGATCGCCAGCAGCTCCTCCAGACCGAGGTGGCGCCGCGCCAGTTCCAGCATGCGCTCGTCGCGGCCGATCAGCACCCGCAGGATCTCGTCCTGTACCCGGGCGCGGTCGACCGCCGGCGTCCCCTCCGCCAGCACGTCGGAGGCGGCGAGGAACAGGCGGTCCCAGTAGTCCAGCAGCTGCCGCCCGTGCTGCTGGCCGGGGCGCTGTTCCTCCAACAGGGCCTGCAGCCGCGTGGCTTCGCTGCTGTCCACCACCGGCTCGAACTGCGTGCCGCACTGGCGGTGCGGCAGGAACATGGTCGGCGAGCTACGCTGCCACACCTTCACCGGCTGCACGTGCACCGCGTCGCCGGCGCGGCGCACGTCGATCAGCACCTGCGTGGTCTCGCGGATGCGCGACAGCGTGGTATGCGAATGGCTGTGCGGATGCAGCGCGAACCAGGCCACCGTGTCCATCTCGTACAGGTACGGGCAGATGGCGCGGAAGAAGTTGCCCACCATGTGATCGGTGGCCCAGGCATCCAGCAGATCCGACAGGCAGTCGCACAGATAGAACGCGCCGCGGCCGTACTCGGTGACCAGGCGGAAGACGTGGCGGGTGAACGGCTCGAAGCCGCGCAGGGCGTCGATGGCCACCACTTCGATCCCCGGACCGGCCTCCACCAGCGGCGGGTGGGAGCCGAAGCGCAGATAGATGATGGAGCGGTCCTGGGCACGGGCCGCCGCCACGAACGGCTCGACGAAGCGCCGATAATCCTCGATGTCGTCGACCCGCCAGACCACGTTATCGCCGATGCGCAGCCCGTCGAGCACCCGGTCCAGGCCTTCCAGCCCGGTGGAGATGGCTTCCTGCTGCGCCTGCGGATCGATGGTCATGGTGCGCCCGTGCGGCCCGGGGAAATCCGGCTCAATGTACACGTTCGCCCTGCCCCGGCACCACGATACCCGCCAGCCCGGACTTGCCGTACGATGGAGGACCCGCTGCGGCGCCAGAAGACAGGAGATCGACCATGAAGACTTCGGTAATTCTCACACTGATCGGTCCGGATCGCCCGGGGCTGGTCAGCAAGGTGGCGGCCCGTGCGCACGAGGCCGGCGGTAACTGGCTGGAGAGCCGCATGGCGCAGCTGGCCGGGCAGTTCGCAGGGGTGGTGATGCTGGAGGCCGACACCGCAGGCGTCGACGCCCTGGAGACCGCGCTGCGGGAGCTGGAAGGCGAGGGTCTGCAGATCCACATCCAGCGGGGCGACGACCTGCCGGTGCCGGAGCCCGTCCCCGCGCGGCACAAGGTGCTGCTGGACCTGATGGGGCACGACCGGCCCGGTATCGTGCAGGACATCACCGCCGTGCTGTCGCGTCACGGCGTGGGCGTGGAGAACCTGGACACGGCCGTCGAGCCGGCCTCGATGACCGGCGAGCCGATGTTCCGTGCCCGCGCCCGCCTCGGGGTGCCCGAAGGCGTGGACCTGCACTCCCTGCAGGACGATCTGGAAGCCCTGGCCAACGAGCTGATGGTCGATCTCGAACTCCGCGATCCGGAGGCCGAAACGGCGGAAACCCCCTGAACAGGCCATCCCGGGTGATTCAGACCACCAGCCAGTAGCCGATGTAGACCAGCACCAGCAGGTACACTCCGCGCGGCAGCCATTCGGCCACGATCTCGCGACGCAGGGCCAGATGCCCGTCCAGCTCGCGGGCGCGGTACTGCAGCACCGAGGGCAGACGGCCGGCCGCCTCGCCGGAGGACAGCAGCCCGGGTTCGCGGTCGGGGTCCAGCAAGGCCTCGCGTCGCAGCGCCTCCACCAACGGCAGCCCCTCCGCACAGGCCGTCGCCGCCGTGTTCAGCCGCCGCCGGAGTTCGCCGGTTTCCGCCGCGGCCAGGCCCTGCAGGGCCTGATCCGCCGGCACACCGGCCCCGAGAACCAGACCCAGATCCTGCAACAGCGCCTGCCGCCGGTCGGCCCCGGGCAGGCGCCCGGGCCGCAGCCACCAGCGCTGCCACACCTGCAGCAGCGGACGCCAGAAACGAAACGCGGCCCAGACCAGCAACCCGGTCACCACCAGCGGCTGAAGCACGGCGAACAGGTAACCGGGGCCATCCAGCACGCCCCGGAACAGCGCCGGCAGGGGCGCGAGCACCAGCGCCACCACCCAGAGCAGCGCCGGCAGCAGCAATCCGGCACGGATCCGTCGTTCGGTGTTCTCCTCGCGATGCAGCCGGTCGGCCAGCAGTCGCAGGGCCCGGTCCAGCCGCCCGGCAACCTTCAGGGCCTTCAGCAGCGGCCGCTCTTCGGGACGGATCCAGCCGGCCGTCTCCAGCGCGCGCACCGGGTCGGCGCGGCCGGCGGGCAGGCCCACCACCCCGCTGGCCCGCTGCCAGTCGACCCCTGCCTCCAGCAGGGTTGCCAGCTCGTCGAGGTGCTGCACGCGTTTCATTTCAGCGGCAAGAGGCCACAACCAGCCGGTCGACCCCCGACCACGTGTCACGTATCACAGGTATCATCAAAGGCTCCCGGCAGCAGAAACAAGCCGCTCAGTATAACCCTCCACCGTGCTGCGTCATCCCTTGGGAAACGCCCGCCCCGCGGGCGGCGGATCTGGACATCCATGCCTGTCCGGGCAGACTGGTGGGCTATCTTCCTCACGCCGAGTCTGAACAGGAGTCTCCCATGAGCATGCAGGAACAGATCACCGCCAAACTGGAGGCGGAGTTCGAGCCGGTGCATCTGGCGGTAGAGAACGAAAGCCACATGCACAACGTGCCGCCGGGCTCGGAATCACATTTCAAGGTCACCATCGTCTCCGAGGCCTTCCGTGACCAGAAGCTGGTGGCGCGCCATCGCATGGTCAACCGCACCCTGGCGGACGAACTCGCCGGCGGGATCCACGCGCTGGCACTGCATACCCTGGACCCGGATCAGTGGTTCGAGCGCGCGGGCAAGGTGGCCGATTCACCCCCGTGCGAGGGCGGTGACGGCGGCGCGAAGGCCTGATGTCCGTCGCCGAGAGCCTGCGCGCCCGCCATGACGGGCCGGGGCTGATGGACCTGCTGGGCCGCGTCGAGGCGGCCCTGACCCCCGGCGCCCCGGCACATGCCGGTGCCCTGGCGGAGCTCGACCCGGCCCTGGGCCCGAATACCCACGTGGTGCTGTGGCTGATCGACGGCTTCGCCGAGGATTACCGCCGGCACACCCCGCTGATGCAGGCCGACCACCACGCCACGCTGGAGACGGTGTTCCCCAGCACCACGGCCACCGCGATCACCAGCATCCTTACCGGCCGGCACCCGGCGCACCACGGCCTGCTGGGCTGGCACACCCGGCTGGCCGAACCAGCGCGCACCCTGACGGTGCTGATGGCGGAGGAGCGCGGCGCCGACGACCAGCCCGCGCGGCTGGACCATCGCGAACTCGCCGCCCGGGTGCAGCCGGACCGGATCATCGACCGCCTCGGATGCCCCAGCACCTTCATCGGCCCGAAGTGGATCGGCCACGCCCCCTACAACCGGATGATGAGCGAGGGTGCGGGGTTTGTCGGCTTCGACGGCATCAGCGACCTGCCGGCGCGCGTGGCCGCCCATGTACGCGCGCATCCGGGGCCGCATTTCACCTACGTCTACTGGTCGGAGCTGGATCACCTCGGCCACGAATACGGTCCCGAAAGCCCCGAGGTGGAGCGGCACCTGAAGCAGCTGGATCTCGCCTACACCGCCACCTGCGCCCAGCTCGCCGGGACCGACGCGGTGATGCTGACCACCGCCGACCACGGCATGCGTCCGGTAGAACGCCGCCTCGACCTGCGCGAGGCCCCGGCGGTGCAGGACTGCCTGCGGCACCGCCTGACCGGCGAACCGCGCGCCGCGCTGGCCCATGTGCGCGAAGGCCGCGAGGCCGCGTTCGAGGCCGCCGTCGCGCAGGCCTTCGGCGACGATATCGCCCTGCTGCCGCGCGAGGCCTGGATGGCCGGCGACACCCCGGCTCCCACCCTCGGCCCCGGACCGGAACACCCGGAGCTGCGGGCCCGCGCCGGTGACTATCTCCTCCTGCCCGCGGCCGACGCCTACCTGGTGGACCCGCCGGCCGATGACGAAGGCCCGTTCTTCCGCGGCGCACACGGCGGGCTCTCGCCCGAGGAACGCCGCATCCCGCTGTTCCTTCGGTCGCTGGCCAATTCCCGGTAAACTGGGGCGCGGACCCGCGGAGATGATCTCCCGGGCCCCAACGCCAACGCGAGCCCGATACAAGATGAACGAGACCGACAGCCCCGAAGAGAGCTACAACAACGCCGCGCGCCGCCTGATCGACCTGGCCAACCGCCTTGCCGAGGACGGTGACGCGGTCGACACCGGCGATGTCGCCGACGGTCTGCTGGCCGGCGCGGTGCACTTCTGGCTGTACAGCCGCCAGCCCTGCGGCGACGTGCGCTGCGAGGAGTGCTCGCCGTTCTCCGATGCCGAGAGCCGCCTGGCCATGCTGCACGAGCTGGTCGACGAACTGGCCCACGACAGCGAGTACTTCCACGCCAGCACCGACACCACCGTCGGCCACGCCTAGGGAAACGCCGATCAATGTCCACGTTCGCGCTCGAGTCGCTTTTGCGTGCGAACAAGGCGCGGCGACTGCCGTGCAGCATTCTGCACAAGGGAGTCGCAACGCCGTGCGCGCGCAAAAGCGGCCGAGCCCCTGCGGGGTTGGCACCCCAGGTTCCCCGATCCTGCGTTGCGGCCCTTGCCGGTAGAACCACTACCGGCTGCGCACCGCGCCTTGTCTCGGAAAACCTGGGGTGCCAACGCGAGCGTGTACATTGATCGGTGTTTCCCTGGGGAAACACCGCTCGATGACCACGCCCTTCGGGCCGGCGACCGATGCCTGGTTCCGGGAGGCCCTGGGCACCCCCACCGCGATCCAGAGCACCGGCTGGCCGGTCATCCGCGAGGGCCGGCATGCCCTGCTGATCGCCCCCACCGGCAGCGGCAAGACCCTGGCGGCGTTCCTCGATGCGCTGGATCGGCGGATGGAGGAACAGCCCCCGGAATCGCCCCCGGAATCGGCCCGGGAATGGGCCCCGGATCCGGAGTGCACCGGAGCCGAAATCACGCCCGGCTACCGCGTGCTGTATGTCTCGCCGCTGAAGGCGCTCGCGGCCGACGTGGAACGCAACCTGCGCGCGCCGCTGACCGGGATCACCCATACCGCCGCACGCCAGGGCCGGCCCGTCGCCACCCCGCGCGTGGACATCCGCACCGGCGACACGCCGCAGACGGAGCGGCGGCGTCAGGCACGCGAACCGGGCGACATCCTGGTCACCACCCCGGAATCGCTTTACCTCCTGCTGGGTTCGCGCGCCGGCGCAACCCTGGAGACGGTGGACACGGTAATCGTCGACGAGGTGCATGCCCTGGCCGGCAGCAAGCGCGGGGCCCATCTGGCGCTGTCGCTGGAACGCCTGAGCGAACGCTGCGCGCGGGATCCGCAGCGCATCGGCCTGTCCGCCACGGTGCATCCGGTCGAGGTCGCACAACAGTTCCTCGGCGGCGACCGCGAGGTGGAGGTCGTGGATGCCGCCGAACCGCCGCGGCTGGATCTGGAGATCGTCACTCCGGAGGAGACGGCGTCCGCGTCCGACCCCGGGACTCCGGGCGCGGACCCGAACGAAACCGACGATAAAACCCGCTCCGCAGCGCCGCCGATCGCGGGCGGCTCGCTGCTGGGCCAGGCCTGGCAGCAGGGCGCGGGCCGGCAGGCAACGGGCAGCCCGCCGGGCCCGCCGGTCACCGGACCGCAGGGCGGGCGCGCCGCCAGTCTGGAGCCGCGCCTGCTGGAGGCCATCCTCGCGCATCGTTCGACCATCGTGTTCGTCAACAGCCGCGGCCTGTGCGAACGCCTGGTGCAGCGCATCAACGAGGCATGGCGGGAACGCTGCGACGAAGACAACCCGGAGGACCTGGTCGCCGCCCACCACGGCAGCGTATCGCATGGCCGGCGGGCCGAGATCGAGGGCCGGCTGAAGACCGGCCACCTGCGCGGGATCATCGCCACCAGCTCGCTGGAGCTGGGCATCGACATGGGGGCCGTGGACCTGGTGGTCATGGTCGAGTCACCGGGTGCGGTGTCGCGCGGGCTGCAGCGGGCCGGACGCGCCGGCCACGGGGTCGGCCAGGTGTCGCGCTCGCTGATGCTGCCGCGCTATCGCGGCGATCTGCTGGAATGCGCGGTGATCGGCCAGCGCATGCACGCCGGGGCGCTGGAACCCCTGCAGATGCCCCGTCGCCCGCTGGACGTACTGGCCCAGCAGCTGGTGGCCATGGTCTGCGAGCGGCCTTGCACGGTGGACGAGCTGCACGCCCTGGTCACCCGGGCCGCACCATGGCGCGATCTCGGCCGCGGCCTGCTGGAGGCCACCCTGGACATGCTCGCCGGCAACCTGCCCGGGACCGAACTGGCGGATCTGCGCCCGTGGCTGGCCTGGGACCGCGCGCGCGACGAGCTGACCCCGCGGCGCGGCGCGGCCATGGCCGCCCGCCTGAACGCCGGAACCATCCCCGATCGCGGGCTGTACGCGGTGCATGCCGGCGAAGGCGGCCCGCGCATCGGCGAACTGGACGAGGAGATGGTCTTCGAGCTGAAGACCGGCGAGAACCTGACCCTGGGCGCGAGCACCTGGCACGTGGAGGCGATCACCCGCGATCGCGTGCTGGTCTCGCCCGCCCCCGGCGAGGCCGGCAAGCTGCCGTTCTGGCACGGCGACGGCCCCGGCCGTCCGGTGGAACTGGGGCGCGCCATCGGCGCCACCGCGGAGACCCTGGCGCGGCTGGAGCCGGCCGCGCGCAGCGACTGGCTCTGCCGCAACGCGCCGCTGTCGCCGGCCGCCGCCGACGAGCTCGCGGAGTACATCGGCGAGCAGATGGAGGCCGCCGGCGCGGTACCCTCCGACCGGCGCATCGTGGTGGAACGCTTCCGGGACGAACTGGGCGACTGGCGGGTGTGCATCCTGTCACCGTTCGGCGCGCGGGTGCACGCCCCGTGGGCCATGGCCCTGCAGGCGGAGCTGAGCGTCAGCGCCGAGGGCGAGGCCCAGGTGATGTACACCGACGACGGCATCGTGCTGCGGCTGGCGGATCGCGAGGATCTGCCGGATCCGGCGACGCTGTTTCCCGACCCGGACACGGTGGAGGAACTCGTCACCCGCGAGGCGGCCGGCTCCAGCCGCTTCGCCGCGCTGTTCCGCGAAAACGCCGCCCGTGCCCTGCTGCTGGTACGCAACCGTCCCGGACAGCGTACCCCGCTGTGGGCCCAGCGCCTGAAGGCCCAGCAGCTGCTGGCCACGGTGCAGCAGCATGCGCAGTTCCCCGTGGTGCTCGAGACCTACCGCCAGCTGCTGGCGGACGTGTTCGACATGGAGGCCCTGCGCGACCTGCTGGGGCGCGTACAGCAGCGCGAGATCCGGGTGCACGAGGTGGAGACGCCGCGCGCCTCGCCATTCGCCCGCAGCCTGGTCTCGGCATGGGTGGCGGCGTGGATCTACGAGCAGGATGCCCCGGTGGCCGAACGCAAGGCGCAGGCGCTGACCCTGGACCGCGGGATGCTGGCGGAACTGCTGGGCCAGGCCGAACTGCGCGAGCTGATCGACCCCGGGGCGCTGGCAGCGCTGGAGGCCGAACTGGCCCGTACCGTGCCGGGTACCCGCGCCACCGACCCGGACGAACTGCACGACCTGCTGCGCCGCCTCGGCGACCGCAGCGAGGCGGAGCTGGCCGCGTCCTGCGAGGCGCCTCCCGGGCCGTGGCTGCAGCAGCTGCAGGAGGGGCTGCGGGCGGTACGCGTGAACATCGGCGGCGAGCCGCGCTGGATCGCGGCGGAGGACGCCGCACTGTACCGCGATGCAGCGGGCGTGGTGCCGCCGCCGGGTCTGCCGGGCGGCTTTCTGCAAGCGCCGGCGCGGCCGCTGGAACAGCTGCTGATCCGCTACGCCCGCAATCGCGGCCCGTTCCGCGCGGAGCAGCCCGCCTCCCGCTACGGGTTGCCGGAGGCCGCCGTGCGCCCGGTACTGGAGGCGCTGGAAGCGGCCGGGCGCCTGCTGCGCGGGGCGATCCGGCCCGGCGGCCACGGCGAGGAATGGTGCGATACCGACGCGCTGCGCCGGCTCAAGCGCCGCACCCTCGCGCAGCTGCGCGAGGAGGCCGCCGCGGTGGACGCCGGCACCCTGGGGCGTTTCCTGCCGCAGTGGCAGGGGGTTACCGAACCGGGGCGCGGGACCGAGGCCCTGCACGAGGTGCTGGCGCAGCTGGAGGGCATCGCCCTGCCCTGGTCGGCCTGGACCGGACAGGTGCTGCCGATGCGGCTGCAGGACTTTTCGCTGGAACAACTGGACCTGGCCACGGCCACCGGGGCCTTCGTCTGGGTCGGCTGCGGGGCGCTGGGCCAGCGCGACGGGCGGGTGATGTTCCTGCGCCGGGAACGCGCCGGGGCGCTGCTGGAACCAGCGGCCGCAGCGCCCGACACGGACGCGTGCCCGGACGCATCGGCCGAGGACGGCGATTCCGGGAGTAACGGCGACAGCGAGGCCCGCCTGAGGCGCGCGATCCTGGATGCCCTCGACCGGCGCGGGGCCTGTTTCTACATGGAGCTGGAGCGCGCGGCGCGCGAGGCCGTACCCGAGGCCCCGGCGGCCGCCATCGAGGCGGCGCTGTGGGACTGCGTGTGGTCCGGCCTGATCACCAACGACACGGTGGCCCCGCTGCGGGGACTCGGCCAGCGCGGGGGATCCGCCGCGACGCGCGGCCGCCGGGGGCCCGGACGTGGCGCCGGACGGGGTGCCGGCAGGGGTCCGGGTCGGGGGCAGACGGGCATCGCCGGCGGACGCTGGTCGCGGGTGGGCGATCTGGTGGACCCGACCATCGAGATCACCGAACGCGCCCGCGACCGCACCGAGGTGCTGCTCGCGCGCTACGGCGTGGTCAGTCGCGAGATGGCGCGGGCGGAGGAGTCGCCGGGCGGGTTCGGGCGCATCTATCCCGTGTGCCGCGCCATGGAGGACGCCGGCAAGCTGCGACGCGGGCATTTCGTCGAGGGACTGACGGGGGCCCAGTTTGCGCGCGCCGGCGTGGTCGACCGCCTGCGTTCGCTGGAGGGCAGCGGGCCGGGTGCCAGTGAAGCCGACGAGGCGTGCTGGCTGGCGGCCGTGGATCCGGCCCAGCCCTGGGGCTCGCTGCTCGCCTGGCCCGAGCCGCCCCCGGGTGCGCAGCGGCGGCTGCGTCGCGTCGCCGGGGCGCTGGTCGCGCTGGTGGACGGGCGTCCGGCGATCTACCTCACGGCCTCCGGGCGACAGCTGTTCATCTGGCCGGCCGATGTCACGCGCATCGAGCCGGCCGACTGGGAACACCGCATCGTCGGTGCTTTGCGCGGGCTGATGGCCGGGCCCTGGCTGCCACGCCGCCGGGGCATCACCGTGGAACAGATCAACGGCCAGCCCGCCCGCCAGTCGCCATGGGCCGAATCCCTGCAGACCGCCGGGGCCCGTGGCGAGGTGCGCGGGCTGCGGCTGGAGCCGACCCGGCCGGTGCGATGATCCCGCAGGACCGGGGAGGCCGCGGCTCGACCCGGATCGGGTCCGAACCAGCCCCGGCGTCAGGCCCGGGCCAGCCCTTCGAGGCCGTCCTGCGCCAGCTTGCGTTCGGCCAGACGCACCGCGGCGACCAGGGCACGCTCCGGCGGCTCCCCGGAGGCGATGGCGTCGATCAGCCCGGCGTTGAAGGCGTCCCCGGCGCCCACGCTGTCGATCACCGTAAGACCGGGCGTCGGCGCGCAGTGCTCCACGCGGCCGCGGAACCCGATCCAGGCACCGGCGAGGCCGCCGGTGACGGTGATGATGGCCTCCGGGTGTTCCTCCATCAGGGCCCGCAGGGCCGCCTCGCAGGCCGCCGCCGGCTCGTCGCCAATACCGAGGCCCTCAGCCCGCGCCTGCGCCCAGTCGCGCGAGACCATCAGGATGTCGGCGAACGCGATGCAGGCCTCCAGCCCGTCGCGGGGCTTCTCCAGCTCCAGCGAGACCGGGGCGTCGTACACGCAGTCGCGCACCGTGGCCAGCACCCGGGCCAGGACCTCCGGGTTGCGCCCCTCGAAATGCAACCAGTCGTATTCCTCCCAGGCGACGCCGTGCAGGTCCTCCGCCGCCAGTTCCGGGAGATCCCGGTGATGCACGATGGTGCGCGAACCCGTGTCGCGGGCGCGCAGGATATGCGAGGTCGGCGTCGCCCCCGGCCGGCGGACCAGATGGCGGTCGTGGATCCCGCGCTCGCGCAGACGCCGGATCAGGTCGTCACCGGCGGCCCCGTCCGCCACCACCGCGGCCAGTTCCGGCCGGTGCCCGAACTGTGCCAGCAGCGCGGCGGTGTTCGTGGCGTTGCCACCGGGCCGGGTGCGGCTGGCGGCCGCACGCACCTCGGCGTCCTCGGCAGGATAAGTGTCGACATCCAGCACGTGATCGAGGGTGACGATGCCGGTCGTCAGTATGCGCGCCATGGGCGGGACTCCAGTCGGAGGATTCAGGGAAACGAAACCGCTGGGGCGCCATTGTGACGTTCCGCCCGCCCCGCGACCAGCGCCGCCGCCGGATTCCCGTATCCCCAACGGTGCGGATACTGGCAGAATTCGCCGCGCGGACCGGGGACTGAAAGAATCCGGCACAAGGAGCCCGCCCCCGCGTTCGCGGAGCGTTCGTGATCATCTGGACAAAGGACAGGACGGCCATGGCGAAATTTTCCTCCCCCGAAGCCGCCGAAGAGGCATTCTACGGCGCGTTCGAAGCCGGTGATCCGGAAGCCATGCGTGCGGTCTGGCAGGACACGCCCGACTGCGTCTGCATCCACCCCGGCGGCGAGCGCCTGCAGGGGATCGAACTGGTCATGGACAGCTGGGACGACATTCTCGCCAGCATGGAAGACACCGTCATACGCCGCTCCGGCCTCACCGTGCTCGGTGGCAGCGACCTGGTCACCCACGTGCTGCACGAACACCTGTACATGGGTGGAGACCTGCGCGGCGTGGTCCTGGCCACCAACGCCTACCGTTTTGACGGCCGGAGCTGGCGCATGGTGCTGCACCATGCCAGCCCCGATCCCACCACCCGCTCGCGCTGGAACCGCCGGAGCGTGCACTGATGGCCGGCGACGCGGTCGAGGCCTGCATGGACGCCTACTACCGGGCGTTCCGCGAGGCGGACATCGAACACATGATGGATCTGTGGGCCGACCGCCCCGACATCGTGTGCATCCATCCGGGCAGCCCCCGGGCGCACCGCGGCACCGCCGAAGTGATGGAAAGCTGGCTGCTGGTGTTCTCGCGCGAACTCAACATCGGCATCGAACCGCGCATCGTCGGCCGGTTCGAGACCGACGACAGCCTCGGCATGGTGATCGAGGAAGCCATCACCCGGCCGGGCGACGTGGCACCCACGGGCACCATCCTGATCAGCCAGACCTGGCGGCGCGTCGACGGCGGCTGGCGGCTGGCGTTTCACCACGCGTCTCACGGGCGACGCGCGGACCCCAGCCCCGAAGGCATGTTCGTGGCCGGCGGCGGCACCCAGACCCGGCACTGATCACCGCGCGGGCTACTCCGACCCCGCGCGCGGCTCGCACAGGTCCGGACGCTTCATCTGCAGCGCCGAGCACACCCCGTTGACCGCATCCCGCACCCGGCGCCCGCGGCCCTCCAGGACCATGTCCGCAACCTGCTGGTACAGCGGGTCCCGCCGCTCGAACAGCGCCTGCAGTCGGGCCCTCGGATCCTCCGCCTGGTTCAGCAGCGGCCGGTTGCGGCTGCGCCGGGTCCGGCGGAACTGCTCTTCCACCGGCACCCGCAGATAGATCACGAAGGCGTCTTTCAGCCGTTCCCGGTTCTCCGGCCGCTCCACGATCCCGCCCCCGGTCGCCAGGATGATCCCGTCCTTCTCCAGCAGTGCATCCAGGACCGCAGTCTCGCGCCGCCGGAAGCCCTCCTCGCCTTCGAATTCGAAGATGGTCGGGATATCCACCCCGGTACGCTTGCGGATCTCGTCATCGGTATCATGGAACGCCCGGCGCAAAAGTCCCGCCAGCCCCCGCCCGATCGTGCTCTTGCCGGCCCCCATCGGGCCCACCAGGACAATATTCTGCATGCGGGCAGGCTACCGGGACTCCGGAGCAAAAAAAACCCCGGGATCCGTGGATCCCGGGTTCGCTGTCACCCACCGGCGGGCCGCCAGGGCCCGGGCGGGTTCAGTCCAGCACGCGTGGCGTGACGAAGATCAGCAGCTCCGCCTTCTGCTCGGAACTCGCCCGGTTACGGAAGAAGTTGCCGAGGAACGGGATGTCCGCCAGGAACGGGACTTCGCGGACCTGTTCGCTGCTGTCGATTTCGTAGACGCCACCCAGGACCACCGTTTCACCGTCGCCCACGAACACCTGGGTCTCCACGGCGCGGCGGTTGATGGTGACGTCGTCGAAGACCACGTCGCCCGGTTCATCCTTGGTCACGCGGATGTCCATGATCACGTTGCCGTTCGGCGTGATCTGCGGCGTCACCTCGGTGGAGAGGTAGGCTTCGACCAGCTCGGTATTGGGGTTGCCCGCCTCGTCCTGCACGATGATCGGGATGTCCTGGCCCTGTTCGATCACGGCCGGCTGACCATTGGTGGTCACCACTCGCGGCGAGGAGATAATCTCGCCGCGACCCTCGGCCTGCAGCGCCGACAGCTCCAGGTCCAGCAGCAGACCACGACGCAGGATACTGAACCCGAACTCGCCCGCGTTGGCCGCGTCGGCCGGGAGGGAAGAGCCGAGGCGATTGGCCAGAGCCGCGTCGTCCGGGCTGCCGCCTCGCGCCTGATCTGCGCCCGTAAGCGAGCCCGTACCGGCCGCCGAGGTATCACCGCGAGTCCGCGTGCCGGTCACCCCGAAACGCGCCCCGAGATCGCGATTGAAGCTGTCTTCCGCGATCACGATGCGGGTCTCCACCAGCACCTGCTGCACCTGCACGTCCAGGTTCCGCACCAGTTCGCGGATATCCTCGATCCGGCGCTGGGTATCCTGGACCAGCAGCGTGTTGGTCCGGCTGTCGACCGTCATGCTGCCGCGTTCGGAGAGGAAGCGGTCTTCCTCGCCCCGGATCAGCTCGGCGATCTGGCCCGCCTGCGCGAAATTGATCTGCACGAACTCGGTGCGCAGCGGTTCCAGTTCCTGACGGTCGCGTTCGGCCTCCATCCGCTGCCGCTCACGGGCGGCGATCTGCTCCGCCGGCCCCACGAACAGCACGTTGCCCTCCATGCGCTTGTCCAGCCCGCGGGACTGCATGATGATATCCAGCGCCTGATCCCAGGGCACGTTGTTCAGCCGCAGGGTGATGTTGCCGTCCACGTCGTCGCTGACGACGATGTTCAGGTCGGTAAAGTCGGCCAGCAGCTGCAGGACCGAGCGGACCTCGATGTCCTGGAAGTTCAGGGACAGGCGCTCGCCGGTAAACTCGCGCTCTTCCTCTTCCCGCGCCTGACGCTCCGCCTCGGTGATCGGCGCCACCTCCAGCACGTACTGCCGGTCGCTCTGGTAGGAGACGACCTCGTACTCTCCCTCGGTGGCCACTTCCATGCGGACCCGGTCGCCCTCGGCGACCGTGTCGATGGTTTGCACCGGGGTGGCGAAGTCGACCACGTTCAGCCGCCGCTCCATCGACTCGTCGATGGCAGCCCGGTCGAACTGGATTTCGATACGGCCGGCCTGTTCACGCACATCGATGGCACCACCACTGCGTGACAGCCCCACCTCGACACGCCCCTCGCCCTGGTCGCCACGACGGAAATCGATGTCGGTGAGTTCAACCGGACGCGCGGAACGGGTCGTCCGCGGCTCGGGTTCGCCGACGCGCTCGGCCACGGCCTCGTCCTGCGCGTCGGCTTCGGTCACGCCGCGCCCGAGGGTCACGATGAAGTTGTTGCCATCCACCCGCGTCTGATACTCGGAGGGCTGCGTCAGTCCGAGCACCACCCGGGTACGATCGCCCGATTCCACCGCGGTGGCCTCCAGCAGGGGCCCCACGTTGAATTCCTTGCGACGGTCGCTCATCACGCTGCCGGCATCCGGCAGGTCGAAGGCGATCCGCGGCGGCGAATCAATCGCGAAGGCGCGGATGTCCTCGGGCGGGGTATCCGAAAACTGCAGGTTTACCTGTACCCGATCACCGCCAATACTGGCCGCCCGGATATCCTCCAGTTCCTGGGCGGAAACGCCCTGGGACGCCATGAACAGCAGGCCCGCCATCGCGGAGCCCGCCAGTGCGCGCATGGAAGATCCCATGTTCAGCCCCCTGTTGCTGTTGCCGGCATTGTGCCGATATGTCATTTCCATGTTTGTCTCTCCCGGGATCCTACCGATCTTCGGCCCGCTGCAAGGCGATGGAATTATCGCGCTCAATGTGCCCGCCGAAGGCGTCCGGAACCACTTCCACCAGCTCGATGCGGGTGGGCGTGATTTCGACGATCTGGCCGTGGTTCTGACCCATCCAGTTGCCTACCGTGACCTGCTGCACCGAGCGGTCCGGAGTCCGTACCAGGGCATAGCGCATGTTGTCGCGTTCCAGGGTGCCGACCATGGACAGCGAATCCAGCGGGTAGCTTTCCAGGTATTCCCGCGGCCGGTCCGGGTCGATTTCGGCATCGCCCGGCTCGCCCTCGTCCTCCGCGATCTGAGGTTGCTCGATCACGCTGGAGTCAAACGGTGAACGGGTATGTCCCGGATACAGGTAGGGCTCGTGGGGCTCGAGCGTCGGGATCGGTTCGATGCCCGAACCCGGCCGTTCGTGGACCTCGGCGATATAGTTGTGCAGGTCACTCTTGTCCTGGGCGCAGCCACCCAGCAGGCCCGCGCCCAGCACGGCGACCGCCAGGATCCGTACCCGGGGGCTGACGGAGATCCGACTCATCAGTTGTCCTCCAGATAGCGGTAGGTTCGCGCCTCGGCGTTCATGACCAGATCAAAGTCCGAGTCACCCGCGCGTCGGATGCGCATGTCGTGCATGGTGACCACGCGGGGCATCGAGGAGACGCCGCTGACGAATTCGGCCAGTTCCTCGTAGTCGCCCCGCAGCCGCAGCCGGATCGGCACCTCGGCATAGAAATCCCGTTCGCGATGGGAACGCGGCTCGAACAGCTCGATTTCCAGACCGGTCTGCAGCGCTGTCTGCGACACATCCACCAGCAGGCTGGGGATCTCCGCGCTGGTCGGCAACAGCTCCAGCAGCTCCACGAACATGTCTTCCATTTCCGCGAGCTGTTCGCGGTAATCGTCGAGGTTGGCCGCACGCTGCTGCTTCTCCTCGAACTCGTCACGCAGCTGCTGCTCCTCGCGCTCCGCCCGTTCAAGTTCGCTGAGCTGGTCGTCGATCACGAAATAGTAGGTGAGGCCCAGAATCACGGCGATGATCACCAGGAGGATCACCCCCTTGACGATCCAGGGTGCCTCGCCAATGTTGTTGAAATCGATCTCGTTGAGGTTCTTCAGGTCCATTGGGCAGTCTCCCTACTCGCCATTGTCCGGCCGGGTCTGCCGTGCGTCGAGGCGGAAATCCCTCACCTGGATACGGCCTTCCTCGCGGGTTTCGATGATCTGCAGGTTGGAGCTGCCCAGCCACGGGGAGTCATCCAGATTGCGCATCATCGCGGAGATGCGGGTGTTGGATTCCGACAGGCCGCGAATCTGAATACGCGATCCGTCCTGAGTGATCTCGTTGACGTAGGTGCCGTCCGGCAGGGTCACCACCATCTGGTCAAACAGGTGGACGGCCTCGGGGCGCTGCGCCTGCAGCGTCTGGATGACGTCCATCCGCGCGACGAGGTCCTCGCGTTTCTCTTCGAGTTCCTCGATCTCGGCGATCTTGCGGTCGAGTTCGCGGATCTCTTCTTCGAGCACCTGATTGCGGGCTTCCTGATGGTCGATCAGGGATTCCATGTAGGTGTAACCACCGAACGCGAGGACCACACCCACCGCAGCGGCCACGCCGGCGGAGACAAAGAATTGCTTGCGCCGCTGCTCGCGGGCACGTTCGCGCCAGGGAAGCAGATTGACAGAAATCATGATGTTTGCCCCCGCAGTGCCAGGCCGCAGGCCGTCAGCAGGGCCGGCGCATCATTGGTGAATCGCTGCTGATTGATGCGGCGGGACAGCGCCATTCCACGGAACGGGTTGGCCACGGAAACCGGCGTGGAGGTGGTTTCCTCCAGCATCTCGTCGACTCCCGGAATGGCCGCACAACCGCCGCCGAGCAGCACGTGATCGATGGTGTCCTGGGGTCGCGTCACATAGAAGTACTGCAGCAACCGCTGGATCTGATCCATCATCGTCTGCTTGAAAGGCTCCAGGACCTCGCTGACGTAATCCGCAGGGAGATCGCCGCTCATCTTCGCCGAGCCGGCTTCCTGATAGCTCATGTTGTAGCGCCGCATGATCTCTTCGGTGAGCATCCGGCCACCGAAATTCTGTTCGCGCGTGTACACGACCCCTTCGGTCTGCGACACGACATAGACCGCCGTCACCGACGAGCCGACGTCCACGATGGCCACCATCGGCTTGTTCTCCCGGTCCGGTATATGCTCCATCAGGCGCTCGGAGGCATGTTCGATGGCATAGGCCTCGACGTCGACCAGCTCCACCGAGAGCTTTGCCGCCTCGGCAATGGCGATGCGCGATTCCACGTTCTCGCGCCGCGAGGCAACGACGAGGACATCCTGCATCTGCGGGTTCTTTGCGTTGGGCCCCAGCACCTGGAAGTCGAGATTGACCTCTTCCAGGGTGTACGGAATGTACTGGTCGGCCTCGACGAACACCTGCCCTTCCAGCTCCGATTCGCTGAGGCTGGCAGACAGCTGGATGGTCTTGGTGATGACGGCCGAGGACGGTACGGCCATCGCGCATTGTTTGAGACGGGAACCGGAGCGCTTGACTGCACGTCCAAGCGCTGCACCAACCGCTTCGGTGTCCTGGCAGACCTTGTCGACCATGACACCGTCCGGCAGCGGCTCGACGGCGAATGCCTCGACCCGATATCCCTTTCCGTGTCGACCAAGCTCGAGGACCTTGACGGCCGCCGAACTGACATCAACGCCCAGCAGTGCGGGCCTGGATTTTCCGAGATTCAGCACACATCCCCCTGTATACCCCGATGATTGCAGCTGGTAGCGTTACAATCTCGAATGCTAGCAACGATTAATATACATGACGTTTTCGGGGTTGCAAATCGCTCTGAAGGCGATCCCTCACCTTCTCCCCACAAAATTTAGAGTCATGCACCGGATTGTGAAGCTTGTCACCGCTCTGGCGGCCATAACCCTGACCCTCGTGATCGCCGGCTCGGCGGCGCTGCTCGGGCTGTACGCCTATTACGCCCCGACACTACCCGAACCGGAAGCCGTACGCGAGGTGCGGTTGCAGACGCCGCTGCAGATCCGGGCGGCGGATGGCAGCCTGATGGGGGAGTTCGCGGAAGAAAGGCGCATTCCGGTGGAGATCGAGGATGTTCCCGAGCCCGTGATCCAGGCGTTTCTGGCCGCCGAGGACGAGCGGTTCTTCCGCCACCCGGGCATCGACGTCTTCGGTCTGGCGCGCGCCGCAGTCAATCTGGTGAGCACCGGGGAACGGACCCAGGGGGGCAGCACCATCACCATGCAGCTTGCCCGCAACATCTTCCTGACCCGGGACCGCACCTACGAGCGCAAGCTGCGCGAGATCTTCCTGGCCATCCGGCTGGAACAGGAACTCGGCAAGGACGAGATCCTGGAGCTGTATCTGAACAAGATCTACCTCGGGCAGCGCGCCTACGGCGTGGAAGCGGCATCGCGCGTGTATTTCGGCCGCTCGCTGGACGAGCTGGAACTCGACGAGATCGCCATCCTGGCAGCCCTGCCCAAGGCCCCGTCCACCACCAACCCGGTGACCAGCCCGGAACGTGCACGCATCCGCCGCGACTACGTCCTCGGCCGGATGCTGGACACCGGCGCCATCTCCGCCGAGGAGCACGCAGCGGCCGTGGAGCGGCCGGTCGCGTCGGAACGGCACACTGCACAGACCGAGATCGACGCTCACTGGGTGGCGGAGGATGCCCGCCGCATCGTCGTCAACCTGTGGGGAGAGGACGCTTATCGGCGTGGTCTGCAGGTGTACACGACGATCGACCCCGACTATCAGGAGGCCGCCAACCAGGCATTGCGCGCGGGACTCCTGGAATATGACGAACGTCACGGTTTTCGGGGTCCGGAAGCGCGGCTGTCCGACGACCAGATGGCCTCCGCCGACGCCCGCGAACGGGCACTGAGAAACCTGGGCATTCACGGACGCCTCCTCTATCCCGCCGCGGTGCTGGAGACCGGCGACGACGGGACCCTGCGGGTCGACGGCGGCTGCATCGGGGAGATCGAACTGACCGCCGAGGGTCTGGCGCGGGCGGATTCACCGGACCTCCGGCGAGGGGACGTCATACGGATCCGGGCGCATGAAGAGACCGGGTGGCGACTGGCACAGAAACCCGAAGTCACCGGCTCGCTGATCGCCCAGTCCCCCGACGACGGCGCCATTCTGGCCCTGGCCGGCGGCTTCGACTTTTTCGACAACCATTACAACCGGGCCGTCCAGGCACAACGCCAGCCCGGCTCGGCCTTCAAGCCGCTGGTGTATGCCCTGGCGCTGCGCGAGGGCTACCGGCCACGCAGCACGCTGGTGGATGCCCCGATGGTGTTTGATGACCCGGCCCTGGGGGCGGAATGGCGCCCGCAGAACTATTCGCGCCAGTTCCAGGGCGACACGCCGATGCAGAGCGCGCTGGCGCATTCGCGCAATCTGGCTTCGATCCGTCTGCTCGACACGATCGGCGTTGAGAACGTGCACGATCAGCTGGGACGTTTCGGGCTGGACCCGGAGCGCCAGCCGCGCAACCTCTCCATGGTGCTGGGCACCGGTTCACTCACGCCTCTGCAGCTCAACACGGCCTACGGCGTGTTCGCCAGCGGCGGGCGACTGCACAGCCCCTGGATCATCTCGCGGATCGAAACCGTGGATGGCGAGCTGCTCTATCAGGCACCCGCTCCCCGCAGCTGTGAACCGCCCTGCGACAATCCGCCCGGGCAGGACCTTACGCTGTCCACCGGCGAGACGGTTCTGCAGCAACGCGACCCGGTGCCAGTCCTGGAGCCCGGCGTCGCCTGGCAGATGAGCCGGATGCTGAAACACGTAGTGGACGCCGGCACCGGACGGCGGGCGCAGGAACTGGGCCGTTCCGATCTGGCGGGAAAGACCGGCACCACCAACGACTATCGCGACGCATGGTTCGCCGGATTCAACGGCGAACTGGTGGCGACGTCGTGGATCGGGTTCGACGACAACCGGGAGCTCGGCCGCCGCGAGAGCGGAGGGCGGGCTGCCCTGCCAATATGGACCCGCTTCATGGGGAGCGCCCTGACGGACACCGAGGAAAGCCTTCCGGAACGGCCGGACGACCTGGTACGGGTGAGCATCCTGCCCGACGGCGGGCGCGCACCCGACGCCGGTGACAGCCGTGCAACCACCGAATGGCTGCTCCCGCAGCAAATTCCCGAGCGTTCGCGCAGCATTCCGGGTGACGACCGCAACGGTCGCGGCCAGCAACCCGAATCGGTCTTTTGACGATGAGCAGCAACGGCTCCCGACTGCGTCATGAACTCGCCCAGGAAGCCGGGCGAATCCTGCTCGACGAGGGCATCCGCGATTTCGGTCTCGCCAAGCGCAAGGCCGCGGAACACCTCGGGGTGGACGCTCGCCACGACATGCCGGCGAACATCGAGATCCAGGATGCCGCACTGGAACGCAGCCGGCTGTTCGCGACCGACGAGAGCCGCCAGGCGTATCGCAACCGCCTTGCCGCGGCACTGCAGGTGATGCAGCGCCTGTCGCATCTGGAGCCGCGCCTGGTCGGACCGCTGCTCACGGGGATGATCGAACGCTTCCCGGTGATCAATCTGCACGGATTCGCCGAGACCGTGGAAGAGGTGCTGATCGATCTGGCCGACCGCGGTATCCACTGCGAAACCGGCGAGCGCCGCTACCGCAGCCGGCAGGGCCGTGAGCAGCGCGTGCCCTTCATCGCCTTCCGCGGACCGGACGACACCGAGGTCGAACTGACGATCTTTCCGCTGGACGGGATCCGCCAGGCACCACCCTCGCCGGTGGACGGCAAACCCATGGCCCGGGCCGGGGCCGGAGAAGTGGAACGCCTCCTGACGGAGGGCCGCGAGGCGGAACGCCTCTGAGGCGCCCGCACCCCTTCCGAAGCGGGAGGGGTGATTCGGTGCGTTCCCGGCTCAGTCAGCGCGACGGTAATTGACCACCGTATCGACCATCGCCGCCACGCGATCCGGATCGATCGCCGGGTGCACGCCGTGCCCGAGATTGAAGACGTGGCCAGTGTCGCGGCCGAAGCCGTCAAGAACACGCCGGGTCTCCTCGCGCACCACGGCTTCCGGGGCATACAGCACGGAGGGATCGAGATTGCCCTGCAGGGCGACACGGTCGCCGACGCGCTGCGCGGCCTCGCCGATCTCGATCGTCCAGTCCAGGCCCAGGCCATCCGCGCCGGTGTCGGCCTGCGCCTCCAGCCAGGCCCCGCCGCCCTTGGTGAACAGGGTCACCGGGACGCGACGGCCTTCGTTCTCGCGGATCAGGCCGTCGACGATACGCTGCATGTACGCCAGCGAGAATTCGCGGTAGCTGCGCGGTGTCAGCGCACCGCCCCAGGTATCGAAGACCATGACCGCCTGAGCCCCGGCGCGGATCTGCGCATTCAGGTATTCGGTGACCGCATCGGCCACCTTCTGCAGCAGCGCATGCATGGCCTGCGGATCGCCATACAGCAGGCGCTTGGTCTCGGCGAAATCGCGCGAGCTGCCACCCTCCACCATGTAGGTGGCGAGGGTCCAGGGGCTGCCGGCGAATCCGATCAGCGGTACCTGGCCGTTGAGTTCGCGCCGGATCAGACGCACCGCATCGGTCACATAGCCCAGCGAATCCTCCGGGTCGGGGACCGGCAGCCGCTCGATGGCTTCCGGGCTGCGCACCGGATCGCGGAATTTCGGTCCCTCACCGGTCTCGAAGTACAGACCCAGCCCCATGGCATCGGGGATGGTGAGGATGTCCGAAAACAGGATGGCGGCATCCAGAGGAAAACGCCGCAGCGGCTGCATGGTGACTTCGCAGGCCAGCTCCGGGTTCTGGCACAGGCTCATGAAGCTGCCGGCCTGCGCCCGTGTCTCGCGGTACTCCGGCAGATAGCGACCGGCCTGACGCATGATCCAGACGGGCGGGCGGTCCACCGGTTCGCGGGCCAGTGCCCGCAGGAGGCGGTCGTTTTCGAGTTGCTGGGCCATGCAGTCCTCAGACGCCGAGGTATTCAAGAATGCCTTCGGCGGCCTGGCGGCCCTCGAAGACGGCGGTGACCACCAGGTCGGAGCCGCGGACCATGTCGCCGCCGGCAAAAACCTTCTCGTTGGCGGTCTGGAAGGCATGCCGGCCGGACTCCGGCGCACGGACGCGGCCGCCCTCGTCGATGTCGATGCCGTGTTCGCCGAACCAGTCGGACGGTGACGGACGGAAGCCGAAAGCCACCAGCACGCGGTCGGCGGGGATCACGTACTCGGAACCCGGCACCGGCTCGGGACGCCGCCGGCCACGCTCGTCCGGTGCACCCATCCGGGTGCGCACGACCTTCACACCCTCGACCTTGTCGTCGCCCACGATCTCGAGCGGTTGCACGTTGAACTCGAAGTGCACGCCCTCCTCGCGCGCATGCACGACCTCCTTGCGCGAGCCCGGCATGTTCTCTTCGTCACGGCGGTAGGCACAGGTCACCGAGGTGGCGCCCTGGCGAATGGAGGTGCGGTTGCAGTCCATTGCGGTGTCGCCGCCGCCGAGGACCACGACCTGCTGCCCGGCCATGTCGACGAAACCGTTCTCGTCGTGCTCCCAGCCCATCACTTCGCGGATGTTGGACACCAGGAACGGCAGGGCCGGATAGACCCCGGGCAGATCCTCGCCGGGAAAGCCGCCCTGCATCGCGTTGTAGGTCCCCATGCCGAGGAAGACCGCGTCGTATTCGTCCAGCAGCGCCTGGAACTCCACGTCGCGGCCGATCTCGGTATTCAGGCGAAACTCCACGCCCATGCCCTCGAGCAGTTCCCGACGGGTGCGGATCACGTTCTTTTCCAGCTTGAACGGGGGGATCCCGAAGGTCAGCAGCCCGCCGATCTCGGGGTAACGGTCATAGACCACCGCCTCGACACCATTGCGCGCGAGGATGTCGGCACAGCCGAGACCGGCCGGCCCGGCGCCAATCACCGCGACCCGCTTGCCGGTCGGCACCACATCCGACAGATCGGGCCGCCAGCCGGCCTTCAGCGCCTCGTCGGTGATGTATTTCTCCACCGAACCGATGGTGACCGCGCCGAAGCCGTCATTCAGGGTGCAGGCACCCTCGCACAGGCGGTCCTGCGGGCACACCCGGCCACAGACCTCCGGCAGGGAGTTGGTCTTGTGCGACATCTCGGCGGCGGCAAACAGATTGCCTTCCTCCACCAGCTTCAGCCAGTTGGGGATGAAGTTGTGGACCGGGCACTTCCACTCACAATAGGGATTGCCGCAGGCCAGGCAGCGCCCGGCCTGCTGGCCGGCGGTGGCGGGATCGAACTGGCCGATGATCTCGCCGAACTCGTGGATGCGGATTTCCGCGGGGGTCTTCTGGGGATCCTGGCGCGGGAGGTCCAGGAACTGCATCGGATTGGTCGCCATGGGTCAGTCGCTCCAACGAAACGGGGTCGGGGCCACAACGGCCGGAGGGGGCCCGGCACCGGCGCGGCAGGTCATACGAGGACAACATTTGACACGGGCCCGTCCGGGGTCAAGATTTCCCCAGTGCTGCGCGGACCTTGCCGCTGACGGCACCCATGTCGGCACGCCCGAAGACCCGCGGCTTGAGTACGCCCATCACCCGGCCCATGTCACCCGGGCCCTCGGCCCCGGTCTCGGCGATGACCTCGGCAATCACCGCATCCAGCGCGGCGTCGTCGAGCGGCTCGGGCATGTAGGCCTCCACCACGTCAATCTCCGCGGCCTCACGGTCGGCGAGATCGTCGCGCCCGCCCTGACGGTACTGCTCGATGGAATCGCGCCGCTGCTTCAGCATGCGGTTGAGGATCGCGAGCACGGCGTCGTCGTCCGCGTCGCGGCGCTCGTCGACTTCGAACTGGGAGATTTCCGCCTGAATCTGACGCAGGATCGCCAGGCGGTCCCGTTCCCGGGCCCGCATGGCCTGTTTCACGTCATCCTGCAACCGGGCCTTCAGCGACATTCGGCATCCCTCCTCGCAAGGATTCATGCGCAAGCCACGGGCCCGGTCGGGCCGGGGCTCCGCGGGGTTCAGTACAGCCGCGGCCGACGGGTCATGTCGCGCGAATTCTTCTTCAGCTGCCGCTTCACCGCGGCGGCCGCCTTGCGCTTGCGCTCGGCCGTGGGCTTCTCGTAGTACTCGCGGCGGCGGACTTCGGCCACCACACCGGCCTTTTCACAGGTGCGCTTGAAACGGCGCAGGGCAACCTCGAAGGGTTCGTTTTCGCGGACTCGAACGTGCGGCATACAATCTCCGGTTACAGCATTGGTTTCGACGAAACGGTGTACGTTAAGCCATGGCCGGCACACACGCCCGCCATGCAGAACGAAGCATGATAATCCAGGACAGCCCCTTTGGAAAAGCCCGTGACTCGGGAAACGCGGATCCATGTGCACGTTCGCGCTCGAGTCGCGTTTCACGAGACGCACAGGTTCACGGGCCTGACTTACGAGCACGCGACGTGCACGCTATGATGACCCTATGGAAACCTTGAACGTCGAACTGGGCGAACGCAGCTACCCGATCCACATCGGCCCCGGCGAGGCCGCGCGGGCCGAACGTTTCGCTCCGGTGCTGGAGGGACGGCGCGTCGCGGTCGTCACCAACAGTACCGTGGGTCCGCTGTATGGCGAGCGCCTGCGCGCCAGCCTGGCCGCGGCCGGTGTGCGCGGCGAGCCCCTGTGGATCGAGCTGCCCGACGGCGAATCGCACAAGACCCTGGCGACGGTGGAACAGATCCTGACCCGGCTGCTGGAGGCCCGCTTTGACCGCGGCAGCCGTATCGTCGCACTGGGGGGTGGCGTGGTGGGCGACATCGCCGGTTTTGCCGCCGCGATCTACCAGCGCGGAATCGACTTCGTTCAGGTCCCGACCACCCTGCTCGCGCAGGTCGACTCCTCCGTGGGCGGCAAGACCGGGGTCAACCACCCGCTGGGCAAGAACATGATCGGGTCCTTCCACCAGCCGCGCGCGGTGGTCATCGACACCGACAGCCTGCAGAGCCTGCCGACCCGCGAGCTGCGCGCCGGTCTCGCCGAAGTCATCAAGTACGGCCTGATGCAGGACGCGGATTTCTTCGCCTGGCTGGAGGAACACCTCGACCGCCTGCTCGCCCTGGAACCCGAGGCGCTGGCCCACGCCATCCGCCGCTCCTGTGCCTGCAAGGCCGAAGTGGTCGCCGCGGACGAACGCGAATCCGGCCGCCGCGCCCTGCTCAACCTCGGCCACACCTTCGGCCACGCCATTGAAACCGGCATGGGCTATGGCGCCTGGCTGCACGGCGAGGCGGTAGGCACCGGCATGGCCATGGCCGCCCGGATGTCCGCGCGCATGGGCTGGCTGGCGCCGGCCGACGCCGCGCGCGCCGAGGCCCTGATCCACCGCGCCGGCCTCGACACCCACCCGCCGGCGGAACTGGATGCCGCCCGCTTCCGCGAACTGATGGGGATCGACAAGAAGGTCAGCGAAGGGCGCCTGCGGCTGGTGCTGCTGCGCGGGCTGGGCGCCGCCGAGCTGACCGCCGAGTTCGACGACCACGCGCTGCAACACACCCTCGACGAGACCGCCCGTGCCGCCTGAGACCGCCTCGATCGCCCGCACCCCGAACGGCGTCGGCCTCGCCCCGTGGGCGGCCGCCCCGGAGCGGACACGCGGCCGCCGGCATCCGGAAGACGCCCCGCGCCACCGCAGCGAGTTCCAGCGCGACCGCGACCGGATCGTGCATTCCAGCGCCTTTCGCCGTCTCGAGTACAAGACCCAGGTGTTCATCAGCCACGAGGGCGACCTGTTCCGCAACCGCCTCACGCATTCGCTGGAGGTCGCGCAGATCGGGCGCTCCGTCGCCCGCGCCCTGGGCCTCAACGAAGACCTCACCGAGGCGGTCGCGCTGGCCCATGACCTGGGCCACACCCCGTTCGGCCACACCGGGCAGCACGCCCTGAACGACTGCATGCGCGAACATGGCGGCTTTGAACACAACCTGCAGTCGCTGCGGATCGTGGACCACCTCGAGGCGCATTACGCCGACTTCGACGGCCTCAACCTGACCTTCGAGACCCGCGAGGGCATCCTCAAGCACTGCTCGCCGGAAGACGCCCGCATCCTCGGCGAGGTGGGCGTGCGCTTTCTGCAGCGCGGCCAGCCATCGCTGGAGGCCCAGCTGGCCAACGTCGCCGACGAGATCGCCTACAACAATCACGATGTCGACGACGGCCTGCGCGCCGGCCTGCTGCAGCTGGACCAGCTGATGGAAGTCCCGCTGTTCCGCGACTGCCTCGACGCGGTGCGCGCGCGCTACCCGAGGCTGGAGGCCCGCCGCGTACAGCACGAAACCGTGCGGCGCATGATCGACACCCTGGTCCAGGACCTGGTCACCACCAGCCGCCACGCGATCGAGAGCAGCAGCCCGGAATCGATCGACGCCGTGCGCGCGGAGAGCGGCCCGCTGATCCGCTTCAGCCCGGAGATGGCCGAGCGCAACCGCATGCTCAAGACCTTCCTGCGGGAAAACCTCTACCGGCATCACCAGGTCCATGGCGTAATGCACAAGGCGCGCCAGATCATCCTCGACCTGTTCGCCGCCTTCGACCGCGACCCGCGCCTGATGCCGGAGCACTACCAGCGCCACGCCCGCGCCCTGAGCGAGGATGATCCGCACGGACAGCAGCGCGCCATCGCCGACTACATCGCCGGCATGACCGACCGCCACGCCATCCGCGAACATCACCGCCTGTTCGACCTCGGCACCCTGACCTGACCGCCATGGCACTCCGCGACCAATGCCTGGAACAGCTGGGCCTGCGCACCGACCCGTTCGCGGAGGTGCCCGACGCGGACTTCCTGTACACCGATCCGCTGCTGGACGGTGTCCTGGAATCCGCGCGACAGGCGCTGGAGCATCCCGGTGCCGTGGTTCTGCTGACCGGCGACAACGGCTCCGGCCGCAGCCTGCAGCTGATGCGCCTGCTCGGCATGCTGCCCGAGGGCTACGAACTCATCGCCTTCAAGGCACGCATCAACACCCATTTCGAGTCGGTGGACCTGACCATCCGCAACTACCTGCGCTCGCAGAACGCGGATGACCCCGATCGCTCGCTGACCGAACTGCTCGCCCAGCGGGTCGTCGACGGATTCGTACCGGTGATCGCGATGGACGACGCCCACCTGGTGGGCACCGACATCGTCAACAACCTGCTGCGCATGCGCTCGGAGATCCTCGAGCAGCATGGTCGCGCACCGCGCATCGTCCTGGTCGGCGGCGCGGGACTCCTGCGCCGCCGCCTGTACCTGCCGGACCCGGGAGACGAGGACCAGCTGACCCGCCTGAGCCTGCGCGCGTTCAACCTCGAACAGACCGCCGCCTACCTGCGTCATCGTCTGCTGGCCGCCGGTGCCAAAGACCCGGATACCCTGATCCCGCGCGAGGCCGTGCAGCGCCTGCAGACCGACAGCCAGGGGCTGCCGGGCGCCCTCAACCGCGAGGCGCGGATCCTGCTGGAAGCGAAATGTCGCCCGGCACCGGGCACGGCTGCGGCCCCTGCAGGCATGTCCGCCGGAGAAGCAGCCGCCACCGATGCCGCCGACGCCGGCGACAAACAGGAAGTTGCGGAATCCGGGACGGCGCGGTCGGGAACCGAACCCGGGCCCGCCCCCGATCCCGGAGAAAGCCTCCGTGCCAGCCGCGACGGCGACGATTTCACCCCGGCCGCCTTCGCCCTGCGCGGCGAGCGCGATACCCCGGACGCCGCCGCCGGAACCACGGCGGAGGACCCGCCCCTCGCGCCGGCAGAAGCACAACCGTTCTGGAACCAGCGCTGGTTCGTTCCCGCCGTAGCCGCCACCGTGGCCTTCGGGATCGCCGCCCCGCTGCTGTGGCAGCTGCTGAGCGGCTCGCCCGAGCATGCCCCGGAACCCGAAGAACGGGTGGAACTGCCCCTGCCGGAACGCCCGGACGAGCGGGACGCGGCCACGGACCCGCCCCTCGAAGCGGAAGAGCCGTCACAGGAGATCGCCCGGCTGGAACCGGAGCCCATCCTGCCCCCGCCAGCCACCGACGAACCGGCGGAGATGCCGGAAGAGCCGGGCCCGACCCCCGACGCCGAGCCGGAACCAGAACCAGAACCAGAACCGAAACCGGAACCGGAGCCCGAGCCCGAGCCCGAGCCGGCCGATCACACCACCGAAGCCCTGGCCGACGCCGAGGGCGACGGCGAGCGCCTGCAAGGCGACCTGGAATGGCTCGAGGGTCAGGATGCCTCGCGCATGACCATCCAGCTGGTGGCCGCGCCGGACATGGACACCGCGCGCGAATACGCCGAGCGCCACAATCTCGGCGGCATCCGCTACATCCCCACCCGGACGGACGGGAACGACTACGTCGTGATCCTCGCCGGCGCCTTCCCCGACCGGGGCGCTGCGGAACAGGCGGCTGCCGAGCTGCCGGACAGCGCGCGGGACGCCGGCACCTGGATCCGCTCAATGGGTTCGGTCCAGGAGGCGGCCCGCCGCTGACACCGGCCCCGGGCAGGGCTGTCCACTCCACCTGCGCGTGTAATTGCACCCCTCCGGTTTGCCGGAACACGATCATTCCGGTATATTCCTGCGCCCCTTTTTCCAGCCTGGTGCATACGCACCACGACCGGAGGCCTATCGATGCAGCAGACCCGACTGACCGGCACCCTCCATCGCCCCGAATTCGAACGCGACAACTGCGGATTCGGCCTCATCGCACACATGGACGGGCAGGCCAGCCACTGGGTACTGGAAACTGCAATACGGGCTCTCGAACGGCTGACGCATCGCGGCGCGATCGCCGCCGACGGCAAGACCGGCGACGGCTGCGGCCTGCTGATGCGCACCCCCGAACCGTTCCTGCGCCAGCTCGCGGATGAAGCCGGCATCGCGCTGGCCGAACGCTTCGCCGCCGGCCTGGTGTTCATCAACCCCGAGGCCATCACCGAGACCCGTGCCGCAGTGGAAGACGCCCTCGACCGTGGCGGCCTGACCCTGGCCGGCTGGCGCGAAGTTCCGGTCGATCCCGACGCCTGCGGGGCGGAAGCCCTGCGCACCCGGCCGCACGTCCTCCAGCTGTTCGTCAACGCCCCGGCGGAGATGGACGGCGACGCCTTCGAACGCGCCCTGTACGTCGCGCGGCGGCGCGCCGAGATGGCGATGGCTTCGGACCCGGTGTTCTACGTGCCGAGCCTGTCGGCGCGGGTACTGTCGTACAAGGGTCTGGTGATGCCGGCCAACCTGCCGGTGTTCTACCCCGACCTGCAGCGCCCGGAGCTGGAAACCGCGATCTGCGTGTTCCACCAGCGCTTCTCCACCAACACCTGGCCGCAGTGGGGCCTGGCCCAGCCGTTCCGCTTCCTCGCCCACAACGGCGAGATCAACACCGTGCAGGGCAACCGCAACTGGGCGGTCGCGCGCCAGCACAAGTTCGCCAATGAACTGCTGCCGGAACTGTCCGAGCTGGAACCGCTGGTGAACCTGGAAGGTTCCGATTCGCAGAGCCTCGACAACATGCTCGAGGTCCTGCTGGCCGGCGGCATGGACCTGTTCCGTGCGATGCGCCTCCTGGTCCCGCCGGCGTGGCAGAACGTCGCGCACATGGATCCGGATCTGCGCGCGTTCTACGAGTACAACTCCATGCACATGGAGCCCTGGGACGGCCCGGCCGGCATCGTCCTGACCGACGGCCGCTACGCCGGTTGCACCCTGGACCGCAACGGCCTGCGCCCGGCGCGTTACGTGATCACGAAGGATCGTCACATCACCCTGGCCTCGGAGATCGGCGTGTACGACTACGCCCCCGAGGACGTGGTCGCCAAGGGCCGCCTGAAGCCCGGACAGATGCTCGCCGTGGATACCGAAACCGGCGATCTGCTGCAGCCCGAGGACATCGACCGGATCAACCGCAAGCGTCAGCCCTATCGCCAGTGGCTGCGCGCGCAGGTGCACCACCTGAAAAGCCAGCTGGACGACAACCAGCTGTTTTCCGGCGAGCCGATGCCTGCCGACCGCCTGGAGACCTACGAAAAGCTGTTCGACGTCACCTTCGAGGAACGGGACCAGGTCCTGCGCGTGCTGGCCGAAGCCGGCCAGGAGGCCGTCGGCTCGATGGGCGACGACACCCCGTTCGCCGTGCTGTCGCAGCAGACCCGTTCGCTGTACGACTACTTCCGCCAGCAGTTCGCCCAGGTCACCAACCCGGCGATCGACCCGCTGCGCGAGAGCATCGTGATGTCGCTGGAGACCTGCTTCGGCCGCGAACAGGGGCTGTTCGAGGAAACCCCGGAACACGCCCACCGACTGGTCGCGGATTCTCCGGTGCTGTCCGAGGCGAAATTCCGCGAACTGTGCAACGTCACCGACGACGCCTTCCGGGTTGAGCGCCTGGACCTCAACTACGACCGCCAGCACCACGGCCTCGAATCGGCGCTGAAGCAGCTCACCGAAGACGCGGTACAGGCGGTGCGCGACGGCGCCGTGATCCTCGTACTGTCCGACCGCGCGATCGATCGCGAGCGCCGGCCGATCCCCGCGGCGCTGGCAGTAGGCGCGGTGCATCACGCCCTGATCGCCGCACGCCTGCGTACCGATGCCAACATCGTCATCGAGACCGCCACCGTGCGCGACCCGCACCACTTCGCGGTCCTGATCGGCTATGGCGCGACCGCGATCTACCCCTATCTCGCCTACTCCGCGCTGCACGGCATGAGCGAATCCGGGGAAATCCCCGGGGTGGACGCCCTTACCCTGGCGCAGAACTATCGCAAGGGGATCAACAAGGGCCTGTTCAAGATCCTGTCCAAGATGGGGATCTCGACCATCGCCAGTTACCGCGGGGCCCAGCTGTTCGAGATCGTCGGTCTCGCCGACGAGGTTGTGGAGACCTGCTTCAAGGGCACCACCAGCCGCATCCGCGGCACCCGTTTTGCCGATATCGAGGAAGACCTGGATACCCTCGCACAGCGTGCCTGGAATCCGCGCAAGGCGCCCAAGCAGGGCGGGCTGCTGAAGTACATCCATGGCGGCGAATACCACGCCTACAACCCGGACGTGATCCAGACCCTGCACCGCGCGGTGCAGTCCGGTGACTACGGGGTGTACCAGGAATACGCAGCCCTGGTAAACGAACGCCCCGTGGCGACCCTGCGCGACCTGCTCAAGCCGCGCGAGGACATCGAGCCGATCGAGGTCGACGAGGTCGAATCCGAGGCCGACATCCTGCCGCGTTTCGACTCCGCCGGCATGAGCCTGGGCGCGCTGTCGCCGGAGGCCCATGAGGCTCTCGCCACCGCGATGAACCGCCTCGGCGGGCGTTCCAACTCCGGCGAGGGCGGCGAGGCCGTGTCCCGCTACGGCACCGAGCGGATGTCGAAGATCAAGCAGGTGGCCTCCGGCCGCTTCGGCGTGACCCCGCATTACCTGGTCAACGCCGAGGTCCTGCAGATCAAGGTCGCCCAGGGCGCCAAGCCCGGCGAAGGCGGCCAGCTGCCGGGCCACAAGGTCAACAAGATGATCGCCGAGCTGCGCTATTCGAATCCGGGCGTGGCCCTGATCTCGCCGCCGCCGCATCACGACATCTACTCCATCGAGGACCTGGCGCAGCTGATCTTCGACCTCAAGCAGGTGAACCCCAACGCCCTGGTCTCGGTGAAGCTGGTCTCCGAGGCCGGTGTCGGCACCGTGGCCGCCGGTGTGGCCAAGGCCTACGCCGACCTGATCACCATCTCCGGCTACGACGGCGGCACCGGTGCCAGCCCGCTGACCTCGGTCAAGTACGCCGGCACCCCGTGGGAGCTGGGCCTGGCCGAGACCCACGCGACCCTGCGCGGCAACGACCTGCGCGACAAGGTGCGCCTGCAGACCGACGGCGGCCTGAAGACCGGGCTGGACGTGATCAAGGCGGCGATCCTGGGTGCCGAGAGCTTCGGCTTCGGCACCGGCCCGATGGTCGCGCTGGGCTGCAAGTACCTGCGCATCTGCCACCTGAACAACTGTGCGACGGGTGTCGCCACGCAGGACAAGGTGCTGCGCATGAACCACTTCATCGGCCTGCCCGAGATGGTCATGCACTACTTCCAGTTCGTCGCCCGCGAGACCCGCGAGTGGATGGCGAAACTGGGCGTGCGCAGCCTGACGGACCTGATCGGCCGTACCGACCTGCTCGAGGTCCTGCCGGGCGAAACGCCCCGGCAGCAGCACCTGGCCGTCGACCGCCTGCTGGAGACCGGCGACCTGGACGACAAGCCGCGCTTCTGCAAGGAGCCGAAGAACGAGCCGTTCGACAAGGGCGAACTGGCCGAACGGATGGTCGCGGACATGCTCGACGCCATCGAAAACAAGTCCGGCGGCGAGCACCACTATCAGTGCAGCAACACCGACCGCTCCATCGGCGCGCGGCTCTCCGGCGAGATTGCCCGACGCCACGGCAACCAGGGCATGGCCGAAGCCCCGCTGCAGGTACGCCTGCAGGGCACCGCCGGGCAGAGCTTCGGGGTGTGGAACGCCGGTGGCCTGCACCTGTACCTGGAAGGTGATGCCAACGACTACGTCGGCAAGGGCATGACCGGCGGCAAGCTGGTGATCCGCCCGCCGGAAGGTTCGGGCTTTGCCAGCCAGGACACCACCATCATGGGCAACACCTGCCTGTACGGGGCCACCGGCGGGAAGCTGTTCGCCGCCGGTCAGGCCGGCGAGCGCTTCGGCGTGCGCAATTCCGGGGCCATCGCGGTGGTGGAAGGCGTCGGCGACCACGGCTGCGAGTACATGACCGGCGGGGTGATGACCATCCTCGGCGGCACCGGCGTCAACTTCGGTGCCGGCATGACCGGCGGCTTCGCCTTCGTGCTCGACCGGGAGAACGACTTCCCCGACCGCATCAACAACGAGCTGATCGACCTGCACCGCCTCGACACCGAGGACATGGAGGCCCATCGCAACTATCTCGAGGAACTCATCACCGAGTTCGTGCACGAGACGGACAGCGCCTGGGGCCGCCAGGTCCTCGAACAGTTCGACAGCTGGCAGGGTTCCTTCTGGCTGGTCAAACCCAAGGCGGCCGATCTCAGCGGCCTGCTCGCCAACCTGCGCCAGGCGGCCTGACCGGGCCTGCACCCCGGAGCCAGACCCGTCACGGGCCCCGCAAGGGGCCCGTTCTGTTTGCGGCCCCCTTCGCCGGACACCACTGGACGCTGCAGGCCCGCAGGTCAATACTGGGGGCAGTAACGGCATTCTTGGTACGGAGGCAGCCGATGGGAATGGCCAACGCCCGGACGTTCACACCGGTGGACGAATACCTGCAGGGAGAGCTGGAGACCGAGATCCGGCACGAATACGTCAATGGCGCCGTCTATGCCATGGGCGGGGCCAGTCGCAATCACAACCTGATTACCGGAAATCTGTTCGCTGCCCTGCACGCCGCCCTGCGCGGCGGCCCGTGCCAGACCTTCATGGCCGACATGAAGGTGCATCTGCGCCTGGGCGACGACGAGCTGTTCTACTACCCCGACGTCGTGGTCGGGTGCGACCCGGACGACCGCCACCGCTACTATCTCGAGCGCCCGCGGGTGATTGCCGAGGTGGCCTCACCGGCCACCGAACGCGTCGACCGCCGGGAGAAGCTGCTGGCCTACACCCGGCTCGACAGCCTCGCCACCTACCTGATCGTCGAGCAGCAGCGCCCGGCGGTCCAGGTCTATCGGCGAAGCGCCGGCTGGGCCGCGGGACACCTCGGCGCCGAGGACCGCCTGGAGCTCCCCGAGCTGGAATGGAGCCTGCCCGTGGAGGAGCTCTACACCGGCATCGACCCCAACGCCGTCGCCGAGGACCCCGCCCCGCCATACCGCTGACCCCGCACCTGATCGGCCGGAGGGCCGGCCTCCCACGGCCCGGGCCCGCCCCCTGTGCGGTGATGTAGGAGCGCAGCCCCCTGCGCGATCCGGCGCTCCGACCGCTATCTCCGGCGGGCCAATGGTCCCTGCGGGTGCGGGCGCGGTATTATGAACGGCCACGCCCCGCCCGGGGCGGACTCTCCCGTCCGGCGACGAGGACCATGGCAGGCCGTATCCCGCAGGCATTCATCGACGAGCTGCTCGAGCGCACCGATATCGTGGAAGTGGTGCGCCGGCGCGTCAGCCTGAAGAAGGCCGGCAGCGAATACGCCGCCTGCTGCCCGTTCCACGGCGAAAAGACCCCGTCGTTCTACGTATCCCCGCAGAAGCAGTTCTACCACTGCTTCGGCTGCGGCGTGCACGGCACCGCCATCGGCTTCCTGATGGATTACGAGAACCTCAGCTTTCCCGAGGCGGTGGAACAGCTCGCCGAGCAGGCCGGCCTGGAGGTCCCGCGCGAACACGACGACAGCCCGCGCCAGGATGCCACCGCGCCGCTGTACGCGGCGCTGGAGGCGGCGGCGGACTACTTCGTGCGCCAGCTGCGTGAGACCCCGCGCGCGGTCGATTACCTGAAGAACCGCGGCATCGACGGCGCCACGGCGCGCGATTTCCGCCTCGGCTGGGCCCCGGCATCGGGGCTGCTGCAGGCCCTGTCGGATCGTTTCTCCCCGCAGCAGCTGGTGGATGCCGGCCTCGCCGCGCGCCGCGACAATGGCGACCTGCGCGAACGCTTCCGCTCCCGCATCATGTTCCCCATCCGCGACCGGCGCGGGCGCATCACCGGCTTTGGCGGGCGCCTGATCGACGACGGCGAGCCCAAGTACCTCAACAGCCCCGAGAGCACGGTCTTCCACAAGGGACAGACCATCTACGGCCTGTTCGAGGCCCGCCGCGCGCAGACCCGGCTGGATCACCTGGTGGTGGTCGAGGGGTACATGGATGTGGTCGCGCTGGCCCGCAGCGGCTACCACCGGGCGGTCGCCTGCATGGGGACGGCTCTGGGACGCAGCCACTTCGACGTACTGTTCCGCCAGGTCGGCCACCTGACCCTGTGCTTCGACGGCGACGCCGCCGGACGCCGCGCCGCCTCGCGCGCGCTGGAACAGGCACTGCCGGTGATGCAGGGCATGCGTGAGGTCCGTTTCCTGTTCCTGCCCGAGGGCGACGACCCCGACAGCCTGGTGCGCCGCGAAGGCCTCGCCGCCTGGGAACGGCTGCTGGAGCAGGCCCTGCCGCTGTCCGAGGCCCTGATCCGCCTGCTGCGCGACGAACACCCCACCGACACCGCGGAAGGGCGCACGCATTTCGCCCACGCCGCGGTGCGCCGCATCGCCACCACGCGCGATCCGCTGTTCCGCGAACTGCTGTGCGAGCGCGTCGCCGAGGAGAGCCACCTCCCGCGCGAGCGCCTGGAGGAACAGCTGCAGGCTGCCGCCTCCGCCGACGCCGGTTCCGCACGCGGGCCCGCACCCGCGTCGGGGGCCAACGCCCCGCCGGCCCACGACCCGGAGATGACCGCCCGGCCACCGGCCGGCACCCCCTCACGGAGCGAGCCGGCCGGCGCCGGCGGTCGCCGCAGCTCGTCGCTGTGGGCCGCACTGCTCGCGCGCATCCTGCAGCATCCGGAACTGGACTGGGACACCCCCGCCCTGCGCGAGCTGGCGGCGGCCAGCGGCGAGGCCTCCGGCACCCTCGGCCGACTGCTGGAGGCCCTGGGCGAGCAGCCGCGGCCGGATACCGCGCGGCTGCTGGAGCGATTCCGCGAACACCCGCGCTTCGAACGCCTGTTGTCGCTGGCCGGCGCCGAGCTGCACGACGGCGAAGACGGGATGACCCGTCAGGTCGCACTGGACGCCGCCGACCAGCTGCTGCGGCGCCACTGCCGCGAACGCATCCGTGAACTCACCGCTTCCGGGAGTCTGGATACGGAACAACGCGACGAACTCGCGCGTCTCACCTCCATCCTGCAGGGCTGAAGGCGAGACCGCGCCGCAGTCACAGCTGCAACCCGTGACCCCTTGAAATCCCCGTTCGTGCCCGCATCCACTTGATTGCACGAACCATTTTTCGCGCGCCTCGCGGGGCGAGCAATATAAGAAACTTCTGCTATAATGCAGGGTTCACTTTTCGAAGCCGAACGACGAACCTCGGAGATCAGATCGCGATGAACCGTGAAGAGCAGCAATCCCAGCTCAAGGAACTCATTGCCAAGGGCAAGGAGCAGGGATACCTCACGTATACCGAGGTGAACGACCACCTGCCCGAAACCATCATCGACTCCGACCAGGTCGAAGACATCATCGCGATGATCAACGACATGGGCATCGAAGTCCACGAACAGGCGCCCGATGCCGACAGCCTGCTGCTGTCCGACGGCTCGGTGTCCGCCGACGAGGACGCCGAGGACGCGGTCGCCGCACTGGCCTCCGCCGACAGCGACTTCGGCCGCACCACCGATCCCGTGCGCATGTACATGCGCGAGATGGGCACCGTGGAACTGCTCACCCGCGAGGGCGAGATCCGCATCGCCAAACGTATCGAAGAAGGCCTGATGCAGGTCCTGTTCGCGCTGGCCCACCATCCCGGCGCGATCGACAAGCTCATCAAGGATTACGACCAGATCGTCGAGAACGGCAGCCGCCTGACCGACCTGGTGGTGTCCTTCATCGAACCCGACGGCACCAATGGCGAGGCCGTCGCCCGCGGCCTGGCCGAAGAGGTCGACGTCAAGGAGCAGCCTCAGCCGAAAAAGGAAGAGGCCGCCTCGCCCGAACTGGACGCCATCTCCGAAGCCGTGGACGAAGCCGACGAAGAAGCCGGCGAACCGGTGGACAGCGGGCCCGACCCCGAAGAGGCCCGCCAGCGCTTCGAAAAACTGCGCGAACTGCACGCCCGCGCCCACGCCGCCTTCGAGGCCGGCGACATGGAGGCCTACGCCACTGCGCGCGAGCAGACCGCGAAGTACTTCATGGAGTTCAAGCTGGTGCCGCGCGTGGTCGACCAGCTGACCCAGGAACTGCACGACACCATCGACCGGATCCGCAAGCACGAACGCCGGATCATGGACATGGCCGTGAACCAGGCGCACATGCCGCGCAAGACCTTCATCGACGGCTTCCCGCGCAACGAGACCAACCTCAACTGGATCCAGGAGGTCCAGAAGGAAGGCAAGGGCAAGTATGTCAGCGCCCTTGCCGAGTTCGAGGACGACATCGTGCGCACGCAGAAGAAGCTGGCCGAGATCGAACGCGAAGCCAGCCTCAGCATCTCAGAGATCAAGGAGATCAACCGCCGCATGTCCATCGGCGAGGCCAAGGCCCGCCGCGCCAAGAAGGAGATGGTCGAGGCCAACCTGCGCCTGGTGATCTCCATCGCCAAGAAGTACACCAACCGCGGCCTGCAGTTCCTCGACCTGATCCAGGAAGGCAACATCGGTCTGATGAAGGCGGTGGACAAGTTCGAATACCGTCGCGGCTACAAGTTCTCGACCTACGCCACCTGGTGGATCCGCCAGGCCATCACCCGCTCCATCGCGGACCAGGCCCGGACCATCCGTATTCCGGTGCACATGATCGAGACCATCAACAAGCTCAACCGCGTCTCCCGCCAGATGCTGCAGGAGATGGGCCGCGAGGCCACGCCGGAAGAGCTGGCCGAGCGCATGGAGATGCCCGAGGACAAGATCCGCAAGGTGATGAAGATCTCCAAGGAACCGATCTCCATGGAGACCCCGATCGGCGACGACGAAGACTCGCACCTGGGCGACTTCATCGAGGACGAGAAGGTCGCTTCGCCGACCGAATCCGCCGCCCAGGAAAGCCTCACCGAGGCCACCCGCGAGATCCTGTCCACGCTGACCCCGCGCGAGGCCAAGGTCCTGCGCATGCGCTTCGGCATCGACATGAACACCGACCACACCCTCGAGGAAGTCGGCAAGCAGTTCGACGTCACCCGCGAGCGCATCCGTCAGATCGAGGCCAAGGCCCTGCGCAAGCTGCGCCACCCGACCCGCGCGGAACTCCTGCGCACCTACATGGACGCCGAATAACCGGTGTCCCCGCCCGTCCCGCAGACGGGCCAGCCCTCCACGATGCGGCGCCCTGCCCCCTCGGGGTAGAATGGCGCCGCAGTCGTTTGCGGCCCCGCGCCGCAGACCCACCCGAGCACCCGGGCCTGTAGCTCAGTTGGTTAGAGCAGAGGACTCATAATCCTTTGGTCGTCGGTTCGAGTCCGACCGGGCCCACCACTCGCTTGCGCGCCTGCCCGCCTGCCTGCCATTGAGGATCTTCCGATGCCCAGAACCGTTGCCCCGCCGCTCAAAAGCTGCCGTCACGCCCTCTCGACGCTTGCCCTTTGCGCCACGACCGTCTGGGCCGCCCCGGCCCTGGCCGGGTACGACCCGGTCGCCTTTTTCGAGGAATACTGGGGGACGAAGGTCGACTTCAGCGACCGGGACGCGCTCGAGCGCTTCTACAGCGCCGAGGCCCTGAGCGAACTGGAGGGATTCACCGACGGCGAAAAGGCGATGCTCAAGGAGCTGGGCGCCCAGCTGGAACTGTTCAAGACCTCCACCGAGATCGCCGGGATCGATGTCATCGACGCGGACGACGGTCAGGCGCGGATCGAGGCCGACCTTCGCGTCACCGACGAGGACGCGCGCCGGGAGATGGCCTCCGGGCTCGACGCCGATATCCGGCTGACCCGCCAGGACGGGGAGTGGCGCATCAACGAAGAGCACTTCCACATGCGGAGTCCGGAACGCCGTGGCGCGGGTGACCTGGAATGCCCCGAGGACGCGGTGGTGGGCAACCCGGACGCCCCGAACCACCTCACCGTCACCGATGGCGGCCGGAGCTGGGAACTCCGCTTTGAAAAGGCCTCGCTGGTCGCCACGGAGACCCGCCCCCGCCTGGACCTGGCACAAATCGACACCACCCCGTGGCGGCTGGTCTTGCCGCACCTCAACCTCGACGAGCCGGAACAGGAAGTCCGGATCAGCGTGCCCACATCCGCCGAACCGCATTGTTTCGATCTGCCGGAGGGGATGCGTGGACCGGACGGAGACATCGTTGGCCGCCTGGTGTTCGATGAGCCCCCGGCTCAGGGGCAGACCGAGTACAGCGCCCGCATCGAGATCCCCGCCGACCAGGGGGACTTCGGGGTGCGGGGTACCGTCAAGCGGGGCCTGCTGGTCGAGCCCACTCCGGGCGCGGTCGAAGAAGGGTCGCACTACATCGACGACGGCGAAGAACTGGGGGTCGCACGAGGCCTGTTCTTCCACCGCCCTGCGGACAATGCGGTCCATGTCAATGGCATATATTCCCGGGGCAGTGGCCGCGGCTGGGGTAGTTTCCGCACGAGCGTGGTTCAATTCGACGGCGAACCCGGGGTCTACACCAGCACCCAGCGCAGGCATTTTGACGGCGAATTCCAGGATGTAACCGAGATCACCCTGGTGCACGCCTTCTCGGAAGACCGGGTGGAGATGGAACGCCGACGGTTGCCCGCAAACGAAATGCCGGATGGCGAACCGAGCCTTGAGGAGGCCGGCGATCTGGGCGAGGCTCACTGGTACATGGTCACGGATCAGCTGATGACCGACCCGGAACTCGAGCGCGTCAGCACCCCCTGACGCCACCGCCGGAGGTACGAAACCATGATGCGACTGATCTTCACCCTGCTGCGCATGCGCCGTCTGATGCGGCTCTACCGCATGTTTGCCGGCGGCGGAGGGAACAACCGATCCCGGCGGCAGCACCAGCCCCGGGAATCCGGCTCGCGGGACAAGCCGCATCAGAGTGCTCCGGGCACACCCAACCGTGACCCGGACGATCACCAGCAATGACCGGGTCCTGACAACCCCGCGCCCCGGGGCAAGCCCGGGGCCCTTCTCGAAACGGGTGCTCTGTCGCCCGTGAGCAGCTCCTGCAGGGTTTCCGCGTCCAGCGGTGGCTGGTCGTCATCCTGCCCCTTGCGGCCATACACGTGGTCGGCCAGATGCTGCTTGCGCTCCTGCAGGCTCAGGATCTTCTCCTCCACCGTTCCTTCGGTCACCAGCTTGTACACGAACACCGGTTTGTCCTGACCGATGCGGTGCGCGCGGTCCGTCGCCTGAGCCTCCACCGCGGGATTCCACCAGGGATCGTAGTGGATGACCGTATCCGCCTCGGTGAGATTGAGCCCTACCCCGCCCGCCTTGAGGCTCACCAGGAACACACTGGCCTGCCCGGAGCGGAAACGCTCGATCGCCTCATCGCGCTTGCGCGTCTGCCCGGTCAGCTTGCTGTAGGCGATTCCGCGTTCCTCCAGCGCGTGCTGGATCAGACCCAGCATCCGGGTGAACTGCGAAAACAGCAGGATCCGGCGCCCTTCATCCAGGAGTTCCGGCAGGATCTCCAGCAGCAGCTCCAGCTTGGCCGAAGGGATACCCCGGGTATCGTGCCCGCCGCTCTGCACCAGTCGCGGGTCGCAGCACACCTGCCGCAGCTTCAGCAGGGCATCGAGGATGGTAATGTGACTGCGCGCCAGCCCCTTGCGGGCCACCGCATCGCGAACTTTCTTCTCCATCGTCAGACGGATGCTCTCGTACAGGGTTCCCTGCCGGCTCCCCATGCGCGTCGTCCGCAGCAGCTCCGTGCGGGGCGGCAGTTCTTCGGCCACCCGGTCCTTGGTGCGGCGCAGCATAAACGGAGCCACGCGGCGACCGAGCCGACCCATGCGCTCCTGATCGCCCTCCTCCTCGATCGGCTTGCGGTACTGCTGACGAAAACGTTTCTGATCCCCCAGAAACCCCGGCAGCAGAAAATCGAACTGCGCCCACAGTTCGCCCAGGTGGTTTTCCATGGGCGTCCCCGTCAGACACAGCCGATGCCGCGCCTCCAGGCTGCGCACCACCTGCGAGGCCCGCGCCCGCGGGTTCTTGATCTGCTGCGCCTCGTCCAGAATCAGGCAGTGCCACGGCTGCGCCTCCACCACCGGATGATCCCGTGCCAGCAAGGGATAGGTGCTCAGCACCAGATCGAACTCGGTCAGCCGCTCGAAGTACTGCTTGCGCTGCGGCCCCTGCAGCACCAGCACCTTCAGCTGCGGCGCAAACTGCTCCGCCTCGCGCTGCCAGTTGCTCATCAGGCTGGTGGGCGCAATGATCAGGCTGGGCCGGTCCATGCGGCCGGCTTCCTTCTCCGCCGTCAGGTGCGCCAGGGTCTGTACCGTCTTGCCCAGACCCATGTCGTCGGCCAGCACGCCGGACAGGTCATACTCGCGCAGGAACTGCATCCAGTTCAGGCCCTGCTGCTGGTAACCGCGCAGCTCCCCGTGAAAACCCGACGGCAGATCCACCGACCGAATGCCCTCGAAATCCTTCAGGCGCTGTGCCAGACGGTACAGCGCCTCGACACCGCCACCGCGGACCGGGGTGTCTCCCATCTCCAGCAGGCGCGGCGCATCCAGCCGCGACAGCGCGAGCCGCTCGCCGGCGTCGTCCACCTCCCGGTCGAACAGCTCGAACACCGTCTGCAGCACCGGACGCAGCCGGTCTCCCGGCACCGCCACGTAATGGCCCCCGCCGGTATCCAGATAGAGCGTCTCCGGCAACTCGTCATCGGGCGTGTATTCTTCCAGCAGATCCGTCAGCAGCGGCAGCAGCGGGACCGATCGCCCGTCGACCTCCAGGTCAAAACGCAGGTCGAACCAGTCCATGCCGGAGGGCTCCACCTCGGCCCCGATCCGGTCCGCATGCTCCAGCGTCGGCAGCTCTTCCGTCCCTTCAACGATCTCCCATCCCCGCTCGCGCAGCCCCGGCAGCACCTGCTCCTGAAACTCGAACCACCGCCGCACGGCCGCCGACGACAACAGCCCGTCTGCGGGATCATCCCCCGCCAGGCGGAAATGCCCCGGCCGCCCCTCAACGGACTGCAGCAGCCCCGAAGCCTCCAGCGTGGCCCGCGCCGCAGCCTCCTCCTCCGCATCCCGCGCGATACGCAAGACCCGGTCTTCCTCCTCCAGCACCGGAACCGTCGATTCATCTCCGGGCTCCAGGACGGCATCGTCATAACGGAAGCCCAGCCCCGCTGCGGCCGACTCCGGGCGGCCCGAATCAAACAGCAGTACCAGCCGCGGAACCGGCGCCAGCGTGCATTCCTCCACCGCTACCGGAACGGGCGTGGGCAGGCCCGCATCCTGCAGCACCAGGCGCCGGCTCACCGCAGCGGCCGAATCGGCCGGCACCGGCGGCGCGGACTCCAGATTGGCCAGATGCTCCCGATCCAGCCCCGGCGGCAATTGCAGCACACCCGCCTGCTCCGATGCCGGATCCACATACACCGGCGGGTCCAGGTCGGGGAACATCTCCAGCTCCGGACTGGCCACGCGCAGGAAATACCAGTCCCCCTGCGCGACCCACTCCAGCTCCAGATCCCGCACGGGCCCCGGCTGCAACGGCCCCTGCCGATCCTCGCCCCAATAGCAGCGCCCCGTCTCCAGTATCGCCAGCAGGGCCGTCGCACCGGCGCGCCCCCGGGGTTTCGGCTCATCCCACAAGTCCCACGCGCACGCCATCAACAACCGGCCGATCTCCTGATCGTCCGCCGACGCCCAGCTCGAACGGCCACCCACCGGCATCGCCAGCGACTGCGCCTTGACCCGACGCCCGACTCCCCATTTCCCGTCCTTGCGCCGACGCGAAACCACCAGCGACACGTCCAGCTGCCCTGAATCCAGTGGATGGGGCTGCAGCACATACTGCAGCTGCTCCCCGGAAGCGGGCGCCGGAGCCGGTTCTGCCTGCGAACCGCGCGCCAGCCACGTCCCGAAATCCTCCCCCGCGGCGCCCGCCGACCACCGTTCTTCCTGTGCGCGCCAGGCCAGCACGGCCGCGACCACGTGCTTGCAGTTGAAGCCAACGGGGCAGTCACAGTGCCCCACGACGCGCGGCCCCTCATCAAACAAAACCATGACGTGCTGATCGTACATACGCCGGCCGCTGCCGCGGCACCGGCCGTACAGATGCACCTCGTCCGATCCGGTCTCTTCCACGGACCGCAGCTGCACCCGCCCCGACTCGAAATATTCGACACCGCGCCGAAAGCTGCCCGAATCGAACTGGCTCGCCAGTTCCCGCACACTGTCCCCAAACGTAGACATTGATGAACTCCGCCAGAACCGATGGTGATGGCAGTCAGGCGCATGACATTCACGGGTGGAAGCCCGGGTCAGTCGTAAACCTCTCTCCGATGACCAATCCGCACCACCAGCACGACAAGCAACTCGTCGCGCAGCTCGCAGACCACCCGGTAATCGCCGACCCGATAGCGCCATAGCTCGGAAAACCGCCCCTTGAGGGGCTTGCCGAGCGTTCTCGGGTCGTGCATGTGGGCGACACGCCGTTCCAGATAATGGCGGATGCGCTTTCGCGCCTGCTGATCGAGTTTCTGCACCTCCTTTTGAGCGGAACGTGCGTACTCAATCCTCCACGTCACGCCAGAACTCCTCGGAGCCGATCACCTCTTCCTCCCCGCTTCGGACACGTTCCAGCGTCTGCTCGGCGAGATAGATGTCCTCCAGATCCTCCAGGTGTTCCTCGATGGCCTCGCGGATGTAATAAGTGGTCGTGCGCCCCGTCTTTTCGGCCAGCACTTTCAAGCGTGCATACGTCTCTTTCGGGAGCCGAACGGCCGTTTGCCGAGTATCTTCTGTGCGTATGCCCATGGCCCATACTCCTTCGGGATGCGTGCATACCAATATACATTCCCCGATCGCACCATGGAACTGCCCCGGCAGCCGGACCCTACGGTCAGCTTGCGATACCCCTGACTTTCCGGACCTGCCCCCACGGAACCAGGCGCACCCGGGCAAACGCCGAAGTATTTCCCTAGCACTTCGAGTAACCACAGTCGCGGCAGGTGAGGCAGCCGTCGATGAGGACCCGTTCGCCGCCGCACTGCGGACACGGGCCCATCCCGGAGGGCACTGGCAGGGACGGTTCCGCCCGGTGTGCGCCGGTGGCCCCCGGGGATCCGTCTCGGTAGAGGGCGGCAAGCTCGCGCAGCGGGCGGGGGTGGCCCTCCGGGTCGAGGAAGCCGCGGCGCTGGAGGATACGCTGCAGGGCGTGGGCGATGGCAGCGACCTCGGAGGGGTGGTACAGGGGCTTGCCGTATTCGTTGGTGCCGCAACGCACCGGACCGCGATCCCAGGTCACCTTGCGCAGGTCGCGCAGGGCGCGGGCGGCGTAGCCACCACGGGCCGCCAGCGACAGGCTGCGCATGGTGGCGGAGATCCACTGGCAGGACTCGGAGTGCTGGCCGGTGGGCAGGAAGAACTCGATCGGGCGCTCGATGGTCACCGTCTCGCCGCCCACCGTGCCGGAAACGGCCACGAAGCTGACCACCAGGTAGACCGTCTGCGGCCCTTCCTGGGTCCAGTAGCGGACTTTCTCGGTGACCGACTCGAGCTCGCCCTCGGGGCGCGACGGGATGCGCTTGCCGACCGGGTCGTCGTCGCCAGCCGGCGCCGACTCGCCCTGCGGAATATCCGAGCGGCGAAACGCGATGATGGGCTGATCGATCCGGTGCATGGTTTTCTCCGCAACGCCGTTACAGGTCGTCGTAGTAGCCCTCGTCCAGCGCGGCATAAAGGTTGGCGGCGGTGTGGACCTGGCCTTGGTATTCCACCTCTTCGTCGCCCCGCAGGGTCACCTCCTGCCCGTCTGCGAGCGTAAAGGTATACCAGGTGCTGCGCAGGCGCTCGGGGTCCATCAGCACGCCCATCTGCGCCTGCGGATTGGGCCGGTAGGTGGTGCACCCCTTGAGCCCCGCACGCCAGGCCTGCAGGTAGACTTCCTGGAACGCCTCGAACGGGATATCGCTCGGGACATTGAGCGTCCTGGAGATGGCTGAATCCACCCACGGCTGCGCGGCCGCCTGCATACGGATGTTGGCGTCCACACCGATCCGGTCGGCGGTGATGGCGCTGGCGGGGAGATCCCCCGGCCCCGCCTCGGCATCAACCAGGGCGCGATAGGCGAGCAGCTCGTACGAGTAGCAGTCGACGGCCTCGCGGGTACGCCGTCCGGGGCGGCGGATGTTGCGCGTGGTGTGGTGGAGGAAGGTCGGCTCGATCCCGTTGCTGGCGTTGTTGGCCACCGAAAAACTGATGGTCCCGGTGGGTGCGATCGAGGTGGCGTGGGTAAAGCGCGCGCCCTCCTCCGCCAGCGCGTCGACCAGCTCCGGGTCCTCCCCGGCGATGCGCTGCATGTATTCGCTGAAGCGGGCGTGCAGTTCGCGCCCCTTCAGCACGTCCCCGACGCGGTAGCCGGCCTCGGCCAGCGCCGGCTGACGCCGGAGCATGTCCGCAGTCAGCGTGAAATCCTCGTCCATGACCGGCGCCGGCCCCTTCTCCCGCGCCAGCGCCAGCCCGGCGCGCCAGCTCTCAAGCGCGAGCCGTCGACAGACTTCCGAGGTGAAGGCGGCGGCCGACTCGGAGCCGTAGGTCTCGCCCAGCATCGCCAGGGCCGAACCGAGCCCGAGGATGCCCATGCCGTGGCGTCGCTTGCGCAGCATCTCCGCGCGCTGCGCCTCGAGCGGCAGCCCGGAGATATCCGCGACGTTGTCGAGCATGCGCGTGAACACGCCCACCACGCGCTCGAAGCGTTCCCAGTCGAACGCGGCGGAGTCGGTAAACGGCGCGGAGACGAACCGCGTCAGGTTCACCGACCCCAGCAGACAGGCCCCGTCCGGCGGCAGCGGCTCCTCGCCGCAGGGGTTGGTCGCGCGGATCACCTCGTCGAACCAGGCGTTGTTCTGGCGGTTCACCTGATCGATCAGGATGACGCCGGGCTCGCCGACGTCGTAGGTGCTGCGCATCAGGGTCTGCCACAGCTCGCGGGCGCGCACGCGGCGGTAGATGCGGCAGGCGACCCGACCCCGTTCGTCGATACGGTAATCATCCTCGATCACCGGCCAGTCGCGATAGACGATGTCGGATGCGGCCACCCGCTCCTGCTCCACGGGCAGCAGCGGGAAGGCCAGGATCCATTCGTCGTCGCGCTCGACCGCCTCGAGGAAGGCGTCGCGCACCAGCACCGAGAGATTGAACTGGGTCAGCCGTCCCTTGCGGCGCTTGGCCAGGATGAAGCGCTCGATGTCCGGGTGTCCGATGTCCAGCGTCGCCATCTGCGCCCCGCGGCGCCCGCCGGCCGCCCCGATGGTCTTGCAGGTCTGGTCGAAGATCTGCATGAACGCCACCGGCCCGTTGGTCGGAGCCCCCAGCCCGGCCACCGGCGCCCCCTTCGGCCGCAGGGTGCTGAAGTCGTAACCGATGCCCGCTCCTGCCTTCAGTGTCAGGCCGGCGGCGGTATTGGCATCGAGGATGGCCTGCAGGGAGTCGTGGATCGTGCGCGAGACGGTGCAGTTGATCAGCGTGGTGCGCGACTGGCGATCTTCAGCGCCGGCATTGGCGAGGATGCGCCCGGCCGGCACGGCGCCATGCGCCAGCGCCCAGCGGAACTCGCGCTCGACCTCGGCGCGTTTCTCCGGCGCCTCCACCCCGGCCAGGGCACGGGCCACGCGGTCGAACATCGCCTCCACCGAGGCGTCCACCGGCTCGTCATCCGCATTGTGCAGCTGGTAACGCTCGGCCCAGATCGAAGCCGACGAGGGCTGCAGCGGCACGTCGGGCGACGTGTCTCCCGGGAACCGGACACTGCCTTGCGATTGTCGGCCCTTGCCCATGCTGACCTGCCACCATGCATCCACTGCGGGGGGCGCCCCCCGTGTTCCATCATGGGCGCCCGTGTCCGGCGCCGCAACATGGCCGCCGCCGGTGGCTGCTGGAGCTCCTGGAATGCAACAGTGGCAGGTTCGTCCTTGTGCAAGCGGCCCGGAACCGTCCCGGCCGCTGCGTTCAGTCCCCCTGCGCGCTGATCACGCCCCGCTGGAGGTCGATGGTGATCCGCTTGCCCTCGATGACCGTGGCGCAGGCCAGCAGGAAGAGCTCCACGAACTCGTTTCGCTCCTCCTCGGGTATTTCCGCAGAGCCATTGAAGGTGCCGAACATGGTGTCGTGGGCACCGGCCGTGTAGAGGATCAATCGCTGCATGGCGTCCTGGTCGTCCGGCGAGGGTGCGGCGGTGTCCAGGGTCGGCTCGCCCACCTTTTCCTTGATGGTGGAGTAGAGGTGGAACAGGTACTCCGCCGCGCTCTGGCGCCCCCGCCGGTCCTGCAGGGTGAAGTTGGCGGAGACCTCCTGGCCACTGCGGGCGCGCAGGACGATGTATTTCGACTCGGGCTGATCGTCGGCGTAGGGATTCAGGATATCGGCCACGGTGTCTCCGGATCGGGATGGGCGAACGAGCCCGGAGGGTACGAGACACCCCGGGAGATTTCCACGGCGGCCGCGCCCGCCGAGGGGTTATCCACCCCGATGCCCGGGCGATGTGCGGACAGCTTCACCCGGCGGGGATGTCCGAAGGACACAGCTCCACCGCCACCCGGCGGATGTGGCCGCGCAGGTCTTCTTCCTCGATCTGATGCCAGAGCGACAGATCCACCTTCCACGGCAACAACAGATCATCGATCTCGCCCTCGATCCGGAGGAGGTCGCGCACACCGAGACTATCCGCCTGCAAACACAGATCGATATCCGAGGCCTTGCGCCAGGTCCCCTTCGCGCGCGAGCCGTACAACCACACGCCGGTAATCTCCGGCCAGCCGGCGAACACCGCGCACAGGCGCGTGACGACATCGGCCGGCAACCCGAACTTCGTGGCACTGGCCGCTGCCGTCATGCCTGCCCTTCCAGCTCGCCCATGCGCCTCGCGAACGCATCGAACAGCGCGTGATAGCGCCACACCACCTGCTCGGCAATCTCGCGGGCCACCTGCTCGTTGTAGGCATGGGCCGTCAGATTCCGGCTGCGGATCATCTCCATCCAGCCTTCGCCATCTTCGACGAGCCCCTTCGCAAACGCCTCCCGGATCGCGTCGCGCGAGCCCGTGATCGCGGTGTTGCCCTGCCAGGCGAAATAATCCTTCATCACGTTCCAGGCCAGCTCATGATTGAACTCGAAGGCCTGGATCAACCCCTGGCGTTCCAGATCCGACAGCTCGCGCTGCTGCGCCAGACGCACGGCACTCTCCAGCTGTGCCAGGGCCCGCCGGAAATTCGCCAGGCGCTGTTTCCAGCGCACATCCAGATCCGCCATTACGACCTCCTTTCGCGTCGGGTCACACTCTATCTCGTCTCGCCCATCACGGCATTCACCGTCATAGGCTGCCCTCGAGCCAGCGGTGCAGGCCGCCGCCGCGGCGGATGCGGCGGCCCGCGGCGGTTTCGAGGCGGCCGGGGCGAGGTTCCAGCAGGGTGAAACGGCGGCTGGCGCGGGTGATGGCGGTGTAGACCAGCTCGCGGGTCAGGATCGGGCTGTCGGTGTCCGGCAGGATCAGGGCCACGTGGTCGAACTCGGAGCCCTGCGCCTTGTGCACGGTCAGGGCGAAGGCGGACTCCACGCCCTCCAGGCGGTTGGGCGGGATCCAGCGCACCCGACCGTCGGTGGCGAGGAAGGCGACCCGCAGCACCCGCGACTCCGGCCCGGAGGAGGCTTCGTCGTCCTGCGGCCCGTCCGCGCCCGCGGCCAGCCAGCGCGGCACGGCCAGCGCGATGCCGATGTCGCCGTTGATCAGGCCCAGGGCGTAGTCGTTGCGGGTGACGATCACCGGCCGCCCCTCGACCCATGTGCCCTCGCCCGCCAGCAGCCCCCGCTCCCGCAGGGCCGCGGCGATGCGGCGGTTCAGCTGCTCCAGCCCCCGGGGGCCGCGACGCACCGCGCACAGCAGCTGGAAATGCCCGTGCGCCTGCAGCACCTCGCGCGCCCAGTCCTCCCATGCACCGCGCGCGGCGCCGCCGGCCGGCCGCAGCCGCGCGAGGGCCTCGAGGTAATGGCGATACCCGGCGGCCTCGCGCTGCGGGTCGCCGTCCAGCACCCGCGCCAGCCAGCCACGCCCGTCGCCGGCCTCCAGGGTCAGCCGATCCACCGCGCCATCGGGCGTGGGCAGACGCACCTCCCCGGCCCGGCCCACGTTGACCGCGGTGGCCAGCTGACCGATGCCGCTGTCGGCATCGAAACGATGGCTGTGGCGCAGCATCACCACGTGCTGGTCCAGTGGCTGGCCGGCGCCGTCCTGCAGCGCGGCCGGGATCTCCGCGCCGGCATGTGCCTTCAGCCAGGCCACGGTCTCCGGGGTGTAATGGCCGTCGGATGCGCGGGCACAGAGTTCACCCATCACCGCGCCGGCCTCCACCGAGGCCAGCTGGTCGCGATCGCCCAGCAGGATCAGGCGCGCGTGGCGCGGCACCGCCTCCACCAGCGCGGCCATCAGTTCCAGATCGATCATCGACGCCTCGTCCACCACCAGCACGTCCACCGGCAGCGGGTTCGCCGCGTCGTGGCGAAAACCGCGCGCCCCCGGACGCGCCCCCAGCAGCCGATGCAGGGTCACCACCCCGGCGGGGATGCGGCTGCGCAGGCGCTCGCCGTCCGGCAGGGCCTCGAGGTTCAGGCGGTCCAGCGCCCCGCCCACCGACGCATTGAGCCGCGCGGCGGCCTTGCCGGTGGGCGCGGCCAGACGGATGCGCAAAGCCTCGCCGTCGCCCTGCAGGCCCTGCAGCAGCGCCAGCAGGCGCAGCACGGTGGTGGTCTTGCCGGTGCCGGGACCGCCGGTGATCACGCCGAAGCCGCTGCCGGCGGCCAGGGCACAGGCAATGCGCTGCCAGTCCGGGCCGTCCCCCGGTGCCGCGGCGGGGAACAGCCGGTCCAGCCATTGCCGGGTGCGGGCGGGATCCAGGGCCTCGCGCCAGCCGGGGGCGTCTTCCAGCCGCGCGCGCACCGCCTCGCCCACCCGGCGCTCGGCCTCCCAGTAGCGACGCAGATAGAGCTGGCCCCGGGCACGCACCAGCGGGCTGGCGCCCGGCGCGTCGTCGGCGCACAGCCGCGCGTCCGCCAGCGCCTGATCCAGTTCCGCCCGGGTGGTTCCGCGCAGGGCCTCGGAGGGCAGCACCGCGGTGGCCGCCTCGCCCTCGGGCGGCAGCGCCAGGGTGCGGTCGGGGGCCTCCAGCAGCGCGTCCAGATCGAGACACACATGCCCGCGCCCGGCCTGATGACTGGCCAGCGCCGCCAGCAGCAGGGCCAGCGGATCCAGCTCCGGGAGTTCCTCGTGCAGCAGGCGCACCAGCGCGCGGTCCACGCCGCGCAGCCAGCCGGCCTGTTCCCATTCGGCCAGCCGCGCGAGCACCCCGGCGGCGTCCGGCCGGGTCGCGATGGCCGCAGTCATGCCCCGGCCTCCGTGGAGCGCACCGCCGGGCGATCCGGACCTTCGGCGAAGGCGCGGTCCAGCCACTCGATCAGCTCGCGCGGCGGGCGCTGATGGAACACGCCCCGCCCCGGCGCATCCACCCCGCGCAGGAACAGGTAGACCCCGCCGCCCATGTGCGTGTCGAAGTCGTAGCCGGGCAGGCGGGCCTTCAGCAGGCGGTGCAGCGCCAGGGTATAAAGCACCAGCTGCAGGTCGTAGCGGTGATCCAGCACCGCCGCGTTCAGCTGCGCCGTGGTGTAGGCCTCCGGCCCGGCACCCAGGCGGTTGGACTTGTAGTCGGCCACGTAATAACGCTCCCCGTGCCGGAACACCAGATCGACGAAGCCCTTGAGCATCCCGTTGATCCACTTGCGCCCGGCCGGCGGGCGCGCCTCCCCGGGCAGGACATCACGGCGCACCGCCGCATCCAGGGTGTCGCTGTGCAGCCAGCGGGTCTCGAACAGGAACTCGAGCTCGGCCTGATAGCTGTCCAGCCCCGCCAGCGAGAACCCCCCAGTGCCGTCCAGCGGGAACTCGGCCGCCAGCAGGTCGTGCAGCCAGCCCTCCAGCACCGGCACCCAGTCGTCCCAGCCGCGGGCACCACAGCGCCGCGCGACCTCGGCGTGCAGACGCGCGCGATCGCCGGCCACCCGCGCAAAGCCCTGTTCGCCGGCCCATTCCAGCAGCCCGTGCAGGAAGGTGCCGGGCTCCGGGCCGTGCGGGAAATCGTGGTGCCCGCCGGCCGGGGCCGTGGTCACCGCCCCGGACTCACGATCGCTGTCCGCGTCGAGGTCACGCCCACCGGCATCCTCGCGCAGGATGTCCTCCTCGGCGGTATCCGGGGCATCGGGGCCGGCATCGGCGAGCGCGGCACTGTCGTCCGGGCCCGGCTCCTCGCGCCGTGCGATGGCGCTGTAGCTGGCCACCCACCAGGGCTCGCGCACCCGGCGCCGCGGGACCCGCGCGGGCCCGGTGGCCGGCGCGGCCTCGCCCGCGCGGCAGCGTTCGGCCGCCGGCGGCGGCAGCGGCTCCACCCGCACATGGCCTTCGTCGTCGCGCAGTTCCTCCATGCGCGCGGCCAGCGCCGGCGGCTCCACGCCCTCCGGGCCGAACAGCAGGTAGCCGACGGCCGTGCGGTGCAGATCGCTATCCTTGCGGTTGCCGTGGCGCACGGGCGCGATCGCCATCCAGCAGGCGTGGCGGGCGCGGGTCATGCCCACGTACAGCAGACGCAGATCCTCGGCGCGCTGCTCGCGCTGCTGGCGTTCCTTCGCCGCGTCGTCCATGTGGAAACGCCACTGCGGGGCCGCGCCCGGCGAGCGGTCCAGGAACGGCACGTCCTTGCTGGTCACCTCGCGGAAACCGCAGACGAACGGCAGGAACACCAGCGGGTACTCCAGCCCCTTGGACTTGTGCAGGGTGACCACCTTGACCAGGTCCTCGTCGCTCTCCAGGCGCAGGATCTGCTCGTCGCCGGGCGCGAAATCCGCATCGCGATGCTCGGCCAGGTGGCGGATCAGCGCCTGCTCGCCATCCAGCTCGGCATCCGCCTCCTGGAGCAGCTCGCTCAGATGCAACAGGTTGGTCAGCGCGCGCTCGCCGCCCTCGTCCGCCAGCAGGGCGCGCGGCACGTCGAAATCGTGCAACAGGGCGCGCAGCATCGGCAGCACCCCGCGCGCCTGCCACAGCCGGCGATAGGCGCGGAACTGCTCCACCCGCGCCTCCCAGCGCAGCTCGTCCACGGTCAGCCGGTGCAGCTCCGCCAGCGGCAGTCCCAGGGTCGGCGTCGCCAGGGCCGCGCGCAGCAGCCGCTCGCTGGTGGGCTCGGCACAGGCCCGCAGCCAGCGCAGCAGATCCCCGGCCTCGGCGGTGGTGTAGACCGAATCCCCGCCCGAGAGGTACACGCTGCGCACGCCCCGCTCGCGCAGCGCGCGTTCGATCTCGGCGGCCTCCTTGCGATCGCGCACCAGCACGGCCATGTCGCGCGGGCGCAGGCGGCGGAAGCGGGCCTCGCCCGCGTCCCCGCCCTCGACGAAGCCGGTGTGACCCTCCTCGCCGCCGTTCAGCAGCTCCACCATGCGGCTGGCACAGGCCGCCGCGGCACTCGCCCGCCAGTCGCGGATGCCCACCGGCTCGTCGCCGCCGGCCTGCCACAGGGTCAGCGCGGGCAGCGCGGTGCCATGTTCCGTCAGGGTCTCGGAGCGGCCGTGGGCGGTGACCCGATGGAACGGCAGTTCCCCGCCTCCGAAGCCGAACGCGCCGTCGGGCCAGGCCTCGGCACGAGCGAACAGGTGGTTGACGCCGGCCACCAGGGATTCCACCGAGCGGAAATTCTTCGGCAGGGTGTAATGCCGCCCGGCGGTGGCGTGGCGAGCACGCAGGTAGCTGTGGATGTCGGCCCCGCGGAAGCGGTAGATCGCCTGCTTGGGGTCCCCGATCAGCAGCAGCCCGGTGACGTCCGGGTTCTCCTCGATGCGGTACACCTTGTCGAAGATCCGGTACTGGTCCGGATCGGTGTCCTGGAACTCGTCGATCAGGGCCACCGGGAAGCGCTCGCGCAGGGTACGCGCCAGGGCCTCGCCGTCGGGACCGTACAGGGCGTCGCGCAGGCGGGTGAGCAGGTCGTTGAAGCCGATCTGCGCGCGCTGCTGCTGGGCACGGCGAAAACGCCGGTCGATCGCGGCCGCGGCGGCCTTGAGCAGGCGCTCGCTCTCGTCGGCACAGACCTCGGCGTGGTCGTTCAGCGCGATGAACGCCGGATGCAGGTCGGCGGGCAGGGACTGGCCCTTCTTGCAAAACCCCTCCTGCGCCATGCCGGCCGCGCTCATGCGCTCCAGCAGCGGAGTGCTGCCGCCGATGCGCGGCTGCAGCAGCCCCGGGGTGTCCGCCCATTCGCGCATCGCCTCCAGCAGCTGGTCGGGCTTCTGGTACTTTTTCCCGTTGAGCACGTCACGATGCAGCTGGCGGAACTGCGCCTCCACGGCCTCGCGGTCTTCGTTCCAGCGCTGCTTCATCGCCGCCAGCCGCTGCAGGCGATCGCCCAGCCAGGCGTTCAGCCCGTCCGGGGTGGTCAGCGCCTCGGTGGCCGACGGCAGCGGTTCCACCCGCCCCAGCAGCGCGCGCACCTTGCCCAGCAGGGCCTCGGGGTTGGCACCCCAGGCCCCGCGCAGCAAAAGCAGGGCATCGACGCTCTGCGGATACATGAAACTGCGCCAGAAGTCCCGCGCCGCCTCGGCCAGCAGTTCGCGCTGGTCGGCCGCCAGCTCCTGACGGAACGGGCTGCCGGAGGCGAAGGCGTGTTCGCGCAGCACCCGCTGGCACCAGGAGTGGATGGTGGACACCGCGGATTCGTCCATCCACTCGGCGGCCACCTCCAGACGCCGCGCCGCGCCCGCGCGTTCGTCCGGGTCCGGCCACTGCGCGCGCAGATCGAGGTGGACGGGTTCGGCGCCGGCGACCTGCTCCGGCACCTCGGCACGGAACACCCGCGCGGCGGTGGCCAGGCCGTCGCGGATGCGCTCGCGCAGTTCCTGGGTCGCCGCCTCGGTGAAGGTCATCACCAGGATCTGCGGCGGTGTCAGCGCCCCGCAGCTCTCGGGCAGCGGGCCGTGTCCCAGCACCAGACGCAGGTACAGCGCGGCGATGGTGTAGGTCTTGCCGGTACCGGCGCTGGCCTCGATCAGCCGCGAGCCGTGCAGGGGCAACGCCAGCGGATCCAGCTCGCGCACGTCCTCACAGGTGTCCGTCCCGGGCGCGTGGATCATGCCGTCTCCTCCCCGGTGCTCAGGCTGTCGAACAGTGGGCGATACAGGCGCGTGCTCCAGTGCGCCATCGCCGGATCCGCCAGCAAGGCCTGCGGATCCGGCCAGGCGCGCGCCAGCGCCGGGCGCCGGGCCAGTTCGCCGGCCTCGTGGTAGCCGTCCCCTTCCAGCACGCGCAGCGCGGCCGCGTGCGCATCCCGGTCTTCATCCTCGGCCCGCAGCCAGGCCCCGGCCACCGCGGCCGCCAGCGGCAGCGGGCGTTCCAGCGCGGCGGCCCAGCCTTCCAGCAGGGTCTCCAGATGCGCGCGGGCGGTGGCCCGGTCGAGGGCCACGAAACGGCACTCGGTATCCAGGCCCACCAGCCGGGTCTCGACATCGGCGCGCGCGGCGCAGGCGACCAGGTGACGCACCCAGGCGCCCGTCAGCTTGTCGATGCGCCAGGCCTTCTTGTCCTTCAGCCGGCTGACCGTGGATTCCAGCTGCAGGGCCGCCTCCTGCGGAGCGCCCTCCGGCGGGATCCGCAGCGCGGCCGGCAGGGCCTCCAGCTGCCAGCCGGCCGCCGCCACGCGCACCGCCGGCAGCGCCGGGGCCCGCCGCGGGAAGGCCTGCAAAGGTTCGGCGATGCGTTCCAGGAGTCGTTCGGCGTCCCCGATCAGTTCCGTGCGCTGCAGCTCGCCGGCCGCCCCCAGCGGCAGGTGCCCGGCGCGCAGCAGGCGACGGGATTCCGCCTCCAGGGTCGGACGGCGCCGCTGCAGCCAGGCCTGCGCGTCCTCGTCCGCCCCGATCTCGCCGTCCTCCAGGGCCGTGGCCACCAGCCGCTGGCGCAGCTGCCAGCCCTCCAGCCCCGCCACGCCGAACGGCTCCAGGTCCTCGGTCGCGCCCGGGTCCTCATCGAAATGCACGCCCAGACGCTGGGCGAAGAACACCTCGACCGGGTCCTTCAACAGCCACACCAGGGTCTCCGGCCCGAGCACGGCGTCCTCCGCCTCCGGTGCCGGGGGTGGCAGGGTTTCGTCCTCCGTCGGCGCGTCCGCTGGCGCAGCGCCCGCCGCCGGGGCGGCGTGCACCGCCTCCCATTCGGCGGCATAGGTGAAATGCCGCGCCGGCGCGGACGCCGGATCCGGATCCTCCGCGGGGAAGTTGACCGGCGCGAAGGGCTGCAGCGGGTGTTCGATGGTCAGCTGCTCCAGCAGGGGCGCCTCGCCCGCGGGCTGCCAGCCGGCCGCCAGATGGTCGCGCAGCTGGGCCACCAGCACCGACGGCGGACGCGGTTCGTTGTCGCGTACGCTGCGCCCCACCCAGCTGACATGCAGATGGTCGCGGGCGGACAGCAGGGCCTCGAGGAACAGGTAGCGGTCGTCCTCGCGCCGCGAACGGTCGCCGGGGCGGTAGTCGCGGGTCATCAGGTCGAAGTCGACCGGCGTCGGGCGCCGGGGGTAGTCGCCATCGTTCATCCCCAGCAGGCAGACCGCCCGGAACGGGATCGCGCGCATCGGCATCAGGGTGCCGAAGTTCACCGCCCCGGCGAGGAAGCGCTGCCCCACCCCGGCCTCCTCCTGGCTCGCCAGCCACTGCTCGCGCACCACGGTCAGCGGCAGGGCCTCGGTCAGGCCGGCCGCGTCACAGTCCTCGCGCCACTGCTCCAGGGCATCCTCCAGCCGCCGCAGGCTCAGCAGCTCGTCCTCTTCATCGCCCAGGAAGAAGTCCTGCAGCAGGCCGTGCAGGCAGGTGGCCCAGTCCTCCGGGCTCTGCGCGCGGCGCAGGGCCTCCCAGGCCCCGGACAGCGTCTCGATCAGGTGGTCCAGCGGCCCCAGCAGCGTGGCCGCCAGTCCGCCGCTCTCGGCAAACGGTTCGATGGCCTGCCAGGCCTCGCCGTCGCCCACCGCGTAGCCCAGCAGCATGCGCCGCAGGCCAAAGCGCCAGGTGTTCTGCTCCAGACCCCCGGGCAGGCCCAGGCCGGCGCGCTGGCGGGCATCCAGTCCCCAGCGCACGCCGGCGGCCTCGGCCCAGCGGTGCAGGGCCGCCAGATCGTCCTCGCCCAGACCGAAGCGCCGCCGCACCGCGGGCACGTCCAGCAGGTCCAGCACCTCGCTCACGCCCATGCGGCTCTCGGGCAGGGCCAGCAGGCGTTCCAGCGCGATCAGGACCGGGTCGCGCCCGCGCGGCCCCTGATCGGCCAGGGTATAGGGGATGTGCCCGGGCTCGTCGGGCCCGCGCTGGCCGAACACCGCGTCGATGTACGGGGCGTACACGTTGATGTCCGGCACCATCACGATCACGTCGCGCGGGCGCAGGTCGGGATCGGCATCGAACAGTGCCAGCAGGCGATCATGCAGGATCTCCACCTCGCGCAGCGGGCTGTGCGCGACATGGAAGCGTACCGAGGCGTCCGCCGGGTCCACCGGCGGCCAGGCCTCGCGGGTCTCGCCGAGCGGGCGCAGCGTGCGGATGTCCTCCTGCAGCTGGTGCAGCAGGCGGGCCTCGCCGTGCGGCTCGAAGAAGTCGATGCGCTCCCAGTCCAGCCCCTCCAGCACGCGGTTGCGGGCGGCCGGCTCATCGTGTTCATCCAGCAAGGCGATGTAGTCGCGCCCCTGGCGCCCCCAGGCGGCCAGCAGCGGATTGGCGTGGCTGTGCAGCGTGGTCTCGTCCAGCACCTCGGGCATGTCCGGGCGCCGCGCCTGGCGCCGGCGGCGGGCGCGCAGCAGGTCGCGGTCGGCCACGATGTCGGCCCAGTAGTGCTCGCAGGGGTTGTGCACGCAGACCAGGATCTGACACACGCCCGCCAGCCCCTCCAGCGCCTCCAGGATCTGCCCCGGCATGGAGGAGATGCCGAACACGATCAGCCGCCTTGGCACCCCGGCGGGTCGCTGCTCGAGATCCGCCACCGCCCGCATGTAGCGCTCGTGCACCGCGGAGCGGCTGACCCACGCCTGTTCGTCGCCCACGTCGTCCAGCAGGGCCCGCCACAGCTCGGCCTGCCAGCGCTGTTCCGGGGCCAGTTCGGGCTCCTCGCCGCGCGCCCCGCGCAGCACGTCACGGCCGTCGGCCCAGTCCGCCAGCCAGTCGGCCCGGTATACCTGATACTGGTCGAACAGATCGGCCAGACGCTCGGCCAGCTGGTAACGCTTGCGCAGGTCGCCGCCCGCTTCCGGGCCGTCGTCACGCAGGAATTCGGCCAGCGGGGCAAAGGCCGGGCGCTGCAGCAGCGCCGGCAGCAGGCGCATCAGCCGCCACAGCAGCGGACGCTTGGCGAACGGGGATTCCAGCGGCACCGCCTCGGAACCCAGCACCGCGCGATAGGCGGACCAGATGAAGCGCGAGGGGAGCTGCATGTCCAGCGCCGCGGCGATCCCGCAGCCGGGCGGGTCCGCGTCCGGATCGGCCGCCAGCGCGTGCCGCAGCCATTGCGCCATGCCGTTGCTCTGCACCAGCACGGTCTCGTTCTCCAGCGGCGCCGGCGGCGCCCGCCGCACCCACTCGACCACCAGCGAGCGCAGCGACTCCAGGCGGTTGCCGTGCAGCACCACCATCCCTGGCTGCAGTTCCTCGCTTGCCTCCACGCCCGCTCCTGCCGCTGTCCGTCGTCGTGCCGGCTACCGTCGCAAAAGCCCGCCGGGGTGTCCAGCGAGGGGGCTTACGGCAGCCTGCGATCCAGGCTGTCCAGCGGGTTCGCGATGTCGCGCAGACCCATCCAGCAGGCGATGCTGGCACGCCAGCGGCGGGTGGGGAGCACGGCGTGGGGCATGCTCTGGCTGAGGAAGATCGCGAGGGTGCCGGCCTCGGGGCGCACGCGTTCCAGTTCGCGGGCTTCGTCGCCCTCGCCCTGCGGCGTGTAGAACGCCAGCTCACCACCGTCACGGGCGCGCCAGTGGCGGTTGAGATAGAGCACCAGCGACAGCCGCCGGCGGTTACCCTCGCGAAAGGCGTCCACGTGGCGAGCGTAACCCGTGCCGGGCGGATACAGCGCGAAGTGTGCCTCGGTCTCGAACAGCCCCGGGATCAGCCCGCGAGCGGCGACCCGACGCACCTGATCCAGACGCTCCAGCAGTTCCCGCTGGGCCGGCGTCGCGCCTTCCAGCCAGTGGATGCGGTCACCGCGTTCGGCGGCATCGTGGCGGCGCTCGCGACCCCGCCCCACCCGTGCGGAGCGCAGGCGTGCGGCATTGCGCAGGGCGTACACCTCCTGGCGCAGGGCATCGGTCAGGCGGCCCTCGAGAAACCCGGGAAACACCGCCCGCCCGTCACGTGCAAGCGTGTCGAGCCAGCCGTCATCCGCCAGCGATGCTGCGGCGAGGGATTCCTCCCGGATGCCGTCCGGCGGCACGGGACGGGGCCCGGCGACCGCGCCGGATAATCGGTGCACCGCCGGGACCAGGGCGGCAGGGGGTATCGCGATGTCCGGGGTGCCGATAGGGGTGCCGATATCGGCGGGACGTGCTTTCATGAACGGGCGGATTCTCTTGCGGGCCCGCCAACCGGGGCGCGGCGGGCATCACTTCGAATATAACCCGTTCCCGCCCTCCCGCAAAGCATCCGCCCTCCGGCCGCGAATCACCCGCCCGCGCCGGCGCCCGCGGTCGCATCACCCACGAGCATGACACGGTTGCGCCCGGCGTCCTTCGCCTCGTACAGGGCGGCATCCGCGGCGTCGATCAGGGCGGCGGGTTCGCTCACGGGTGCCGGCCAGGTGGCGACGCCGACGGAGGTGGTGACGGTGCCCAGGCTCCGCCCCTGGTGGAACAGGGCGAGTTCGGCGATGGCCTCGCGCAGTTCTTCGGCGCGGGCCAGGGCATGGTCGCCGTCCGCCTCGGGCAGGATGACCAGGAATTCCTCCCCGCCCAGCCGGCAGGGCAGCTCGGCCCCGGTGAACAGCTTCTGCAGCAGATGGGCGACCGCCACCAGCACCACGTCCCCTGCATCGTGGCCGTAGGTATCGTTGAACTGCTTGAAGTGGTCGACATCCAGCATCAGCACCGACAGCGGCCGTTCGGCCCGCCGGCAGCGCTCCACTTCGGGGTCGAGCGTCTCGTCGACGAAACGCCGGTTGTACAGGCCGGTCAGCGGATCACGGATGGTCAGGTTGCGCAGGGCCTCGCGCAGGCGGATGTTGGACAGCGCCAGCCCCAGACGCGCCGCGGTGGCGTCCACCAGGCGTTCGTTTTCACCCGCGCTTTCGCCCGGGGAAGCCCCGTGCGTCCCGCCCGCCACGTGCAGGACCCCCAGCGTCTTGCCTTCGGCATGCATGGGGGCGCAGATGGAGTCGATCTCCGAATTGCCGTCATGTCGGCAGGCGGGGTTGCGGGCCTCCGGATCATAGACCCAGGTCCGGCCGAGCCGCAGGGCCCAGCAGTCGTCCGGCGCAAAGGTGTCGGGGTGTTCCTCGTGATACTCGCCCCAGCCGGTGATGCGCTCCAGCGAGTGCCCGTCTTCGCTGAACAGATAGACCGTGCCGGACAGCCCGGCGAACAGCTCGCCCAGGGAGCGCTGAATAATCGCACGGGTTTCATCGAGGGTGCGGCAGGATTGCAGCAGATCGGTCAGCTCGTTGAGGACGGTCATTTCCTTGCGCTGGCGCTCGAGGCTGGCGGCGCGCTCGGTCGCCGCGTCACTGGCGCGCGCCAGCTGGTCGGTGCGCTCGCGCACCTTCTCCTCCAGCTCGTCCCGGGCCCGGCTGAGCTTCTGCTGGGTGGCCTCCTGTTCCTGCTCGTATTGCTCCAGGTTCTCCACCATGCGGTCGAAGGCCCCCGCCAGCGTGGTCAGCTCGCTGGCCCCGTGGATATCCCCCACCCGCACGTTCAGCCGCCCGTCCGAGATCTGCCGCGCGGCACCGGCCAGCCGCCCAACCGGACGTCGCACGGCCACCTCGCCGAGCAGCCAGGCGATGCCCAGCGCAAACAGAAACACGGCGCCCAGAAGCAGCAGTGTGCGCTGGAACAGCGCATCCACTTCGGAAAACAGCACGTCGGTGGACAGGCCGACGGTCACGATCCGGCGCTCATCATCGCGGCCGAAGACGGTGTAGGCGTAGCCACGAGTCACGCCGTCCAGACCCGCGCTCTCCAGGGTTCCGGCATGGCCGCCCTGCGTCCGCACTTCACGCAGCAGGTCCGCCTCGGCCGAGTCGCCTCCGGCCGGCCCGGCGGTGTCGGGGGCACGCGCGAGCACCCGGCCTTCCGGGTCCCAGAGCGTGGCGACGGGCGTGCGCACGGCGGCGCGGTCCATCGCGGTCAGGTGCTCCACGGCCCCCAGCGGGTCCTCGTGTCCCGCTTCCACCCGCTCCCGGATCACTGCGGCCAGGGTGGCGAGGTTCTCGGCCGCCTGACGGGAATTGATCTCCCGCGCCTCCACGGCGGAGTGGATGATCACCAGGGCAACCGGAATCATGGAGAGGAGGGTGAGCAGAATGAGACGGCTGCGGATCCCCGACAGCCAGGCGTGATAAAGGTTCTTCATCGGCAGGTCCCCTGATTTCGGGGCCCAAGTTAGCGCATTTTGGCGCGACCGTCCCATCCTGCCGGCGGCGGACCGGTCCGGGCGGACGAACTCAGTGCTCGAGGAAGCCGCCGTCCACCAGATGGCGCCGCAGGGCAGCGCGGGCCTCGGTCACGCGCGGCGCGGGCCCCCGCAGCCCCAGCTCCACCTGCGGGGCCCCGTCGCGCATGCGCGGCAGGCAGGAGATGCGCAGGTCGGGGAAGGCCGCTTCCATGGCCTCCAGCACCGGGACCAGGCGGCTCTCGGTCACGCCCTCCAGCGTCAGGCCCTCCTCCACCGAGCCGGCGGAGGCATCGCGGCCCGGGAAGCGCTGGTCCAGGACCCAGCGGATCATCGGCTCGGCCATGTCGGGGAAACCGGGCACGCAGTGATGGCGGGCGCAGGAGAAGCCCGGGATGCCGTTGACCGGGTTGGGGATCAGTTCGGCCCCTTCCGGCAGGTCGGCCATGCGCACGCGATGCGGCCGGGCCTCGGCGCCGAAGCGCCGCTCCAGCAGCTCGATGAATTCGGGATGGGGCCGCAATGACAGCCCGAGGGCCTCGGCCAGGCAGGCCCGGGTACGGTCATCCGGGGTCGCGCCGATGCCCCCGAAGCTGAACACGTCGGCCCCGGTATCTGCGGTCTCGCGGAAGGTCCGTGTCAGGCGCACGGGATCATCCCCGACGATGCGCAGCCACGCCAGCTCCAGGCCCTTTTCCGCCAGCGCGGCGGTCAGATTGGCCTGGTGGCGGTCGCGCCGCTTTCCGCTGAGGATCTCGTCGCCGATGATGACCGCGCCAATCTCGATGTTGCGTCCGTCGTGGGGCTCCATCCCGCCCTGCTCTCCCCTGCTGTCATGCCGGTGGCGGCACCGGTCCGTTCAGTTCTCCGCGCCCAGCGCCAGGGCGCGTTCGCGGGCCGCCGCCCGCTGCTCGGGGCTATTGTCCGGATCCCCCAGCCACGGCGCCAGATGCCGCCCGGCGAGTTCGGCCAGGAACTGCAGATGGTCGTCGCGATCGTTGAGCGCGGGGATGTAATGGAAACGCTCGCCGCCGGCCTCGAGAAAGATCTCGCGGTTCTCGTCGGCGATCTCCTCCAGGGTCTCCAGGCAGTCGGCGGAAAAGCCGGGGCAGATCACGTCCACCGAACGCACGCCCTGGCCCGGGAGCGCCTCCATGGTCTTGTCGGTGTAGGGCTGCAGCCACTCCTCGCGGCCGAAACGTGACTGGAAGGTGACCTGCCACTGGTCGTCCTCGAGCCCCAGGGCCTGCGCCAGCTTGTGCCCGGTGGCATGGCACAGGCAGTGATAGGGGTCGCCATTGAGCAGATAGCGCTTCGGCACGCCATGGAAGGACATCACCAGCCGTTCGGGCTGGCCGTGCTCCTCCCAGTGTTCGCGCACGCTGTTCGCCAGCGCCCGGATGTAGCCATCCTCGGCGTCGTAGCTGGCGACGAACTGCAGATCCGGCACCCAGCGCCAGCCCTTCAGCACCTCCGCCACGGCGTCAAAGGTCGAGCCCGTGGTTGAACCGGAATACTGCGGATACAGCGGCAGCACCACGACCCGCCGCACGCCCTGGCGCCGCAGCTCGTCCAGCCCTTCCTCGATCGACGGGTTGCCGTAACGCATGCCCAGCGCCACCGGCACGTCCTCGCCGGTCTGCTCCGCCAGGCGCGCGCGCACCCCCGCCGTCTGGCGTCGGCCGATGGCCAGCAGCGGCGAACCTTCGTCGGTCCACACGGTGGCGTATTTCGCCGCGCTGCGCCGCGGACGCACGTTGAGGATGATCCCGTTGAGGATCAGCCACCAGATCGGCCGCGGCACCTCGACCACGCGGGGATCCCACAGGAACTGCTTGAGGTAGCGCCGCAGTGCCGGCGCGGTGGGTTCATCGGGGGTCCCCAGGTTGGTGAGCAGCACGCCGGCGTCGCGCGCCTGGCCGTGGCGGTAATCCGACTCTCCGAAGTACTTCATGACGTTCCTTAATGGCTGGATCCGGCGATTCATGGGAGTCCCGGCCACCGTCAAAGGTTCGACCGGAACGCATCAGGATAGCGCGTCGCCCTCGAGACGTCCCCGCAGCGGGCTGGTCCGCGGGAAATGGGCCTGCAGGAATTCCATCTGGTCCGCCAGCACCCGGCGTCCCTTCAGGTAGATGTACTCGGCATGCGTGGGCGTGAACGGGATCGCCAGCAGCTGCATGCCGGCCTGTTCCGGTGTGCGGTCGGCCTTGTGGTTGTTGCAGCGCTTGCAGGCGGTGACCACGTTCTTCCACATGTCCTGCCCCTGCTGGCTGACCGGGGTCACATGATCGCGCGACAGCTCGCGGGCGGGGAAATGGCGGCCGCAGTAGAGACACAGGTGGGCGTCGCGCCGGAACAGGGTGGGATTGTTGAGCGGGGGGACGTAGTTATCGCCCTGGCGGGCGCGGGTACCGTGGGTGGCGATGATGGAGTTGACCTCCACCGAGGACTGGCGGCCGGAACGCGCGTTGATGCCGCCGCGCACGCGATAAAGCGGTCGGCCGCAGGCGTAGGCCACCTGCTCGCAGTAATAAAGCCGCACGGCCTGTTCCAGGCCGATCCATTCCAGCGGCATCCCGGAGGCATCCGTGCGCAGGACCTGATGCTCGGTCGGTAACATGACCTCGCCCACCCTCAAGGAAACACGGATTTCCTCACGCGGCTCACGGTTCCGGCGACCCCCGCGCCCGTGAACAAACCGGTGCTTCCTCGGCACGTATACGCACAATAAACGGCGTCGGCGCGCAATACAATTTCATCCACATGAATCGTCCCGTCGCCATACTCCGGCCCGGACTCCGGTTTATGCGCGACGGCGATTCCGCTACACTCATGGGCTCGTTTTTCGCTGCGGGGCGCTTTCGGCCCCGCGGCATCCGGTTTTTCCACCACCCGCGAGCGCGGTCGTGCCTCCCTTTGCCATTGGGGCCATCGGGATTGCGGGAACGCACGGCCCGGGGAGAAAGCGCATGGCAATCAGACTAACCGTACCCAAGGAGAGTGCCAGCGGCGAACGCCGTGTCGCACTGGATCCGCTGGTCACCGGCAAATTCGGCCAGCTGGGCGTAACCGTTCAGGTCGAGAAGGGCGCCGGCGAAGCCGCCGGTTTCCCCGATTCGGCCTACGAGGGCGCCACCCTGCTGGACACCGAGGCCGCCTATTCACAGTCGGACATCATGGTCCGCGTGGCGCCGCCCACGGTCGATGAGGTCAACCGACTGCCGGAAGGCTCGACGCTGGTGGGGCTGTTCCACGCCCACCGTCATCCCGACGTCGTCCGGGCCATGCAGGAGCGGCGCATCCAGAGCTTTGCGATGGAGCTGATTCCGCGCATCTCGCGCGCGCAGAGCATGGACGCGCTGTCCTCACAGGCGGCCGTGGTCGGTTACAAGGGCGCCATCCAGGGCGCCGACCTGGCCTGCCGGTTCTTCCCGATGCTGACCACCGCGGCCGGCACCATCCGCCCGGCCAGGGTGATCGTGATCGGCGCCGGCGTGGCCGGGCTGCAGGCGATCGCCACGGCCAGGCGCCTGGGCGCGATCGTCGAGGCCTACGACGTGCGCTCGGCGACCAAGGAGCAGGTGGAATCACTGGGCGCCAAGTTCCTCGACCTGGGCGTATCCGCCGAGGGCGAGGGCGGCTACGCCCGCGAACTGACCGCCGAGGAAAAGAAGCAGCAGCAGGATGCGCTGGGCGAATTCATCGCGCAGGCCGACGTGCTGATCACCACCGCGGCGATCCCGGGCCGCGAGTCCCCGAAGCTGGTGCCCGAAGACATGGTCAAGGGCATGAAATCCGGCGCGGTGATCGTGGACCTGGCCTCGGAAGGCGGTGGCAACTGCGTGCTGACGCAGCCCGGCGAGACCATCACCCAGCACGGCGTAATCATCCACGGCCCGCTGAACGTGCCGTCGCAGGTTCCGCTGCATGCCTCCGAGATGTATGCCAAGAACCTGCTGAATTTCCTGACCCCGATGCTTCCCGAGGGCGAATTCCAGCCCGACTGGGAAGACGAGGTCATCGCCCAGAGCGTGCTCACGCGTGACGGCGAGATCGTGCATGCCGCCACCCGTGATGCCATCCAGGGAGCTTCCTCATGATCGAGATCTCAGGTTTCGTAGCGCTGTATATCTTCATGCTCGCGGCCTTCACGGGCTTCGAGGTGATCTCCAAGGTGCCGGTCATCCTGCATACCCCGCTGATGTCCGGTTCCAACTTCGTCCACGGGATCGTCCTGGTCGGGACCATGGTCGCGCTGGGCCAAGCCGACACCGCGCTGGAGCTGGCGATCGGCTTTGTCGCCGTGATCCTGGCCGCGGGTAACGCGGCCGGCGGCTACGTGGTCACCGAACGCATGCTGGAGATGTTCAAGTCCAGCAAGGACGACAAGGGAGACAAGGCATGAGTCTGATCATCAACCTCGCCTACTTCGTGGCGGCGGTGCTGTTCATCGTCGGCCTGAAGCAGATGTCGTCGCCGACCACCGCACGGCCCGGCATCATCTGGGCCGGGGTCGGCATGGTGCTGGCCACGGTCGTCACCTTCGCCCATCCGGAGATCTCCGGCGGCTTGAACTACACCCTGATCGTCCTCGGGATCGCGATCGGCGGCGCGCTGGCCTGGTGGAGCGGCAAGAAGGTCCAGATGACCGACATGCCGCAGATGATCGCGCTGTACAACGGCATGGGCGGCGGCGCCGCGGCCGGCATCGGCGCGATCTACCTGTTGAAGGCCACGCCTGAAACGGTCACCACCACCGGCCTCGCCATCGCAGTGATCGGCTCGGTGATCGGCTCGGTGGCCTTCTCCGGCTCGCTGGTGGCCTACGCTAAGCTGCAGGGCCTGATGAAGAAGACCCTGAACTTCCCCGGGCAGCAGCTGCTGAACCTGGTGATCATCGCCCTGGTGGTGATCCTCGGGTTCATGATGTCCGTGAGTGATGGCGAAATTGGCGGCGGCACGCTACTGGTCTTCTTCGTTCTGTCACTGGCCTTCGGCGTACTGATGACCCTGCCGATCGGCGGCGCCGACATGCCGGTGGTCATCTCGCTGTACAACGCCCTGACCGGCCTGGCCGTCGGCTTCAAGGGCATCGTGCTGGACAACCCGGCCCTGATGATCGCGGGTATCGTGGTCGGTGCCGCCGGCTCGCTGCTGACGCAGCTGATGGCCCAGGCCATGAACCGGCCGCTGAAGAACATCCTCTTCAGTCAGTTTGGTGGTGGTTCCGCCGCCGCGGAAGAGGAGATCGAAGGCACGATGAAGGAGATCCAGGCCAACGACGCCGGGATCATGATGGCCTACTCCAGCAAGGTGATCATCGTGCCCGGCTACGGCATGGCCGTCGCCCAGGCCCAGCACAAGATCTGGGAGCTGACCGAGCTGCTGCAGAAGCGCGGCGTGGACGTGAAGTTCGCGATCCACCCGGTGGCCGGCCGCATGCCCGGGCACATGAACGTGCTGCTGGCCGAGGCCGGCGTGCCGTACGACATCATCTATGACCTCGACGAGATCAACGACGAGTTCAAGACCGCCGATGTCGCGATGGTGATCGGGGCGAACGACGTGGTGAATCCGGTCGCCCGGACCAACCCCGATTCGCCGATCTACGGCATGCCCATCCTCAACGCCGACGAGGCGCAGAACGTTATCTGCGTCAAGCGCGGCCGCGGTTCCGGTTTCTCCGGCATCGAGAACCACCTGTTCTATGCCGAGAACAACCGCATGCTGTACGGCGACGGCCAGAAGGTCGCCGCGGAGCTGGTGGCCAGCGTCAAGGCGCTCGGCTGAAGCTCGCGGCCGGAGGGCGGCATCGCCGCCCCTCCGGGACGCCCCGGACGGACCCGGAGACCCGGCCCCTGTGGCCGGGTTTTTTGTGCCGGCACGCCGTGCGCGGCCCGCAACTTGTACACAACCCCTACAGGTCCCGCGCTCGCCCGGCGACCATGGCGCACTTGCAGCAACGTGCGCTCAAACGAGCTTACATAATCTCGATATGTCTTTGTTTTTTAAGTTTTTCTTAGAAAGATGGTCATTCCGTAACCAATTTGTCATCGTCCGCGACAGTACAAGGGTTTAGGAAGTTTCCCACCGCTTCTTCCACAGAGTTATCCACAGGTTCTGTGGAAAACCTCACCCCACCCACGGACTCGGGAGGCGTGGCCACGTCGCGTACACTGACCCCATGCCCGACACCCCCTCATCCACACCGTCCATCGTCCGGGTCGCCATCGACCGCCCGCTGGACCGCCTGTTCGACTATCGCACGCCGCCGGATCGCGACGTGCGGCCCGGCATGCGCGTGCGGGTCCCGTTCGGCCCCACCCGCCTGACCGGGGTGGTGATCGAAACGGGGGTCACCAGCGAGATGGAACCCGAGCGCCTGCGTGCGATCAGCGAAGTGCTGGACGCCACCCCGATCCTCCCCGACTCGCTGCGTGAACTGCTCGGCTTCGGTGGCCGGTACTACCACCACCCGATCGGCGAGGTGGTGCTGGGGGCCCTGCCACCCGCCCTGCGTCGCGGCCGGCCACTCCCGCAAGCCGCCACGCCCGAACCGCTGTGGGCGGTAACCGAGCAGGGACACCGCGCCCTGGCCGACGGCGCCGTGCGCGGCGAACGCCAGCGCGCCATCCTCGCGGCGCTGGCCGACCCCGACAGCGCCCCCGGTGGTCGCCTTGATCGTCCGACCCTGGCCGGCATCCTCGGCCGCCGACCCGCCCCGCGCGAGCTGGAACGCCTCGCCGAACGCGGCTGGCTGGAGTGCCGCGCCCCGGAACACACGACGGATGCCCCGCCGGAGGCCGATAGCGCGGCGGGGCGCCCCCTGACCCCCGAACAGCAGGCCGCGGTGGACGCGCTCACCCCCGGCGAAGCCCGACCCCTGCTGCTGGAGGGCGTGACCGGCTCCGGCAAGACCGAGGTCTACCTGCGCATGGCGGAACGGGTCGTCGCGCGTGGCGAGCAGGTCCTGGTGCTGATCCCCGAAATCGCCCTGACCCCGCAGCTGGCAGCCCGTATCCAGGCGCGTTTCCCCGGCCGGGTCGCGCTGCTGCACTCCGGCCTGGCCGAGGGCGAACGGCTGCGGGCCTGGGCCAGCGCGGCCCGCGGCGAAGCGCGGGTGGTGGTCGGCACCCGTTCGGCGCTGTTCACGCCGCTGCCCGAACCCGGCCTGATCGTGGTCGACGAGGAGCACGACGCCGCGTTCAAACAGCAGGACGGCTTTCGCTACAACGCCCGCGACCTCGCGATCAAGCGCGGCCAGCTGGAGGCCATCCCGGTGGTGCTGGGCTCGGCCACGCCGACCCTGGAGACCCTGCAGGCCGCCCGCCAGGGCCGCTACACCCACTGCCCGCTGCGCACCCGCCCCGACGGCACGGCCCCGCCGCGGATCGAGGCCGTGGACACCCGGGTCCACACCCCCGACGAGGGGCTGACCTCGCCGCTGCTGGACGCCATGCAGGCCACCCTCGCCGGCGATCAGCAATGCTTCGTCCTGCTCAACCGGCGGGGCTATGCCCGCACGCTCGCCTGCGATCACTGCGGCTGGGTGGCCGACTGCCGCCACTGCGATGCCCGCCTCACCGTGCACGCCGGCAACCCGCGGGCGGTCTGTCACCTGTGCGGGCACCACGAACCGGTCCCCGACCGCTGTCCGGACTGCGGGGCCGAACTGGCCCGCCGGGGGCTGGGCACCCAGCGCCTGGAACAGGCCCTGGCGCGGCACTTCCCGCAGACCCCGCTGATCCGGCTGGACCGCGACAGCATTCGCCACAAGGGCGCGCTGGAGGAAGCCCTGGAGCGCATCCGTTCGCTGGACGCGGCGATCGTGGTCGGCACCCAGATGCTGGCCAAGGGCCACGACTTCCCGCGCGTGGGGCTGGTCGGCGTGATCGACGTGGACCAGGGCCTGTACTCGGTGGACCTGCGCGCCGCCGAACACACCCTGCAGCTGATCGTGCAGGCCGCCGGGCGCGCCGGACGCGGCGAAGCCGGCGGACGGGTGCTCCTGCAGACAGGGCACCCGGAGCATCCCCTGATACGCGGTCTGGACGCCGCAGACTACACCGCCATGGTGCGCCCCCTGCTGGACGAACGCGCGGAGAGCGGCTTCCCGCCCTTCGGTCATCTGGCCCTGGTGCGGGTGGAGGCCGAGGACGCGAACACCGCGGAAAACCGCGCCGGCGAGGTGGCCGCGCCCCTGCGCCGCGCGGCCGCGTCCGGCGTGCGCGTCCTGGGTCCTGCCCCGGCCCCGCGCCACCGCGTGAACCGGCGCTACCGCGAGCAGATCCTGGTGCAGTCCGGCGACCGCCGTGCCCTGCACGCGACCCTGCACCAGGCACGCCGGGCCTGGGAGGGGCTGACCCTGCCGCGCGAGGTGCGCATCGCCCTGGATGTGGATCCGGTCAGTCTCGCCTGAAGCCGCCCTGTTCGCCTGCAAGCAGGCGAACAGGGCGGCATCGAGGGCCCCAAGGGGTTAGAATACGCGTTTTGCCAGCACGGACCCGCGACCCTTGAAAGACACCCTGACCCAGGCCCTGGAAACCGCCCTCGCAACCCTCGTCGCCGACGGCCGCGTGCCGGCCGATCATGGCGTGTCGGTGGAGGTCAGCCGCGCGCGCGACCGCGAGCACGGCGACTTCGCCAGCAACCTCGCCATGCAGCTGGCCAAACCCGCGCGCAGCAAGCCGCGCGACCTGGCCGAGGCCCTGACCGCCGCAATGCCCGAGGTCCCCGGCCTGGCCAGCACCGAGATCGCCGGTCCCGGCTTCATCAACTTCCGCCTGGCCGCCGATGCGCGCACGCAGGTGCTGGGGCACATCGCGGAACGGGCCGGCGATTTCGGCCGCTCGAACGCCGGCGGCGGACGCCCGGTGCAGGTGGAATTCGTCTCCGCCAACCCCACCGGGCCGCTGCACGTGGGTCATGGCCGTGGGGCGGCGTTCGGCGCGACGGTCGCCGACCTGCTGGACTTCTCCGGCTACGACGTCACCCGCGAGTACTACGTCAACGACGCCGGGCGGCAGATGAACATCCTCGCGGTCAGCGTGTGGATGCGCTATCTCGAGCGCCACGGCGTGGAACTCCCGTTCCCGGCCAACGGCTACCGGGGCGACTACATCTACCCCGTCGCCGATTCCCTGACCCGGCACATCGGCGACCGCGGCGTGCATCCGGCCGCGGACGTCACCCGTGACCTGCCGCCCGACGAACCCGACGGCGGCGACAAGGAGACCTACATCGACGCGCTGGTGACGCGCGCGCGGGACCTTCTGGGCGAGGCGCTGTGGGACGAGTTCTTCGAGGGCGGCCTGAACGCCATCCTCGAGGACATCCGCGACGACCTGCGCGAGTTCGGGGTGGAATACCAGTGCTGGTTCTCCGAACGCAGCCTGGCCGACTCCGGCGCGATCGACGCGGCGGTGGAAGACCTGCAGGCGCGCGGCGCGCTGTATGAACAGGACGGCGCGCTGTGGTTTCGCTCCAGCGACTACGGCGACGACAAGGACCGCGTGGTACGCCGCGAGAACGGCGACTACACCTACTTCGCCTCGGACATCGCCTACCACCGCGAGAAGTTCCAGCGCGGCTTCGACCGGGTGATCAACATCTGGGGCGCCGACCACCACGGCTACGTCCCGCGCGTGCGTGCCGCGCTGCAGGCCCTGGGCCTGGAAGCCGAGCGCCTGGACGTGCTGCTGGTGCAGTTCGCGATCCTCTATCGCGGGGGCGAACGCCTGCCGATGTCCACCCGCGCCGGGCAGTTCGTCACCCTGCGCGAGCTGCGCGACGAAGTCGGATCGGATGCAGCTCGCTTCTTCTACGTGCAGCGCCGCTGCGACCAGCACCTGGACTTCGACCTCGACCTGGCCAAGTCGCAGTCGAACGACAACCCGATGTACTACATCCAGTACGCCCACGCGCGCATCGCCAGTGTGCTGCGCACCGCGGGCGAACGCGGCCACCAGCCCGCGGCGGCACAGGCCGACGGCCTCGCCGAACGGCTCGTCGAGCCGCACGAGGACGAGCTGCTGGACCGCCTGGACCGCTTCCCCGAGGTGGTCGCGGCCGCCGCGCAGGCCTGCGAGCCGCACCAGATCGCCCAGTACCTGCGCGAACTGGCCGGTGGCTTCCACACCTATTACAACGCCGTGCCGTTCCTCAACGCCGGAGACGACGAGCTGATCCGGGCCCGCCTGGTGCTGGTGACCGGCATCAAGCAGGTGCTGGGCAACGGCCTGCGCCTGCTGGGCGTGCACGCCCCGGAGCAGATGTAACCCCATGGCCCAGGCCCGCAAGGTACGCCGCAAGCCGGCACAAAAGAAAGAACGCGGTCCGCTGCCCGGCTGGATCTGGCTGCTGGCCGGCCTGCTGATCGGGCTGGGCGTGGCCGCAGTGCTGTACCTCCAGGGGGCGGATCGCCCCGACAGCCTGAGCGACTGGCTGAGCGAACGCGATCGCCCGGCGGCCGAACCGCGCCCGGAACCCGTGCCCGACCCCGCTTCCGAACGCGAGCCCGAGCGCGAGGAGCCGCGCTTTCGCTATTACGAACTCCTGCCCGAGGACGAAGTCACGGTGCCCGACGCGCCCGCCCGCGACGATGCGGATACGGACGCCCCGCCCGCACCACTGGATACACCGGATGCCGACGGGCCGGTGGTGCTGCAGACCGGCTCGTTCCGGCGCGCGGAGCAGGCGGACGAGATGCGCGCCCGGCTGACCCTGCTGGGCCTTTCCCCCGAGGTCCGCGAAGCCGAGATCGACGGCGACACCTGGTACCGCGTGTACCTCGGGCCGTACAGCGATCCCGACCGCACCCGCGAAGTCCTCGAGCGGCTGCGCTCGGAAGGCATCGAGGCCCTGCGCCTGCGCGACCGGGGCTGACCATGGAGACCGGGGAGAGCGCCGCGCCGGATCTCGACGCGCTGTCCGCCGAAGTCGACGGTCTCCAGCGCATTGCCGAACGGCGCGACCTGCAGGACCTGCTCCGCCGCGCGCGACGCCGGCGCGACCGTGGCCAGGCGTTCGACCGCCTGGCCCGCAACCTGCAGCAGCGCCTCGCGACCGAACAGCAACGCGAGGCCGCGGCCGAGGCGCGTCGGCCGCAGCCCGTATATACCGGGGATCTCCCGGTGCACGCGGAACGCGACCGGATCATCGAGGCGATCCGCACCCACTCCGTGATCGTGCTCTCCGGCGAGACCGGCTCCGGCAAGACCACCCAGCTGCCCAAGCTGTGCCTGGAGGCCGGACGCGGTCGCGGCGGGCTGATCGGCCACACCCAGCCGCGGCGCATCGCCGCGCGCTCGGTGGCCGCGCGCATCGCGGAGGAGCTGGGCACCCCGCTGGGCGAGGAGTCCGGCGCCGCGGTGGGCTGCAAGGTCCGCTTCTCCGACCGCACCGGGCCGGACAACTTCGTCCGCCTGATGACCGACGGCATGCTGCTGGCCGAGATGGCCCACGACCCCGAGCTGCTGGCCTACGACACCGTCATCGTCGACGAGGCCCACGAGCGCAGCCTCAACATCGATTTCCTGATGGGGGTCCTGCAGCGCCTGGTGCGCAAGCGCCCGGAACTGCGGGTGATCATCACCTCGGCCACCCTGGACCCGGAACGCCTGTCGCGGTTCTTCGACGACGCCCCGATGATCGACGTGCCCGGGCGCACCTACCCGGTGGAGCTGCGCTACCGCCCGCTGGAACCGGACACCGCGGACGCGGGCGAAGACGGTGACGACGGCGAACGCGACCTGTTCACCGGCATCCGCGACGCGGTGCGCGAATGCCGCCGCGCCGGCCCCGGCGACATCCTGGTGTTCCTGCCGGGCGAACGCGAGATCCGCGATGCCCACCGCGCCCTGCGCGGCGAGGAATCCGCGCCCGACACCGAGGTCCTGCCGCTGTACGCCCGGCTGTCGGCGCGCGAGCAGTCGCGAGTGTTCCAGGCGCACTCGGGCCGGCGCATCGTGCTCGCCACCAACGTCGCCGAGACCGCGCTGACGGTCCCCGGCATCCGCTACGTGATCGACTCCGGGCTGGCCCGGGTGTCGCGCTATTCGTGGCGCACGCGGGTGCAGCGGCTGAGCCTCGAACCGGTGTCACAGGCCGCCTGCGACCAGCGCGCCGGCCGCTGCGGCCGCCTCGGGCCGGGGGTCTGCATCCGCCTGTTCTCCGAGGAGGACTACCAGCAGCGCCCGGCCTTCACCGACCCGGAGATCCAGCGCTCCAATCTGGCCTCGGTGATCCTGCAGATGGCCGCGCTGAAACTGGGCGACCCGCGGCGCTTCCCGTTCGTCGACCCGCCGGATTCGCGCCTGATCAAGGACGGCTACCGCCTGCTGGAGGAACTGGGGGCGGTGGATGCCGGCCATCGTCTGCAGGAGCGCGGCCGTCAGCTCTCGCGCATGCCGGTGGATCCGCGCCACGGGGCGATGCTGCTGGCCGGCGCCGAGCATGGCTGCGTGACCGAGACCGCCACCATCGCCTCGTTCCTGTCCCTGCAGGACCCGCGCGAGCGCCCCGCCGATGCCACGCAGGCGGCCGACACCGCACATGCCGAGTTCCGCGTCGAGGGCTCCGACTTCATGGGCATGCTGCGGCTGTGGCAGGCCTGGCACGACGCGCGCGAGGCCCGCGGCTCGAACGCCCTGAAGCGCTGGTGCCGCGAGCACTTCCTCAACTTCATGCGCATGCGCGAATGGCAGGAACTGCGCAGCCAGCTGCTGCGCCTGGCGCGCGACATGGAACTGCACCCGGGCCGCGCGACGGCCGAACCCGAGTCCGTGCACCGCGCCCTGCTGAGCGGGCTGGTCAGCCAGATCGGGCAGAAGACCGAACGCGGCGACTACCTCGGCGCGCGCAACCGCCGCTTCCAGATCCATCCGGGCTCGGTGCTGGCGAAGAAAAAGCCCAACTGGGTGGTCAGCGCGGAGATCGCCGAAACCACCCGGGTATATGCCCGCGAGAACGCGCGCATCGAACCCGACTGGCTGCTGGAGGTGGCCCCGCACCTGCTGCGCCATCATATCTTCGAGCCCCATTTCCAGCGCCGGAGCGGGCGCGTGGGCGCCTACGACCGCATCACCCTCTACGGCCTGGTGGTCGCGGCGAAGAAGCCGGTGGACTTCGCCCGCCACGACCCCGAGGAGGCCCGGCGGATTTCCATCCGCGAGGGGCTGGTCGGCGGCCAGCTGCGCACCCGTTCGCGCGGCGTGCGCGCCAACCGCGAGGCGGTGGCCGCGATCACCGAGGAGGAGGCCCGCGGCCGGCGCCGCGACCTGCTGGCCGAGGAGGACCGGCTGTTCGAGTTCTACGCCGCGCGCATCCCGGAGGACGTGCGTGACGGCCCGTCGTTCGAGCGCTGGGTGCGCAAACGCGAGCAGGAGGACCCCGATTGCCTGCGCATCGACCCCGCCGAGCTGCGCAACGAACCGGAAGAATCCCTGCCGCAGGGCGCCTACCCCGATCACCTCGAACTGGAGGGCCTGCGCCTGCCGCTGCATTACCGCTTCGAGCCCGGGCAGGAAGACGACGGGGTGACCGTGGACGTCCCGGTGGCGGTACTCAACGCGGTGCCGGACTGGCTGGGCGACTGGCTGGTGCCGGGCCTGCTGGAAGAACGGGTCACGGCACTGCTGAAGAGCCTGCCCAAGAGCCTCCGGCGCCAGTTCGTGCCGGCGCCGGACTTCGCCCGCGCCGCGCTGGCCCGGCTGGAGCACCGCCAGGGCCCGCTGCTGCCGGCGCTGGCGGAAGAACTGGAGCGCATGACCGGCACCGCCATCCCGCCCGATGCCTGGCGCCCGGACACGCTCGAACCGCACCTGATCCTGCGCTTTCGCATCCTCGACCCGGACGGGAACGAGCTGACCGCCGGGCGCGACCTGCCGGCGCTCAAGGCCGAACTCGGCGGCACCGCGGAGGCCACCTTCGACCCCGGCCCGACGAGCGGCCCCCAGCGCGAGGGCATCACCGAATGGGACTTCGGCGCGTTGCCGGAGAGCGTGGAGCACGAACACCAGGGCGCCCGCATGCGCGCCTTCCCGGTGCTGGTGGACCGCGGTGACAGCGTGTCACTGGAGCTGGAACCCGACCCCGCCGCGGCCGAACGCCGCCATCGCGCCGGGCTGCGCCGGTTGTTCCTGCTGGCCCTGCGCCCGGCGGTGCGCGATCTCAAGCGCCAGCTGCCGGACATGGACCGCGCCAGCCTGCACTACGCCACGCTGGGACAAGGCGACACCCTGCGTGACCAGGTGCTGGAGGCGGCGGCCGACCGGGTGTTCCTCGCCGACGCCCCGGAACAATGGCCGCGCGATGCCGAGGCCTTCGCCGAGCGTCTGGAAGCCGGGCGCAGCGAACTGGGTCCGGCCGCTACCGAACTGGCCCGCCTGGCAGCCGACATCCTCGCCCGCTGGCACGACCTGCGCAGCCGGCTGCACGGCGATCTGCCGCTGTCCTGGATCGAGGCGGCGCGCGACATCCGTGACCAGCTCGACGCCCTGGTCCCGCCGGATTTCCTGCTGAGCACCCCGCCCGACGTGCTGCCCGAGTTCCCGCGCTACCTGCAGGCCATCGACCGGCGCCTGGAACGCCTGTCCCGGGCCCCGGACAAGGACCGCGCCGGCCGGGTGGCGGTGGAACCGCTGTGGCAGAAGGCCCGCGACCTGCTGGAGCGCCGTCCCGACGACCCCGACGTCCTGGCCTTTCGCTACCGCATCGAGGAGTTCCGCGTATCGCAGTTCGCCCAGGAGCTGGGCACCCGCGAAAAGGTCTCGGCACAGCGCCTGGAACGCGAGTACGACACGCTGATCAAACGCTTTGCCGGATCTTTGTAGGCAACGGGAGGGGAGCGCATGCATGTGGTGGTCATCGGAGCCGGCGTGATGGGGGTCACCACCGCGTGGTATCTGCGCGAGGCCGGACTCGATGTCACCCTCCTGGATGCCGCGACGGAACCGGCGGCCGGCGCCAGCCATGCCAACGGCGGCATGCTGCACGCCAGCCATGCCGAGCCCTGGAACACCCCCGGCGTGGGCCTCGACCTGCTGCGCTATCTGGGGCGCGAGGACTCCCCGCTGCTGATGCGCCCGCGCGCCCTGCCGGGACTGGCCGGCTGGGGTCTGCGTTTTCTGTGGCACAGCCGGCGTTCGGCCTTCCAGCGGCACGCCCTGGTCAACGCCCGCCTGGCCGCTTTCTCCCTGCGCGAGACCCGGCGCCTGAATCGGGAACTGGCCGGCTCCGGCCTGGACTTCGACTTCCGTGAATCCGGCATCCTCAAGGTCTTCCGCGATCCGGACAGCCTCGCCCGCAATCGGCATGCGGCCGAGGCCATGCAGGACGAGGGCGTGCGGTTCGAGGCCTGGGACACCGAGCAGGTGATCAACCGCGAACCGGCGCTGGCCGGGGTGCGCGACGAACTCTGCGGCGGGCTGTATTTCCCGGATGATGCCATCGGGGATGCGCGCCGCTTCACCACCGGACTGCTCGAGCTGGCGCGGGACCGCGGCCTGCGCTACCGGCCCGCGACACGGGTGCGGCGGCTGCGCACGTTCCAGGGGCGAATCGACGCGATCGAGACCGATGAGGGACCGATTGCAGCCGATGCCTGCGTAGTCGCGAGCGGACACGAGGCCCCGGCGCTGCTGCGCCCGCTCGGGCTGCACCTGCCGGTGGCCCCGGTGAAGGGCTATTCCCTGAGCCTGACGATGGATGCCTCACGGCGACTGAACCTGCCGCTGATCGACGACGCCAACAAGGTGGTCATGACCCCGCTGGGCGATCAGCTGCGGCTGGCCGGCACCGCCGAGTTCGCCGGCACCGACGCGCGCATGGAACCCCGACGCGCAGCCAACGTGCTGGCCCAGTGCCGGCGCACGCTGACCGCGCTGCCGGCGGAGCTCGACCGCGAGACCATGGCCCCGTGGGCCGGGCTGCGCCCGATGAGCGATCGCGGTACGCCGATCCTGGGGCCCACGGCGGTACCGGGTCTGCATCTCAACACCGGCGCCGGGCATCTCGGCTGGACCTTTGCCTGCGGCGCGGCGGCGCTGGTGCGCGACGGGCTGCTGGGGCGGGCGCCCGAGGCCTCGCTGGAGGACTTCCGGCTCTGAGACGGGCGCACACGGGCCTCAGTCGCCGACCGGGGCGAACACCAGCCGCAGCCGCGCGCCACCCAGCTCCGGCGCACGCTCGATCTCCAGCTGACCACCATGATCGCTGACCAGGGTGTGGATGATGCTGAGCCCCAGGCCCTGGCCCGCCGCCTGTCCGTCCGCGTCTTCGCGCGTGTCGGCCCGCTGGCCGCGTTCCAGGACCCGCTCGCGATCGGCGGGCTCGATACCCGGCCCGTCGTCATCCACCGTCAGCACGGTTTCCCGCTCATCGCAGTGTGTGGTGATCCGCACCCGCGAGCGGGCGTGGCGCACCGCGTTGTCCAGCAGATTCCCCAGGAGTTCAAGCATCGCGCCCGAATCCATGCGCAGGGCACAGCCCTCCGCCAGATCGGTCTCCAGCGACACCCCCTGGTGCTCCGCCAGCCGCCGCAGGGCGCGGCAGGTGCGCTCGATCACCGGGGCCAGGGGCTCGGGCGTCTGGAACGGCACCGGGCCCACCCGCTGGGCCTGGTTGAGCTGGTGCTGGACCATCGCCTGCAGGCGGTCGACCTGGCGCCGCAGGTCTTCGTGATCGGGGGCGTGCCCTTCCAGATTCAGGCGCAGCGAGGCGATCGGGGTCTTGAGACTGTGGGCAAGATCCGCGAGTGCGTTCTGCTGGCGCACCAGACGCTCGCGCTCGAAGTCGATCAGGTCGTTGATGGAACCGGTCAGCGCCCCGATCTCGCGCGGGTAGGGCCCCTCCAGATGCACCCGGTCACCATGGCGCAGGGCGTCCAGCTCCGCGCGCACCCGCCGCAGCGGGCGCAGTCCCCAGAACCACAGCGCCAGGATCAGGGCCACGATCAGCGACAGGGTCATGGTCAGCAGGCCCTGCCACAGGCTGTAGCGGTAGCTTTCGACCTGCTCGTCGAATGCGCTGCGATCCTCCAGCATCTGGAACACCAGCGGCACCGATTCGCCATCCAGCTGCCAGCGCACCGTCATGCTGTAGGCAAAGTATTCGTCGCGCGTCCAGTCATTCAGTTCGGTGGCCACCGCCGACGGCGAACGCCAGACGGTATCGCCGGCAGGCCCGAGGATGCGCGCGTACAGCCCGCCGCCGGGCAGCTGCAGCCGGCTCTCCGGCAGCATCTGCGGCACCCGCACGTCGTCTTCCGCGAGCACCTCGACCATGCCCATCAGCAGCAGCACCTGCGCCTCCAGCCGGGTTTCGGCCGCGTCCGCGGCATTGTCGCGAAAGGCCGTTTCCAGCACCCATGCGGTCAGCACCGAAAACAGCAGCACCACCGCCACCGCCACCAGCCCCATGCGCAGGAGTAACGGCGCGCGGGCGGCGCGATCGGCCAGGGAACGCTCGGCAAGGGCCATGGAGGGGCGTGACGTAACCGTTCAGGCGTCGGCCGAAGCGGCGTCGGGCTGCAGGGCGAAGCGATAACCGCGGCCGCGCAGGGTCTCGATCACGCCCAGCCCGCCGTCCGGGTCCAGCTTGCGCCGCAGGCGCCCGATCAGCACCTCGATCACGTTGCTCTCGCGGTCGTCGTCGTGTTCGTAGAGATAGTCGGCCAGGGCGTCCTTGCTCAGCACCCGGCCGGGCTGGCGGGCCAGATGCAGCAGCAGGCGGTACTCGAAGGTGGTCAGGCTGACACCCTCGCCGTTCAGCCACACGGCATCGGAGGCGGTGTCGATCACCAGCGGGCCGAAGCGCAGCGCCTCGTGACCCGACTGGAGGCTGCGGCGTGCCAGCGCGCGCAGGCGCGCCACCAGTTCCTCCACATGGAAGGGTTTGGTCAGGTAGTCGTCGGCGCCCGCCTCCAGACCCTCGACCTTGTCCTGCCAGCGGTCACGGGCGGTCAGCACCAGGATCGGCAGCCGCGGCTTGTGTTCGCGGGTCCGGCGGATCACGTCCAGGCCGTCCATCCCGGGCAGCCCCAGGTCCACCACGGCGATGTCACAGTTGTATTCGGTCAGCAGATACAGCCCGGTGTCGCCATCGGCAGCGGTGTCCACCCGGCAGCCCGATTCCTGCAGCTCTCCGGCCAGCTGGCCGCGCAGCGCCGAATCATCCTCCACCAGCACGATTCGCAGGTTCATCGCTGCACCTCCGTGCCCTGTTCGATCCGCAGCGTCCGGACCTCCTGATTCTCGGTCAGGATACGCACCACGAAGACCCGTACGCTGCCCTCGCCGTCATTTTCCCGGGCCGAAAGGATCCGCCCGGGATACAGCGCCTCCACCTGTTCGACCGCCTCGTCCAGCGTCCACACCGGGTTGCGATCCGCCCCGTCCTCGCGCGCACCGGCGCCCCCCGCCAGCAACAGGATCAGAAGGAACACCACGGGGGCAAGACGGGACATTCGGATTCCCCACACACTGGACAACATCAACAATCTCTCCCTGACTGAGTTCGACGGACGGTTGCAGTGCCAAGGGTATCCGCCTAGCCTGAACCGCATCTGAAATCCGCATGCGACACAGCCGAGCCACCATGTCCGAACCCAGCGATCTTCCCGTCGAACCACCGGCCGACCCCGAGGCCGAAATCCCCATCGAGGAGGAGGCCGGCCCCATCCGCTGGAGCGAGCTGATGCCCCATTTCGCCCGCGGTGTCGTGATTCGCGTGGCGCCCGAACTGGACCTGATCGAGGTGGCCCGCGCCTTCCGTGACGATGCCACCCACGAGGTCAGCGCGTGGCTGGCCAGCGGCCAGGTGGCGCGCGCCTCCGACGAGGACGCCCGCCGCTGGACCGAGGCCGATCCGGTGTTCACCGCCATCGTGGCCGCCCCGTGGGTGCTGGCCCAGGAACGGACGACGGCGCATTAGGCGGGTCGGCCCCGGTCGGCCGGAGGGCCGGCCCCCTACCCCCCGACCGTAGGAGGCCAGCCCTCTGGCCGATCAGGGGCCACCCCCGGCGCCGGATCGCGCAGGGGGCTGCGCTCCTACAAGCCCAAGCCGTAGGAGGCCAGCCCTCTGGCCGATTGGGCTACCCCGCTCGTTCAGCCACCGAGGGCCTCGGGGTCGAACCTCACCGCAATGCCGTCCTCGTGCACACGCACGACCTGGGCACGGACCTTCGGTGGCGCGTCACCATCCCCCAGCAGGCCGAACACCTGCAGCATCAGCTCGTCGTCCGACTCGAGCTCCAGCAAGCCCCTGAGGTCCGGTTTCTGCCCCTCCTCCCAGCGCAGGAAGGCCCCGCCACCGGAGATGTCATTGGTGGTCAGGGTCACCGGCTCGCCATCGCCCGCCGATACCACCACGTTGACCGTCATCGGTATCCGCGGATGACGTCGCCGCTCCTCGATCATGGTTCCATCCCCTTGCTGTCTTAGAAAACGCTAATCGAAAACGATTTTTTTTTGTGCTATACCGTCGAGGCAATGATCGACCCAAGGCGAGATCATGCGCAAGGCCGGGCATGAACCCGGCCGCGCCAATGAAGAGCCCGGATCGTCACACCGGGCCGGAGGATGAAGGCAGCGCATCACGGCTGTCGCCGCTAAAACAGCAAACCTTCAAGACGGAGGAGTCCGTAACAATGAAGAAATCGCGCCTTACTTTCGCGGGGCTGGTCGGGGCCGTGGCCCTTGCCATTCCGTTCGCTCAGGCCACGGCCGGCGACGAAATCACGCGTGGACAGCTGATGGCCGACACCTGCGTGAACTGCCACAGTGCCGCGTCCGCCGAGGCCGGGGGTGCCCCGGATCTCAGTAACTATCCCTCCAGCCTCATTGTCAGCCAGATGAAGGCGTTCCGCGATGGCGAACGCCCGGCCACGGTCATGGACCGTCACGCCACCGGCTACACCGATGAGGAAATCGAGGCCCTGGCCGCCTACTTCGGCCAGTGAACGGCCCAGCACACAAGAGAGGGAGAGACATCATGCAGGAATTTTCCCGCCGTAATTTCATCAAGGTCGTCGGCGCGGGGAGCGCCGTGGCCCTGACCGGCGTCGGCTGCGCGCCGCAGAAGACGCGTGGCGCCGACAAGGCCCATGTCGTCGTGGTCGGTGGCGGCTCCGGTGGCGCCACCGCCGCGAAATACCTGAAGAAGTATTCGCCGGAACTCAACGTCACCCTGGTCGAGCCCAACGCCCGCTATTACACCTGCTATGGCAGTAACTGGGTGCTGGGCGGCATCGTCGACATGGACTTCATCGAACAGACCTACGGCGCGCTGGAAAGCCGCCACGGGGTCAAGGTGGTGCAGGACCGCGTGACCGCGGTGGACGCCGACGGCCGCAACGTCCGTCTCGCCAGTGGCGAGACCCTGCAGTACGACAAGCTGGTCATGTCCCCGGGCATTGATTTCCGCTACGACCGCACCGAGGGCATCAGCGAGGCCGACGCCGAGCGCATCCCGCACGCCTGGAAGGCCGGTGACCAGACCCGCATCCTGCGCCAGCAGCTCGAAGACATGCCCAATGGCGGCACGTTCGTCATGGTGGCCCCGCCGAACCCGTTCCGCTGCCCGCCCGGGCCGTATGAGCGCGTGTCGCTGATCGCGAACTACTTCAAGCAGGAGAAGCCCCGTTCCAAGATCATCATCCTTGACCAGAAGGACGGTTTCTCCAAGCAGGGCCTGTTCGAGGAAGGCTGGGCTCAGGAATACGGCGACATGATCGAATGGCGCCCGGCCTCGGACGGCGGCCTGGTCGAGGAGGTCGACGTGCGCAACATGACCGCGGTGACCGAGGCCGGTTTCGAGCGGGTCGAGGCCGACGTGATGAACTTCATCCCGGCCCAGCGCGCCAACCAGATCGTCCACGATGCCGGCCTGACCAACGCGGAGGGCTGGTGCCCGGTGCGCCAGGACACCTTCAGGTCCGAGCGTGACGACAACATCTACGTGCTGGGCGACGCCTCCGTGGCCGGTGCGATGCCGAAGTCGGGCCACTCCGCCAACACCCAGGGCAAGATGGTCGCCGCCGCGATCAGCCATGAACTGGCCGGCCGCGACCCGATCACCCCGACCGCGGTGAACACCTGCTACAGCCTGGTCACGCCGGACTACGGCATCAGCGTGGCGGCGGTGTACCAGTTCAAGGACGGCCAGATGGCCGGCGTGGAAGGCGCCGGCGGTGTCAGCCCGACGGGTGCATCCAGCCGCTTCCGTGAGCAGGAAGCGCAGTACACCCGCGGCTGGTATGCCGGCATCACGGCGGACATCTGGGGCTGATCGGCCCGCTTCGCCTCATCACACGAACGGGAAGGATCCCGTTGACGGCGCCCTCCGGGGCGCCGTTTTTTTTGCTGCCCTTCCCCCGGCCCTGGCCCTTCCTCAGGCGTTCAGGTCGGGGATCAGGCGGCTGCGCAGCCGCGCAATAGTGTCCTTGAGCTGAAGCTTGCGCTTCTTCAGCCGACGGATCTCGAGAAAATCCGGGGACGGCCCGGCGTGCATGGCGGCGATCGCCGAATCCAGCGCCCGGTGCTCCGCCTCCAGTTCCGTCAGTCGTGCCCTGATCTCGCTGTCGTATTCCACGTCCGCTCCCCGGAGTCCGTCGCCTCGCGTATCATCCCAGACCGGTCCGGCCGGGGCCACAGCCCCGACCATCCCGCCACTTCGGAGACCGGAACATGGCCATACGCAACACCTCGCTGTCCATCCCCACGCCGCGCGGAGTCCGGCTGAGCGGCGTCCTGGTGGAACCCGAGTGGCCGCCGCGCGGCAAGGCCTGCATCGCCCACTGCTTTGCCTGTTCCAAGGACTTCCCCGCCACCGTGCGCCTGGCCCGCTCGCTGGCCGAGGAGGGCTACGCAACCCTGCGCTTCGACTTCGCCGGACTGGGTGAATCCGAAGGGACGTTCGCGGACTCCACCCTCCAGACCGGCCGCGAGGACCTGGAAGCCGCGCTGGACACCCTCGCCGCTCATCATCCGGACACGGAGCCCACCCTGCTGCTCGGCCACAGTTTCGGCGGAGCGCTGGCCATTCTCGTCGCTCCCGAACGCCCGGAGGTCGACGCCGTGGTCACCATCGCCGCCCCCAGCCGCCCCGGGCACGTGCGCCACCTGTTCCAGGACCACGCCGAGGAGATCGCGCGCGAGGGGCACGCCCGGCTGATCATAGGGGGGCGCCCGGTTACCATTGGCCGGGCGCTGCTGGAGTCCATCGAGGAGCCCACGCTGGAGACCGCTCTGGCCCGGCTCAACCGGCCGATCCTGCTGCTGCACGCCCCCGGGGATACCGTGGTCAACGTGGACCACGCCGGGCATATCTTCCGCATGGCGCAGCACCCGCGCAGCTTCGTCGCCCTCAACCGCGTCGACCACCTGCTCTCACGCCCGGAACACACCCGCTACGTCGCCGGCCTGATCCGAGCCTGGTCCGCCAACCTGACCGATTGACACCGCCCCGGATCGCGCAGGGGGCTGCGCTCCTACCAGACCCTCCCCCGGCCGCAGGAGGCCAGCCCTCTGGCCGATCGGGGCTTCCCCGGTGCCGGATCGCGCAGGGGGCTGCGCTCCTACCAGACCCTCCCCCGGCCGTAGGAGGCCAGCCCTCTGGCCGATCGGGCCATCCCCGGTGCCGGATCGCGCAGGGGGCTGCGCTCCTACGGGGCCCGCCCCATGGCCGCAGGAGGCCAGCCCTCTGGCCGATCGGGGCTACCAGTAGCTCTCGGTGGTGAGATGCCCCGGTTTGCGCCGGCGGTTCTTCTCCAAACCCCGTTCGCGCAGCAGGGCCTGGGTTTCGGAGACCATGTCGGGGTTGCCGCAAAGCATCACCTGGGAGTGCTCCGGCGAAAAATCGATTCCCGCCTGCGCCGCCAGTTCGCCCTCCGACAGCGCCGTGGTGATGCGCCCCTGGATGGCACCGGGGTGCGCCTCGCGACTGACGAAGGGGATGTACTGGAACCGCTGCGAATCGCGCTCCGAAAAGCCCGCAATGGTGTCCTGGTAAGTAAGCTCCTCGGCGTGGCGCACCGCATGCACCAGACGGATGTTCTCGAAGCGCTCCCAGGGCTCGTCGGTCTTCAGGATGGACAGGAACGGCCCGATCCCGGTCCCGGTGGAGAGCAGCCACAGATCGCGCCCGTCAGGGATCTCGTTCAGGGTGAAAAACCCCGTGGCACGCGGCATCAGCTCCACCGTGTCGCCGGGTTCGAGCTGCACCAGGCGGTTGGACAGCGGCCCGTCCGGCACGGTGATCATGTAGAAATCCAGCGGGCGCTCGTCCGGGGCGTTCACGTACGAGTACGGCCGCCCCACCAGTTCGCCGTCGATCTCCATGCGCAGACGGTTGAACTGCCCGGCCACGAACGGTTCCACGTCCGCATCGATGCGCAGCGAGAACAGGCGGTCGGTCCACTGCTTGCGTTCCTGCACGGTGCCGGTCACCCAGCCCATATTCCTGACTCCTGTACTTGGTTAAAGGCAAGCATGCGGGCGACGCCCGGGCATTTCAAGCATCCCCGGGGCGGCCCCTATAATATCGTCCATCACTGAAAACCACAGACAGGAGCACAACCGATGGCACGCACCCCCTCGCAGATGATCGAGCTGGGCACCGAAGCCCCCAACTTCCAGCTGCCCGATGTCGTCTCCGGCGAGACCATCAGCCTGGACAGCTTCCCCGACGCCAAGGGCTACATGATCGCGTTCATCTGCAACCACTGTCCCTTCGTTCAGCTCATCCGCCACGAGTTCGCGCGCTACGGGCGTGAATACACCGAAAAGGGCATCGCAGTGATCGCCATCAACTCCAACGACATCGAGGCCGTCCCCGAAGACGCCCCCGACGCGATGCGCGACGACGCCCGCCGTTTCGGCTACAAGTTCCCCTACTGCCTCGACGAAGACCAGTCCGTGGCCAAAGCGTACCAGGCCGCCTGCACTCCGGATCTGTACCTGTTCGACGCCGACCGCAAGCTCTACTACCGCGGCCAGTTCGACAGCACCCGTCCCGGCAGCGACCAGCCCGTCACCGGCGAAGACCTGCGCAACGCCACCGAGGCCCTGCTCGCCGGCCAGCCCGCGCCCGAGCCCCAGCACCCCAGCCTCGGCTGCAACATCAAGTGGAAGCCCGGCAACGAACCCGCCTATTTCGCCTGAAACCCGTCGACGAACGCCGCGATCGGCGAGAGGGCTCGCCTCCTGCGGGCCGGGGCGCCTTGTAGGAGCGCAGCCCCCTGCGCGATCCGGCGCGGCGATACACGCAATCGGCCAGGGAGCCGCCCCCGGCGCGCAAGGAAGGCCTGTCGCTATCCTTCGGGCGGGAAGAGGCCCGGCATCAATTCAGGGGCCAGCGCTGCGGGCAACGCCAGGCGCAAAGGAGCCCGGCTGCTGTCGGAGGCCAGAACTCCCTGTTTGACGAGCGCCGAAGTCACCCGGCGGGCCTGGCGCTCGCTCAAATCGAGCAGCCCGGGCACGTCCGCCCTGGGCACCTCTCCCCGGTACAGCACCACCTCGAGAAGGCGCCCCGACCTGCCCGGCAATTCATCCGCCCGCACCCTGTCTTCCGCCCAGCGCAGGATCCGCTCACGGAAGCGGCCGGGCTCCATCAAACGCTCCATGAACGCCACCTGGTCGATACAGACCTCCAGGAAAAACTCCACGAAATCCGCCAGGGCCGCTTCACTGAGCTGACCACGGCCATCACGGTCACCGCGGCGGGGTTCATCACATGCGGCAAGGAGCTGCTTGTAGCGGCCCTCGCTACGCGCCAGGCCTCGCGCCACGGACCAGACCCCGCCGCTGTTCAGGTGTTCCACAAGGATGGCATGGGACATCAACCGCGCGACGCGACCGTTACCGTCCAGAAACGGGTGAATCCACAACAGCCGGTGATGGGCACAAGCCACGCCCAGCATTCGATCGGCCTGCCCGCCCCGCGAATAAGCCGCGTGAAACCGCTGCATGAACCGTTCCACAGCGCCCGGGCTGACCGGCACATGCCGCCCGATCCGGACATCGTGTGTTCGGTATGCACCGGGAGAGACCCGGAGATGCTGGCCAGTGTCGGGATCCTCAACCCACAGAAGATCGTCCGGGAGCCGCTCGCAGAAGCGCCGATGTAACTCGCACAGCCCCTCGGGCGCCGTCTCGCGCCCCTTCAGCCCCCCAGCGTCGATCCAGCTCTGAACCTGGATATGCGCCGCCGCCTCCAGTTGCAGGTCGCGCTGACGGGAATCCGGACTGTAATCGCCGGCAAGCGCCCGCTCGATGGCCACAGGATGCGTGTAGTGGCCTTCGATCAGGTTGCTGTAATAGCAGTTCATGGATCGCACCAGGCCGGCCAGGGCCGATTCCACCCCCACCGGAAGGCGGGCGCGAAAGGCAGCGGCATGCGCAACCAGATCCAGCACCCGATCGGTAAGCCGCCCCCGATGGGCGGAGCCCTCCCCCACCACCAGGGGCTCCATCAGAGCAATGCGTTCACCTCGGTCAATGACTGCGCCCATGGCCGGTTGGATGTCCTTTCACGCCATTTGCATGAGTCTCATCATATCAGCAATTTAATCTCAGAATGGTGTCCGGATCGGGCATGCCATGACCGGACGGATGGCCGGATCCGTGGCCGGTTTGTGCTCGCCCGGGTCGAGGAAGTCGCGCCCGACCGGTCAGCATCGCCGAGCAGTGCAGAAGCCCCCGCGCGGACTGCGCCGGACCGGCCTCGTGGTCGGGATTGTGAGGAGGCCGTGGTACGCTGCGGCCCTGACCGGACAGGGAGTGTCGGCATGGCGGATCACCACGACAACAGCTACAAGCTCCTGTTTTCGCATCCCGAGATGGTGCGGGACCTGCTGACCGGTTTTGTCCGGGAGGACTGGGTGAGGGAGCTGGATTTCTCCACCCTCGAGAAGGTCAACGGGTCCTATGTGACCGACGAGCTGCGCGATCGCGAAGACGACATCGTCTGGCGCGTGCGCTGGGGCGGCGGCTGGCTTTACGTGTACCTGCTGCTGGAGTTCCAGTCGAGCGTGGACCGTTTCATGGCGGTACGGATGATGACCTATCTCGGGCTGCTGTATCAGGACCTGATCCGGCAGAAGGCCCTGACGCCCGGCGGCCGCCTGCCCCCGGTGCTGCCGGTGGTGCTCTACAATGGAGAGACGCGCTGGACGGCCGCACAGAACGTGGGCGAGCTGGTCGAACGGGTACCGGGTGGTCTGGAGCGTTACCGGCCCGATCTG